>URDM01000063.1 GCA_900546575.1 uncultured Prevotella sp.
AGGTCTATTAGTTCGTATTCAATGTCTTCGGCACTTGCTCCGCTGCATATTACGTGCGGAATGACAGGAACGCCAAACTCCTGCTGTATTGCTGACGCCACAGCCACTGTTCCGGGACGGCGACGCACACGCAACCTTTCAAACTTACCGTCTTCTATTTCTCGGTAGACAAATTCGCTGTGATGCGTAGTGATATTGATGTAAGCAGGATCGAAGTCCTTAAACTTTTCTATAGTTGAAAACAATCTTTCTGTGCCTGTGCCTTTCAGCGGTGGCAGAACCTCAAACGAGAAGTGCTTCTTCCCGTCGCCGGCGGTAAGTATTTCGGCTATGTTCATCTTTTGGTACATTTATATAATGTATGCAAAGATACTGAAAATCTTGCACAAAATACAAAAAGGGCAACAAGATTTTCTTGTTGCCCTTCATTATTAGTTTGTCTATCAAGACTTTCGTACAATTTAAAACTCAGCCGACTTAGGTGTACGTGGGAACGGAATGACGTCGCGGATGTTCTGCATACCAGTTACGAAGAGGATAAGACGCTCGAAACCGAGACCGAAACCAGCATGTGGGCATGATCCATATTTGCGGGTGTCGAGGTACCAGCTCATATCCTTCATAGGAATGTTACGCTCTTCTATCTCGTTCATAAGTTTGTCGTAGCTTTCCTCACGAACAGAACCGCCAATGATTTCGCCAATCTGCGGGAACAATACGTCGGTGCCTTGAACGGTTGCGCCACTCTTGCCTCCAAATCCAGATTCCTCAGCATCTATCTTCATATAGAAGGCCTTGATAGCCTTAGGATAGTTGGTCATGATAACTGGCTTCTTGAAGTATTCCTCAACGAGGAAGCGCTCGTGTTCTGAGGCTAGATCGTCGCCCCACTCGCATGGGAACTCAAACTTCTTGCCATTCTTTATAGCTTCCTGGAGTATGCGTATGCCCTCGGTATAAGGCAGATGCACGAACTCAGAGTTGAGCACACCTTTAAGACGCTCAATAAGACCCTTGGCAATCATCTTATTAAGGAATTCGAGATCGTCCTTGCAGTGCTCCAAAGCCCAACGGATGCAGTACTTGATGAAGTCTTCTTCTAGTTCCATAAGACCAGCAAGGTCGAGGAAAGCAACTTCAGGTTCTACCATCCAGAACTCGGCCAAGTGACGTGGTGTGTTAGAATTCTCTGCACGGAATGTAGGACCGAAGGTATATATTGCGCCAAGAGCTGTGGCGCCCAACTCGCCTTCAAGCTGACCTGATACTGTTAGTGAAGTCTGCTTTCCAAAGAAGTCGTCAGAGTAGTCTATCTTGCCATCCTCTGTCTTCTTGAGGTTGTAGAGGTTCTTTGTTGTAACCTGGAACATCTGTCCTGCACCCTCGCAGTCGCTTGCAGTGATAAGCGGAGTATTGAAGTAGAAGTAGCCGTGCTCGTGGAAATAGGTATGGATGGCCATAGCCATATTGTGACGTATGCGCATAACGGCACCGAAGGTATTGGTGCGAAGACGCAAGTGGGCATACTGACGCATATACTCAAAGGTCTGACCTTTCTTCTGCATAGGATAGTCGTTGCCACACAGACCATAGATTTCAATGCTGTCGCACTGAATCTCAGATGTCTGTCCATTACCCTGGCTCTCTACAAGTGTACCAACGGCGCTTATGCAAGCGCCTGTGGTGATTTGCTTGAGCATATCAGCGTCAAACTTTGTAGGGTCAACAACAATCTGTATATTCTTTATTGTCGAGCCGTCGTTGAGTGCAATGAAGTCGACAGCCTTAGAGCTGCGATGGGTACGAACCCATCCCTTCACATTGATTTTGCTTCCGAAGTCGGTGCTACTAAGAGCATCTACAACTTTGGTTCTCTTAAGTGTTTCCATTATAAATTAAACATTACACTATTATATATTATTCGAAGGCGCCCATACGCAGCATCTCAACTTCCTTCTCTGTGAGGAAGCGCCAGTCGCCACGACGGAGGTTCTTCTTTGTGAGTCCTGCAAACTGAACGCGATCGAGTTTAACGACACGATAACCGAGGTGCTCAAATATTCGGCGCACGATGCGGTTCTTGCCGCTGTGGATCTCAATGCCTACTTGGCTCTTGTCTGTATCGCTTGCATACTCGATAGCATCAGCATGTATTTCGCCGTCCTCAAGCTCAATGCCTTCTGCAATCTGCTGCATATCGTGAGCTGTAACATTCTTGTCGAGATATACGTGATAAACCTTCTTCTTAAGGAATTTCGGGTGTGTGAGCTTAGAGGCCAAGTCACCGTCGTTGGTAAGGAGAAGTACGCCAGTAGTGTTGCGGTCGAGACGTCCTACAGGGTAGATGCGCTCAGGACATACGTTTTTAACGAGGTCCATAACAGTTTTGCGTTGTTGTGGGTCATCGCTTGTTGTAACACAATCCTTTGGTTTATTTAGCAGTACGTATACCTTCTTCTCAAGGTTTACAGGCTGGTCGTGGAACTTAATCTCATCGGTGCGCTTGATCTTAGTACCGAGTTCGGTAACAACCTCACCGTTTACTGATACAACACCTGCCTGGATAAATTCGTCAGCCTCGCGACGTGAACAAATACCTGCGTTAGCAAGGAACTTGTTCAGACGAATTGGTTCGTTCGGATCGAAATTCTCTTCCTTATACTCGATACGCTTTTTCAAGCTATATTTTGCATTTGGATCGTAGCCAGGAGTGTGCTGACGGTTGTATCCGCTTTGTTGTCCGTATCCGCCACGGTTGTATCCACCACGCTGTTGTCCATAACCGCCACGCTGCTGATAGCCACTCTGTTGGTCGTCACCCTGTTGTTGATTGTAGCGAGGACGATAGCCTTGCTGACGTGGCTGGTATCCGCTCTGCTGGCTGTCTCCCTGCTGGTTGTAGCGAGAACGATAGCCTTGTTGACGTTGCTGATAGCCGTTGTTGCCGTTACCTTGCAAACCTGCACCGAATCCCTCGGGGCGGAATCCATTGTCGTCGCTGCTTGTTGAGGCAGAACGGTCGGCATTGTAAGGACGCTGAGTGTGGATGCGTGGACGACGTCCGGTCACACTGCGATACTCTCTCTGATAGTTACCTGCGGGACGACCATAGCTCTCGCTATTGCCTGTAGTTTGATCCGCTGCTTTCTGTTCCTGGTTCTTTTCCAATTCTGAATCCATAGTTTTTACTTTTTTCGCCTCACGGCAAGTGACACCCATTCCGTTATTCTGCGTTGAAAAGTGAACGGATAGATGCACTTCTGTTCTTACTTAAATTATTACTTACTATTAATTATATATAGATTGCTATAATCTCTTAATTGATTTTTAAATCGCTTAATATTTATATAGACTGCTATAATGTTTTGCTGTTGTTGTGCTTGTTTTAGATGCCAGTGTAGTTAAGCGGCGTGATGGCCATAAGCTCAGCCTTAACGGCGTCGCTAACGTTGAGGGTCTTTACAAACTCGTGTATTGTCTCCTCGGACATCTTTTTGTTGGTGCGTGTGAGAGCCTTTAGTGCCTCGTATGGATGAGGATAGGCTTCGCGGCGCAATATGGTTTGAATGGCTTCTGCTACAACTGCCCAAGTGTTGTTGAGGTCTTCCTCAATTTTCTCTTCGTGGAGAATAAGTTTGCGCAGACCTTTAAGTGTGCTTGCTATGGCTATCATACCATGACCGAAAGGTACGCCTACGTTACGAAGTACGGTAGAGTCGGTAAGGTCGCGTTGCAGACGGCTTACTGGCAACTTCATAGCGAGGAATTGCAGTATGGCATTGGCTATGCCAAGATTGCCCTCTGAATTTTCAAAGTCAATTGGATTTACTTTATGCGGCATAGCTGACGATCCTACCTCGCCTGCCTTAATCTTTTGCTTGAAGTAGTCCATAGAAATGTACATCCAAAAGTCGCGGTCTAGGTCTATGATGATGGTGTTAATGCGACGCATTGCATCGAATACACTACCAAGGCAGTCGTAATTGCTAATCTGTGTTGTGTATTGCTCGCGTTCCAAGCCAAGTTTTTCGCTGACAAAACGGTTGCCAAAAGCCTTCCAATCATATTCGGGATAAGCTACATGGTGAGCGTTATAGTTGCCTGTAGCTCCACCAAATTTGGCTGTCATCTTGCAAGCCTTGAGTTGTGAAAGCTGTTCGTTAAGTCGGTAAACGTATACCATGATCTCCTTGCCTAGACGTGTAGGAGATGCTGGCTGACCGTGAGTCTTGGCAAGCATGGGCACGTCCTTCCATTCGTCGGCATACTGTTGGAGTTGTGCGATGAGTTCTTCAACAAGAGGGTAATAAGCTTCCTCAAGTGCCTCCTTGATAGAGAGCGGTACACTTGTGTTGTTTATGTCCTGAGATGTCAAACCAAAATGTATGAATTCTTTGTAGGCATCCAGTCCGCCAATCTTGTCAAACTCCTCCTTTATGAAATACTCCACAGCCTTGACATCATGGTTGGTCACTTTCTCGATGTCTTTAACGCGTTGTGCATTATCTTCGTTAAAGTTCTTGTAGATACCACGTAAACGCTCAAACAGCGAGTGGTCAAAGTCCTTTAGCTGCGGAAGGGGCAGTTCGCAGAGAGTGATGAAATACTCTATTTCCACACGCACTCTATATCGTATGAGTGCATACTCTGAAAAATAGTCAGCAAGTTTCTCTGTCTTGCTTCTGTAGCGACCGTCAATGGGCGAGATGGCTGTCAGCAAATCAAGTTTCATAAACGTATTTTCTATATTATATATAATGTGTGTTTATATATTATGCTGCAAAATTACGAATTTAATCTGAGACTTGATGTTGTATATCGTTTTTTTTTGCTTGGTTAAGTAAAATAAAGTTTTATAAAAACAAAAAACCGAAAAGAATTAACTTCTTTTCGGTTTCTTTGTAGCGGGACCCAGGATTGAACTGGGGACCTCATGATTATGAATCATGCGCTCTAACCAGCTGAGCTATCCCGCCATCGTTCTTGATTGCAGGTGCAAAGGTAGCGATTTTTTATTAACTGCCAAAACTTTTTGAAGAAAAATTTACTTCATCATCAAAAAAAATGTATCTTTGCATCAATTAAACTGCAAATCTCATCCGTTTTTGAAATGAGGATTGATTAATATCAAGAATAATGAGTATAAAGAAAATAGAAATAGAGCATCAACTGAAGTCTACGTCACGCAATATTGTATGGCAACTTATTGGTACTGCTGATGGACTTCAGAAGTGGATTGCCGACAAAGTGACGCTCGAAGGCAACATCCTTACCTTTGTGTGGGGTGATGTTTGGCGGCATCATGAGATGCGTCAGGCTATATTGTTGTATGCTGACTGTCTAAATCGTATTAGATGGAGTTGGGACGACGAGGAAGGCGACGCTTATGTAGAAATAACTATGTCGTGCAGTCCGGTGTCTGGGGAGATAACATTGCACGTCACAGATTTTACCATAGAGGATGATGCCGAATGGTTGTACTCAACATGGCAACACAACTTTGACCGTCTTCGTCTTAAAAGCGGTGTGTAATAGTTTACAAAAAATATTAAAATTAATTGTTTGTGGAATTTTTATACTAATTTTGCAAACATGTATCCCTATGCGCATGTGCACTTTATTTATAATAATAAAGTACACATTATATATAATAGGGGTGTTGGAGCAAATAGCATAAAAATATGTTTCGAATAAAGAAGTTAGATATATTCATAGCCAAGCAGTTTGGTCTTCTATTCATAGGTACTTTCTTCATATGTCAGTTCGTACTGATGATGCAGTTCCTGTGGCGCTATATCGACGAGCTTATAGGTAAGGGTTTGTCGATGGAGGTTCTTGCCGAATTTTTCTGGTATATGGGCTTAATGCTTGTTCCGCAGGCATTGCCCCTTGCCATATTGCTTTCATCTCTTATAACCTTTGGTAATATGGGCGAAAGCTCCGAACTTACAGCTATAAAGGCTGCTGGTATATCGCTTATGCAGGCGTTTCGTTCGCTGATATTCATATCTGTGCTCATATGTTTTACCTCGCTTTATTTCCAAAATACCATCGGTCCTAATGCCAACAAGCAGATAGGCTTGATGCTTATGTCGATGAAACAAAAGAGTCCGGAGCTTGAGATTCCAGAGGGAATATTCTATGATGGTATACCAAACTCTAACCTTTATGTGCAGAAGAAGGATCTTAATACAGGCAAGCTCTATGGTATAATGATATACAGAATGACTGGATCTTATGAAGATCAGGCCATTATCCTTGCAGACTCTGGTATGCTGCAGTCTACTGCTGAGAAGAAACATCTGTTGCTTTCTTTGTGGAGCGGCGAGTGGTTTGAGAATATGAAGGCTCAGGAGATGGCAGGAAGTGCTGCTGTTCCTTATCGACGCGAGACATTTACTGCCAAGCGAATACTGCTCGATTATGATGGCGACTTTAATATGGGCGATGGCTCATCTATGTCGAATAATGCCAGTGCCAAGAGCTTTTCTAAGATAAGACACGATCTTGACTCGCTTAAGGAGCAGTACGATAGTATAGGCCGTATGTATTATAATGAAGACCAGCGCATGGCTTATGCCTTGCCTAAGGTTTCTGTCAAAGACTCACTACGTTCTATGGGTCTTGTTGCCACGAATACTTACAACGTTGATTCGGCTTTCTCGCAATTAACTCCTGATAGACGCCGTGCTGCGGTTGGCTATGCCTTGCAGCAAGTTAAGCAACGTGCAAGCGATCTTGACTTTAAACAGATGATAACATCTGATGGCGACCGACTAATACGCCAGCACAATATAGAGTGGGTGAGGAAGATAACGCTCGCTCTCACTTGTCTTATCTTCTTCTTTATTGGAGCACCGCTTGGTGCTATCATACGTAAGGGAGGACTTGGACTGCCGGTACTTATATCTGTACTCGTGTTTATTGTTTACTATATTCTCGACAACTCGGGCTATAGAATGGCGCGTGGCGGAATGTGGGCTATATGGTTTGGCAATGCTCTTGCTCCGGCTGTACTTGTGCCGATGGCTGTATTCTTCACGTATAAGGCCACCAACGATTCTGTGGTGTTCAATGTTGATTTGTATACAGATATTTTCCGTAGATTCTTCGGTCTGCGTGTCAAACGACCGATATATCGCAAGGAGGTGGTGATTAACGATCCTGATTATGCTTCCGATCTTGAAAGGTTAGAATGTATAACCAGCGAGATTGACCTCTATTCGCAGTCGCATCGTTTAAAACATGCGCCCAATTGGATTAAGGTGTTCTTTAGGTACGAACCCGACCATAAGATTGAGGCTATAAACGAAGAACTCGAAACGGTAATAGAGGATCTCAGCAATTCGCGCGACCGCACTATCGTAAACCATCTTAGCGCATATCCTATAATGTCAGTCAAAGCACATACAAGGCCATTTGAACGCCGTTGGCTTAACATTGTGTCGGCAGTTATTGCTCCTTTTGGACTGGTGCTCTACCTTCGTATGTGGCGCTACAGGTTGCGTCTTTGGCGAGATCTGCGTACCGTTAAGGCCGAGAATGACATAATAATAGGTCGTATAAAGGCACTGGCAAACCAATGATTGTCATGTCGGCCAGCGTATTATGTCTATACATTATAATAATATATATGTATAAATCACAGTATTTAGTATAACCCCTATAATAAAACATTAATATAAACATCTAATAATATAAGAAATGGAAGAGTTCAAGCTTAGTAGCATTGAAGATGCTTTGGAAGATTTCAAGGAAGGTAAATTCGTAATCGTCGTTGACGATGAAGACCGCGAGAACGAGGGTGACCTTATTATTGCAGCCGAGAAGATAACTCCGGAGAAAGTTAATTTCATGCTGAAGAACGCTCGTGGTGTGCTTTGTGTGCCCATTACGTTGTCAAGATGTGAGGAACTTGACCTGCCGCACCAGGTTAGTGATAACACGTCTATGCTCGGCACACCGTTCACTGTGACTGTTGACAAACTGGAGGGTTGTTCAACAGGTGTTTCTATACACGACCGTGCAGCCACAATCAAGGCGCTTGCCGATCCTAACTCAACACCTCAGACTTTCGGTCGTCCTGGTCATATCAATCCGTTGTATGCACAGGACAATGGTGTATTGCGCCGTTGTGGACATACCGAGGCGGCTGTAGATCTTTGTCGTCTTGCCGGACTATATCCTGCAGGTGCCCTAATGGAGATAATGAATGATGATGGAACAATGGCACGTATGCCCGAGCTACAGAAGATGGCTACCGAGTGGGGTATGCGCATCATTACCATAAAGGATCTTATCGCCTATCGTCTTAAGAAGGAGTCAATTATAGAAGTGGGCGCGGAGGTTGATATGCCTACCGAGTGGGGCCACTTCCGTCTTATTCCTTTCCGTCAACAAAGCAATGGAATGGAGCATATGGCTCTTGTTAAGGGCGAGTGGCGTGAGGATGAGCCAGTACTTGTGCGTGTTCATTCGTCTTGCGCAACTGGTGATATTCTTGGCTCAAAGCGTTGCGACTGTGGTCAGCAGTTGCATAAGGCTATGGAGATGATCGAAAAAGAGGGCAAGGGAGTGCTCGTGTATATGCAACAGGAAGGCCGTGGTATTGGTCTTATGAATAAGATAGAGGCATACAAACTTCAGGAAGAAGGTTACGACACTGTGGATGCCAACACTCATCTTGGATTTAAGCCAGACGAGCGCGATTATGGTTGCGGTGCCCAGATGCTGCGTCATCTTGGTGTTCACAAGATGCGCTTGCTTACAAATAATCCTACAAAACGTGTTGGTCTTGAGGCTTACGGGCTCGAGATTGTAGAGAATGTGCCTATTGAGGTTGTTCCTAACAAGTACAACGAGCGTTATCTCAAGACAAAACGCGACCGTATGGGGCATACTTTGCATCTTAAGTAATTATAAAGTCCCAGTATGGAACGCACTAAAAAAGTCAACGGTTGTATACAACGGCAATTTTAAGTGTCGCATTTCCTCGGCTTTCAATAACGACAGCATTGAGAATTAAGAACGCTTAAAGGCAGGATTTAGACATAAATATAATCAAAACCCTCTTGTGGTAAAATCTTTAGGGTTTTAATAAAAGGTATAACGGATGGTTTTTGGGGGAGAAATTTCTCGATACCTATTCGTTATACCTTTTATTGTACTATAGGCTACACTTGGTCCATACAAGAGTGGTGAACATAAAAACAGTTGCCTTGTCACCTCCGTCTCTTCCATGTTTTTTCTCCTCGTTCTATCATTTTGCTTGCAAATTCTTCGTATAACTCGATTTTTATAATTAATTTTGCAAGAACTTATAAACGATAGATACTTGATATTATGGCAGAATTATCAAACCGCCTCAATCGTCTAGCTCCATCGGCAACACTTGCAATGTCGCAGAAGAGCAGCGAGATGAAGGCACAAGGCGTAGACGTGATCAACCTCAGTGTGGGCGAGCCCGACTTCAATACTCCCGACCACATCAAAGAAGCAGCCAAGAAGGCAATCGACGAGAACTTCTCAAGATACTCGCCGGTTCCTGGTTATATGGATCTGCGTAAGGCCATCGTAGCTAAACTCAAGAACGAGAACAACCTCGAATATACAACAAACGAGGTGCTTGTGTCTAATGGTGCAAAGCAGAGTGTATGCAACACTGTTATGGCTCTTGTAAACGATGGCGAGGAAGTTATCATCCCAGCACCTTACTGGGTTAGTTATCCACAGATGGTCAAGCTTGCGGGTGGTACACCAGTCATTGTTAATGCTGGCTTCGAGCAGGATTTCAAGATTACGCCAGAGCAACTCGAAGCTGCTATAACCCCGAAGACACGTATGCTTATCCTTTGCTCGCCAAGCAATCCTACGGGTAGTGTTTATTCTAAGGAAGAACTCGCAGGCTTGGCAGAGGTTATCAAACGTCATGAAGGAATGTATGTGCTCGCCGACGAGATATACGAACACATTAATTATATAGGACGTCACGAGAGTATAGCACAGTTCCCAGGCATGAAGGAACGTTCTATTATCGTTAACGGAGTGTCAAAGGCATACGCAATGACAGGATGGCGTATCGGCTTTATAGCCGCGCCAGAGTGGATTGTTAAGGGATGCAACAAACTTCAGGGACAGTATACATCAGGTCCTTGCTCTGTAAGCCAGAAGGCAGCCGAGGCAGCCTATACAATGTCGCAAGATTGTGTTGAGACAATGCGTCAGGCTTTCGAGCGTCGTCGCGACCTTATCGTAGAACTTGCAAAGCAGATACCGGGTCTTGAGGTTAATAAGCCAGAAGGCGCTTTCTACCTCTTCCCCAAGTGCTCAAGCTTCTACGGTAAGACCGATGGTACACGCACAATAAACAATTCTACCGACCTTGCAATGTATCTCCTTGAGGAGGGACATGTGGCAACCGTAGGTGGTGATGCCTTTGGCGACCCTGAGTGTTTCCGTATGAGTTACGCCACAAGCGACGACAATATACGCGAAGCAATGCGCCGTATTAAGGAAACGTTGGCTAAATTGCAATAAAAATATGTTAAAGGTGGCTCTTTCATTCGATAATTTGTCTTTATTTGCTAACTTTGCCTTGAATAAGTAGCAAACCGCAAAATCGCGTGATTAAACCACTCGCAATTAACCAAAACAACGGATAAATTTTTAACCATTAATAACTTATTAAATTCTACAAAAAAATTATGGCAACTACACAAGCTAAAGCGAATCCTAAGAAGAAGTCTTCAGGATTCCAGGGTGTTAAAAATGCGTTCTTTATCATCCTTGTATGTTTCGTTCTCGCAGTGTTGTTCTTCAAGTACATCCTTGGTGCACCTGAGCATTTCGTGAACGGTGACCCAACACAGCCAGTTAAGGACGGTAACCTCATGGGTACAGTCTACAAAGGTGGTGTTGTCGTTCCTGTCATCATTACATTGCTCTTCTCTGTAATCGCTCTTTCTATCGAGCGTTTCTTCGCACTCCGTACAGCTTTCGGTAAGAGCTCACTCGGTAAGTTCGTTATCAACGTAAAGCAGGCTATCACCGCTGGTGATATGGCTAAGGCTCAGCAGCTTTGCGACAAGCAGCAGGGTAGTGTAGCTAACGTTGTTGGCGCTTCTATCGCAGCTTACAAGGAAATGGAGAATACTCCTAACCTCAAGCGTGCTGCTAAGGTTTCTAAGATTCAGCAGGCTCATGAGGAGGCTACACAGCTCGAGATGCCTACTCTTCAGATGAACATGCCTATCATCGCAACTATCGTTACACTCGGTACTCTTACCGCTCTTTTCGGTACTGTGGTTGGTATGATCCGTTCATTCGCCGCTCTTGCTTCAGGTGGTGGTGGTGACTCTCTCCAGCTTTCAGAAGGTATCTCTGAGGCCCTTGTTAATACCGCATCTGGTATTTTGACATCATGGGTAGCCGTAGTATCATATAACTACTATTCAAACAAGATCGATAAGCTGACATACGCTCTTGACGAAGTAGGTTACACTATTGCTAAGACATACGAAGCAAACCACGCAGACGAGGCTTAATTTTACTAACCCTTTAAAACATTTATCATTATGGGTAAAGTAAAAATTAAGAAAGCGGACGTCTGGATAGACATGACTCCTATGTCGGACGTGATGGTCCTCTTGCTGACATTCTTCATGTTGACATCAACATTCGTGAAGAACGAGGCAGTGAAGGTCGTTACGCCGGGTTCGGTATCTGAAATCAAGGTGCCGGAGTCAAATGTCTTGACAGTACTCTGCGACAAGGACGGCCGAATCTTCGTAGGTATGGACAATCCTCGAAGAATGGGCGAGCTCGTTCAGGGCATGGCTGACCAGTACGGTGTACAGCTCACCAAGAAGCAGTTTGCAACTGCTCAGGGTGCTGCCACTATCGGTGTCAATATGCAGGATCTCGCATCCGCTCTGAACCAGGAAGACAGATTGAATGAATTCCAGGCTACAAAGGGTATCCCCACTGATAGCGTGGACGGTAAGATGAGCCAGTTCCAGGATTGGATAAAGATGGCTCGCGATAACAACGGCTCGGATATGAAGCTCGCCATCAAGGCGGACGCAGGCACTCCGTACAAGGTCATCAAGAAGATGATGTCGGAGCTCCAGGACATGAGCGAGAACCGTTACTATCTCATTACCGCGCTTAAATCAAAATCGGAGGACTAAGACATGGCAAAGAAAAAAGCAAGCAGACAGAAAAAGATGCAGACCCGCGTGGACTTCACGCCTATGGTGGACATGATGATGCTTCTTATCACGTTCTTCATGCTCTGTACATCTTTGGCTAAGCCTCAGACTATGAACCTTACCATGCCTTCTAACGACGAGAATATCTCTGATAAGGATCGTAACGCTGCTAAGGCATCACAGACCGTCACTATTTATGTGTGTGGTAACGACAAGATCTATCACGTGGATGGCTTGCCTAAGTATGATGACCCTAACTGTCTGAAGGAAACATCATGGGGCCAGAAGGGTATCCGCTCGGTGCTCTTCAACCACATCACAGATGACGGTTCGCAGCCTGTTAAGGATATCATGATGGCAAAGGACGCTCTTGACAAGAAGAAGCTCGCTAACCCCGCTGCTTATCCGGAGGAAGTGTATGACGCTGCTCTGACTAAGATCAAGAAGGGTGAGCTTGAGACAGGCAAGGTGCCGACAATGACCATCATTATCAAGTGTACAGACGAGGCATCTTACAAGAACATGGTGGATGCTTTGGACGAGATGACTATCTGCAGTATTGGTACATACGTCATTGACAAGATCAATGAGCAGGACGCTAAGCTCCTTGCCTCAAAAGGTATCAAGTAAATGACTATTAATTAAAGAAAGGACTAAGAAATGTCAAAAATAGATTTGATATCCAATGAATGGACTGACCTTGTATTCGAGGGCAGAAACCAGTCATATGGAGCCTATAAGTTGCGCAAGGGCACTGCCAAGCGTAATGTTTGGGCGTTAATCATCGTAGGCCTTGCTGCAGCACTCCTCTATCTCGGACTCCAACTTCAGAAAATGGCAGAAGCAAACAAGAAGGTCGAGAACACTCAGGCCGTTGAGCTTGCCAAGCTGAACACAGAGAAGAAGGAAGCCAAGGTTGAGAAGAAGGAAATCATCAAGCAAGAGCCTGAAAAGGTTGTTGAGCAGGTTAAGTCTTCAGTTAAGTTCACCGCTCCTATCATCAAGAAGGATAGCGAGGTGAAGGAAGAGGACGAGATCAAGCTCGATGAGGTACAGAAGAGCGACAAGGCTGTCGGCGCCTTCACTGTTGAGGGTAACGACGAGGTAGGTGGCGCTGTGCTCAAGGCTAAGGAAGATATCGCTGCTCCGGAGCCTCCGAAGCACGTGGTTGAGGAGACTAAGATCTTCACCGTAGTAGAGCAGATGCCTATGTACCCCGGCGGCTACGCAGCTCTTATGGGTTACCTCCGCGACAACATCAAGTACCCGACTGTTGCTGCTGAGAACGGCGTGCAGGGTCGTGTCGTTGTGGGCTTCGTCGTAGAGCGTGACGGTTCTATCACTGACGTAAATATCCTCCGTGGCGTTGACCCGTCACTTGACCGTGAGGCTATGCGCGTGGTGAAGAGCATGCCGAGATGGAATCCTGGTAAGCAGAACGGTTCTGCCGTTCGCGTTAAGTATCAGGTCCCTGTATCGTTCCGTCTGCAGTAATGCAGCCTGAAACATCAAGGCTTACAACCACAATTTGAAATGAACACTACAAAATCTTACCGAAACATGTAGGATTGGAATGCGAATAGCCACCCTTGTGGCTTCCACGGCTTTGCTGAGGAAGCCGCAAGGGTGGCTCGATTTAAACCAAAAACAACAAACACCCTGAGATAAACAGTAAAACGCCGATGCGATTAGAGAAGTAAAGAATATCACCAAGAGATTAGAAAAGCAACTCATTAATCGGCACAAACAACATGGATATGAAAAGAATAGCAAATACTATATATATAATGACAGTCGCTATCATGGTTGTACTCATGGCGGCATGCACACAGAAGAAGCCAAACAAGGACGGACGTACAGACACAACAACGTCCGGCAAGATAACATTCGCTTGCGACGAAAGCTTCAGCCCAATCATCGAAGAGCAGAAAGAAGTGTACGAGGCATTATATCCTAACACCAAATTAGTGCCCGACTACATCCCCGAAGTGGACGGCGTAAACCTCTTGCTCAAGAACAAGGTATGGCTGACCATCGCAGCACGCAACTTCACTGAGAAGGAGAAAGCCTATCTGAAAGGCCTCAACCAGATACCTGAGGCTGTGCCTCTCGCATACGATGGCATGGCGCTGATATGCAATAACCACAACCTCGACTCATGCATTACCGTCAAGGACGTTAAGCGCATCCTCACAGGACAGGTAACAAACTGGAACCAGGTGAACAAAGGTTCGAAGCTGGGCGAAATCTGGGTGTGCTTCGATAACAAGCGTTCAAGCGCTGTCAGCTATTGCGTAGACTCAATCCTCGGTGGCAAGACCATCGACAATCCTAATATCTTCGCAGCCAAGAATTCAAAAGACGTTATTGACTACGTGGCACGTACTCCGAACGCCATCGGCATCATCGGATCGAACTGGCTGAACGACAAGCGCGACACCACCAACACTACATGGAATAAAGCCATAACCGTAATGTCGGTTTCGAAGCTTGCCGTAGCCACACCAATGAACTCATGGAAGCCTTATCAGGCATGGCTCCTCAACGGACGCTATCCGTTCGTGCGCACCATCTACGCCCTGCTCAATGACGGCAGAAGAGGACTTCCCTGGGGATTCGCCCACTTCATAGAATCGCCACGCGGTCAGCTCATCATCTTCAAGTCTGGTCTGCTGCCTACAAGAGGAGAGATAACCATCAGGGACGTGAACGTCAGCAATTAAGCAAAAAGGTGCTGACAGAAGTTAAACAAAGGTAAAATCCTACATATACACAATAGTTTCGCGCAATCAGCGTTTAAACTATAATACATTCCTTGCGTCAATGCACAAAAGGAAAGAAGCGGCAATACAAGAGAACAGCAAAACTAAATGTAGAACATTCTTAAAAAGAAAAAGGAATTATGAAAACAATACAATATCTCGTAGCAGGAGCCATGATGCTCAGCATCTCAGCTCCGTCAATGGCACAGGACGTTAAGTCACAGGTAACAGCCATCACAAAAGTAGTAGTAGACGCCAAGGGTGACGTCAACGCCACAAAGGCTCAGGTGAAGGACTTCATGAAGGCCAACAAGAAGAACGCAGAAGCTCTTGCAGGCCTCGGACGCGCTTTCCTCACAGCCAAGAATTATGAGCAGGCTAAGGTTTACGCCGACATGGCTATGAAGTTCGGCAAGAACGACGCAGCTGGCTATATCCTCCGCGGCGACATTGCCTCAGCAGAGGACAACGGTGGTGAAGCAGCATCTTACTATGAGATGGCTACACAGCAGGCTCCGCAGGAACCCTCTGCATACGTAAAGTACGCCCGTGTTTACCAGAAGGTAGACCCGCAGGGTGCAGTAGCTATGCTTGAGAAGCTCCGCTCTGTTAAGCCTGACTATCCTGTTGATGCAGCTGCTGGTTATATGTACTCTTCAAACAACCAGTTGAAGTCGGCAATGAACTATTACAACAAGGTGCAGGATCCTTCTACTCTTGAGGACTACATCCTCTTCGACTATGCTTCTACAGCATACGTACTCGACGAGTTCGAGAAGGCTCAGAACCTCGCAGACGCAGGTATCCACAAGTATCCGCAGTACAGCTCATTCAACCGTATCGGTCTCTTCGCAGCAGACAAGCAGAAGAAGTATGCAGAGGCAGTGACATACGGCAAGAATCTCTTCGCCGCTACTGACACCATCAAGTACACCTCTGCAGACTACAGCTACTATGCTGACGCTCTCATCAACACTGGTGACACACAGGCAGCTGTCGACGCTTACAAGAAGATTTCAGAGGTTGACCCTGAGAACAAGGAAGTGAACAAGCTCATCGCAATGGCTTACTCAAAGAGCAAGCAGTTCAATGAGGCTGTAGCCGCTTACAACAAGTATCTTGAGGTTATGGGTGACGAAATCACATACAAGGACTACGACAGCTTCGCAGACATCTATTTGGAGCAGGCTGAAGCAGCTACAACAGACGCAGCCAAGGACGCTGCTTACAAGAACGCTGCCGACATGTACGGCAAAATTGCAGAGAAGTTTGACTATGCTGCCATCTACGCTGTCAACAAGCAGGCTACTGTTTATCACCTCATCAACCCGGACGTAAAGGCAGGTCTCGCTCTCCCCTACTACAAGAAGCTCGCCGAGCTGGTAGAGGCAAAGGCAGACAAGACTGATTCTGACGTTAACAAGCTCGCCACAGCTTACACTTACCTCGCCGTTCACTATATCCAGAACGACAAGAAGACAGAGGCTAAGCACTGGGCTGCCAAGCTGCTTGAGATTCGTCCTGACGATCCCAACGCAACACAGATCATGAACATCAAGTAAGGTGTCGTTAGGGTTCTCAGACAGAACTGCAATGTTCAGACAGAACACTTATCATTACTAAAATAACAAGAGATTGCTCAGTTGAGGATAAAACGTCCTCACTGAGCAATCTCTTTTTCCTGACTTCGTCACTCAAAAAACACGTATTTTATAACTGATTGATAGACAATATTTTGTATCTTTGCGTCACCT
>URDM01000064.1 GCA_900546575.1 uncultured Prevotella sp.
CTTATCACCATATAAAGCTATCCGTGCCCTTTGGGGGAGCACGGACAGCTATGCTATGGCATTCGCTGAATAGTTACTCTTTTTTCCATTGTTGTAATAGCTTATGTGATGAATGTCAAGCCAAAATAGTTGTATTATGGCTAGTATTATGCAAAGATAATAAATTCTCCGAATTGAGAAGAACAATGTGTTCATTTTCTATGTAATATCTCTTTTAAAAGACATATTTCTCCTCCTGATTTACTTTATTTAACACCCATATTCCCACATTATTGATCTAAAATGTTATAAATATCCGGCTGCAAGATCTAAGGTGATCTAAATAATTTGCTGGTGTCAATTTGATCTACGACCTTTGCAGGGTCTTTGTATAAGACTGGTGCCATTGACAAATCATTTATGTTGAATACTTAACTCTTACATTACGAATGGACAAGGAAAAGAATAAAGAATGGATTACAACGGCTGAACTTATTGCTTATCTTAAGGCTCATCCCGACGACGAGAAGGAATGCCGACTTTACTTAGGACATCGTCTTGGCTCTACTCACTACTGGTATTGGGACGCTAAGAAACGAACGTTTATGCATACGCGCGACTGGCCCTTCTCGCCAATCAGCGAAAGCGAAGTCAAAGAATGGTACGGCAACAGCAAATGGAAGATTGAACAATGAACAAACGTCGTATCAAGGCATGATACGATCGTTTCAAGGCACAATACGGTCATATCATGGCATGATACGACCGTTTCAAGACACAAATGACCGATTAGGGTTAAATGCACTATACAACGTTATTATTCTCGTTCGGTCCTCGTTCGGTCCTCGTTCGGTCCTCGTTCGGTTCTCGTTCGGTTCTCGTTCATCCTTCGTTCATCCTTCGTTCGGGATTCGTTCGGGATTCGAAGAACAATAAAAGAATCAACGAAGAAGCAACGGAAATGTATCTGAGGCACAACGGAGGCACAACAAAGGATGAACGAAGCCAAAACGATGCCTAAACGATGCCTAAACAGAAGGAGTCCTTTTGCCTTTCAAAACGATTCGTTTTGCCTCTCAAAAGGACTCCTTTTACAGTCCAAAACGACTCCTTTTAGACACCAAAAGGACTACATTCGGAATTAGGAGTTTTGAATTTTGAATTAGTGCGCTTCGCGCATTAGGATTTTTTGAATTTGTAATTGAGAGTTATCTGTTAATTCAACATTGAACAACTCAAAATCGGCAAAGCCGACCAATTCAAAACTCAAAACTCAAAATTCAAAACTCTGCTTCGCCATAGGCGACCAATTCAACATTCAAAACTCAAAATTCCTAATTCAAAATCGGCGACCAATTCAAAACTCAAAACTCAAAACTCACAACTCTGTTTCGCCAGAAGCTACTAATTCAACATTCTACATGTTTTTTTGCGGAAACAATACGCAATACAGGATTTTTCAGTACTTTTGCCTTGGCTGTTACAGCAAAAATATTGTTTAATAGATTTCACACCAATCCACATATGAATGGAAAAGACTTAGCATGTTCTTTGGCTACATGTATTGTGTCGCTGACCGCAAGCGCCTATGAAAGACCACAGGTTTGCACACTTCATACCAACTGGACATTCTGCCAGGTGGGCGATACGCTATGGAGCGAAGCCAAGGTGCCAGGCACCGTACATCAGGACCTGCTGAACCACAACAGAATACCCAATCCCTTTTACGGCATGAACGAGGAAACCGTACAATGGGTGGAAAACGAGGACTGGATGTATCGCACATCGTTTGTCGTAAACGAACAGCAGCTCAGCCGTGACGCTGCCGTCCTGGAAATGGACGGACTCGACACGTATGCCGACGTATACCTGAACGGTGCATTGATATTGCACGCGGACAATATGTTTGTAGGGCACAAGATAGATGTGAAGCCCGTGCTACGCAAGGGTGTGAACCATCTGCTTGTACGATTCCGCTCAGCGGTGAAGGAGGTGCTTCCGCAAATGCTGACCAACGACTTCGAATATCCTGCCAGCAACGACCATTCGCCATGGCGCACCAGCGTATACACACGCAAGGCTCCATACTCCTACGGATGGGATTGGGGCATACGATTGGCTACGTGTGGAATATGGCGCCCCGTGCGCCTTGTGTTTTCGGATGTGGCAAGGATTGAAGACTACTACGTCTGCCAGAAGTCGGTGTCGGCAAACAGGGCTGAGGTGGACAACCGCCTGGAGATAAACAACGTCACATCACGTACTGTAACGGCATTGCTCAAGGTGAACTATCACTACTCTGCCAACGACACGAAAGAAATAAGCAAGCGTATAGAACTGCGCCCTGGAGAGAATACGGTCAGCCTGCCTGCAAGTATTGACAATCCGCACCTATGGATGCCCAACGGATGGGGTGAGCCTTCGCTATACAAGTTTACGGCATCGGTGACGGTAGACGGAGCAGAGATAGCCCGACAAGAACGAGAGGTAGGACTGCGCTCAGTCAAGGTGGTGATGGACGACGACGAGTACGGCAAGTCGTTCTACTTCGTAGTGAACGGCCAGCCGATGTTTGCCAAGGGTGCCAACTTCATACCCGACGACGCCCTGCTGCCCAACGTCACGCCCCAGCGCTACAAGCGTATATTTGAGGACGTAAAGGCAGCCAACATGAATATGCTACGCGTGTGGGGAGGCGGCATCTACGAAGACGACAATTTCTACAACGAGGCCGACCGCAACGGCATATTGATATGGCAGGACTTTATGTTCGCCTGCAGCACCTATCCTCACGACCCGCTGTTCCTTGAACGTGTGGAAAGTGAGGCTCAATACAACATAAAGCGTCTGCGCGGACATGCGTCGCTCGCCATGTGGTGTGGCAACAACGAGATATACGAGGGTATGCGCTACTGGGGATGGAAGAGAAAATACACAGCCGAAACATTTGCCGAAATGGAACGCGGATACGACATATTGTTCCGTCAGTTGCTGCCGAAGATGGTAGAGCGCCTGGACAGCTCCCGCTTCTATATGCACAGCTCGCCATACGAAGCCAATTGGGGCCGCCCCGACAGCTGGAAGATTGCCGACAGCCACAACTGGGGTACATGGCACGGACGCAAACCGTTTGAGAGTTTCGACTCCAGCATACCACGCTTTATGAGCGAATACGGATTTCAGGCTTTCCCCGAAATGAAGACAATACGAACGTTTGCCGAAGAGAAAGACTTTGAACTGGAATCGCCTGTGATGAATGCGCATCAGAAGGCCACGATAGGCAATGCGCTCATCAAGCAGACTATGGGACTATACTATAAAGTACCTGCAAGGTTTGAGGATATGGTGTATGTAGGGCTTGTGCTTCAGGGACACGGCATGCGACACGGCATGGAAGCCCACCGCCGTAACAGACCCTACTGTATGGGCAGCCTCTTCTGGCAACTGAACGACAGCTGGCCCGTGGTGTCGTGGTCGGCAATAGACTACTACGGCAACTGGAAGGCCATGATGTATCAGTCGCAGAGGGCTTTTGCCCCTATTCTTATCAACGCCATAAGGGAGGACAACGACCTGTGCGTTTATCTGATTTCGGACGAACTGCACGACCGTGACGACGTACGGATGACTGTAGAACTGATGGATTTCGACGGCAATACACACGGCAAATGGACCTGCAACGGCAGGCTTACTGCCGGCAGCTCACAGCTCTTCATGAAGAAGTCTGCCGGCGAATGGCTTGGCAAGCAGGATGCTGCAAGCTCATTACTGCACTTCACGCTGAAGGCTAAGAACGGAACTACGCTGGCCGACAATATATATTATTTCGCTTATCCGAAAGACCAGAAGCTGCCCGAGGCCCATATAGAGACAAGCTTGAGAAGACGGGGCGACAGCGTAGAGATGACATTGAAGACCGACAAGCTGGCACGCGACATATTTATAGAGGTGCCAGTACAAGGCGTGCGCTTCACCGACAACTTCTTCGACCTTCTGCCCGGACAGCGTAAGAAGATTGTCATAACTTCGCCCGAAGGACATTCGCTGAATGACCTAACATTCAGACTGCACCAGTTAGGTGCAGTGTAGGATAAGGCAGGACTTGCTCACTCCACATCCACTACTGTCAGCACACCATCAGCAGACACCTTGAATCGTACGTCGCGACCGGCATACGACATGCCGTAGAGCTTATTGGGGTCGTTGTGATAATGCGGACGAGGGTCGAGCGATAGTACTCCGCGCAGGGCCTGGAGCTGGGCAGACGTAAAACGTGTAGCAAACGGCTGCGGGATGTCTACCTGTAGGCGCTGAATGGCATGGGTGTCGACGAAACCACTACGTGCATCAGGATGGGAGTCGGCATAGACCACGTAGGGCTTGATGTCGTAGATGGGGGTGCCATCCATAAGGTCGGCACCAAGAACGTGTATAAGCGGACCGTTGGAGGCATTGAGTTCGACGTGCGAAAGACGCACCGACGAGAGTCCTATACGGTTGGGACGGAATGGCGAACGTGTGGCAAACACTCCCATACGAGTATTGCCACCAAGCAGCGGCGGACGCACGACGGGGCTGACAGCAGCATGGCTGTTGGCAGAAAACTCCCACACGAGCCACAGATAGTCGAACGCCTCAATGCCACGCAGGGCATCGGCATTGCGATACTGAGGCACAAACTCGATTGTGCCCTCCAGATTCTCCACCAGTCCGCTCTGCTTAGGAACGCCAAACTTCGTGGCAAACGGCGAGTGGAAATAAGCTATAGGTTCGATTTGCATGATTTGAATTTTGAGTTTTGAGTTTTGAATTTTGAGTTTTGAGTTATTCTCGGCTTCGCCTGCGATTAAGAATTGACGAATTTTGAATTCAAAATTGAATAATTCAAAATCGCCGTAGGCGACCAATTCAACATTCAAAACTCAAAATTCAAAACTCGCGCAGCGTTCCGCTGCGCTAAAATCCATAACTGAATCCGAGCGATACGTACTCCTTAAACTGGAAGAATCCGTATTTGTCGTCGCGCTTCACGCCGTCGTCGAAGCGCGGATAGAGGAAGAGGTTGCTCGAGATGTACTTGTTGACAACGAAGGTGAAGGTGTTCTCCCACTCCATCTGCATACGGTGGTAGGTGGTATAGCCATAGAGACGCGTCTTCCAGCGTACGTCCTTAGACATCTGCCATACAAGGTCGACTGTCACCTCCGAACCGAAGTCGTTCTTGGCATGACGGCCTTCGTCGATGCCGAAGCGTGTGGCGAGTTCCTTGTCGCGCACATAAGTGAGATTGTAGGCTACGGGAGCAAGATGGATAGAACCCGTCATGCGACCCTTAAACCAGTTGACCTTGTAGTCCATACCGAGCGAGGGATTGACGTAGAGCGGCGAGAGGAAGCGCGAATACATCCTGGGGTCGTTGCTGCGCAATCCACGCATAAACTGGGTACTGGCTATGAGCTGGAATGTGTAATACCAATGCTTGGAGGCTTGCAGTCCGAGCTTGCTGGTGTAGCGTATAAGGTCTTCGGAGGCACGCACCGTGTGGAGGGTGTCACCACGAGAGTTTTGCAGTCCGAGACGCATCTCGAGCTTGTTGTTCCACTGGAAGCGCTGCTTGTTGTTGTAATTGGCCTGTAGAGTCACGGCAGCTATCATAGAGTAATTGCTCTCGCCACCCTTATACCAGTTGTCGGACACATAGTTCTGGAAGAGCTGCAGGCTGTAGTCGCCGCTGAACTTCCAGAAGTTGGGCTTCTCAACATATATCTGCACGGGCGACACTACTTCATCGTTCTCTACCTTAGGCGATACAAGGTCGACTATGTCGGTTTCGGGCTTGACGGGAGTGGCAGATGGCTCGATGATAGGGCCTACACGGTCGAGCTGGCTCTGCGTGCTGACCACAAGGTCGGGACGATGCAGATAAACATTAAGCAGACTGCGGTCGAGCTCGGGAATGTTACCATCAAGCTTGAAGGCGTTGCCGGCTATGCCGTGATAGAAAGTGAGGGGAACGAAGAGGCGGTAATAGCGACCATCGGGTGCCGAAAGACTGTCGCGACGCAGGGCGAAAAGCGAGTCGACACGCATGCGACCCGCCTGCAAAGAGTCGACATACGAACGTACAATTACCGGCACCGTGTCGGCATCGTGCGCCTTGGCGTGGCGCGAGCGCACCTGTGCATCGGCATGGCCTGCAAACAGCAACATTGCCAATATGGCGATATGTAAGAATTTCATATGCATAAAAATAGATTAAAAGCTAATGAATAATGCTGCAAAGGTAAGAATAAAAAATGAAAAATTTTGTCGGTTTCGCATAATTATATTAACTTTGCACCTTGTATTTTTGTACGTATTAGAATATTTAATTCTTTATAATTTATATCACCGTGGCTGAAACAAAGTACATATTTGTAACAGGCGGCGTTGTGTCTTCACTTGGTAAAGGCATCATTTCGTCGTCAATCGGTAAGCTCTTGCAGGCAAGAGGTTACAACATCACTATCCAAAAATTTGACCCGTACATTAACATCGACCCTGGAACACTCAACCCTTACGAGCATGGCGAATGCTATGTGACGGTTGACGGAATGGAAACCGACCTCGACCTCGGTCACTACGAGCGATTCACCGGTATCCAGACCACCAAAGCCAATTCGCTGACAACAGGCCGCATATACAAGGCGGTGATTGACAAGGAGCGCCGTGGCGACTATCTGGGCAAGACCATTCAGGTGGTGCCGCACATTACCGACGAGATTAAGCGCAACGTGAAGCTGCTCGGCAAGAAGTATGGCTACGACTTCGTGATTACCGAGATTGGCGGAACTATCGGCGATATCGAGAGCGCACCTTACATGGAAGCCATTCGACAGCTCAAGTGGGAGCTGGGCAAGCGCGCCATTAACATCCACCTGACATACGTGCCATATCTGAAGGCAGCCGGCGAGTTGAAGACCAAGCCTACACAGCACTCCGTGAAGGAGCTACAGAGTGTGGGTATTCAGCCAGATGTACTGATTCTACGCACCGAAAAACACTTGGATGAAGGGATAATGAAGAAGGTGGCAGGATTCTGCAATGTAGATCTCGACTGCGTGATACAGAGCGAAGACCTGCCCAGTATATACGAAGTGCCTATCAATATGCAGAACCAGGGGCTGGACACAGCCATTCTGCGCAAGATGGGCGAACCTATCGGCGAGAAGCCGTCGCTCGGTCCGTGGCGCTCATTCCTCGAACGTCGCAACAAGGCTACCGAGACTGTGAACATCGGACTCGTTGGCAAGTATGACTTGCAGGACGCTTACAAGTCGATACGCGAGAGCCTGTCGCACGCCGGAACATACAATGACCGCAAGGTGAACATCACATTCATCAACTCTGAATATCTGACTGAGGAGAATGTAGCAGAGAAACTCAAGGGTCAGGACGGCATCATGATTTGTCCGGGATTCGGACAGCGTGGCATCGAGGGCAAGATTGTAGCTGCCCACTACTGCCGCACGCACAACATCCCGACTTTCGGTATCTGTCTGGGCATGCAGATGATGGTGATAGAGTTTGCTCGCAACGTGCTCGGCTATGCCGATGCCAACAGCCGAGAGATGGACGAGAAGACTCCACACAACGTCATCGACATCATGGAGGAGCAGAAGAACATAACGAACATGGGCGGAACAATGCGTCTGGGCGCATACGAGTGTGTGCTGAAGCAGGGCTCGCGCGTGTTCAATATATATAATAAGGAGCACATCCAGGAGCGCCATCGCCACCGCTACGAATTCAACAACGACTTCCAGAAGGAGTTTGAGCGTGCCGGCATGCAATGCGTAGGACGCAACCCCGAAAGCGACCTCGTGGAGATTGTGGAGATTCCGGGCATGAAGTGGTACATCGGTACACAGTTCCACCCCGAATATCAAAGCACCGTGCTGCACCCCCACCCCCTGTTTGTCGACTTCATAAAGACAGTAGCAGCGCAGCGGAGCGAAGCGCAGCAGTAGCTGCGAATGTTGAATGTTGAGTTTTGAATGTTGAATTGGTCGCCTACGGCGATGTTGAATTATTCAATTATGAATTCTAAATTCGTAAATTCTTAATCGCAGGCGTAGCCGAGAATAATTCAAAATTCAACATTCAAAACTCAAAATTCGCTTACGCGCGCAAGCAATAAAGCTATAAAGAAATAGAAAGAAAAAAAATAACAATAATAAAAATAAAAATTAAACAAATACTAATTAACAACTAAAAAAAGTGGACAAAAACAACATCATCGGCTTTGTGCTTATAGCCGCCGTACTGATTGGATTTGGCATCTGGAGCCAGCCTTCTGCCGAGCAGATTGCTGCACAACAGAAGCAGGACTCAATCGAGAACGTGACACGGGCAAAGGCCGAAAATGCTGCAAAAATGGCAGCACAGCAGAAGACTGCACAGGCTAAGGCAGCTGCCGAGGCTGACACTACAGCTCTGTTTTACGCTGCTCTGCAGGGCAACGCTACTGACGTTGTACTGAAGAACAAGAGCGTAGAACTGACCGTCAGCACTAAGGGCGGCGTAGTGTCGAAGGCTGTTATCAAGAATTTTGAGGACCGCAATGGCAACAAGAACGTTACGCTCTTCGACGGCAAGACTCAGAGCCTCAACTTCGCTCTGGCTGCTAAGGAGGTGAACATCAACACCGCCGACCTCTACTTCACACCGTCAAACCAGACCGACTCTACAGTAACTATGACTGCTGTGGCTGGTGCAGGCAAGTCGCTCGTAATCGACTATGTGCTGGGCAAGGACTATATGCTGCACACTAAGGTGCAGGCAATAGGACTGGCTGGCGCTTTCGCTCCGTCGACTACACAGATGGACGTGCAGTGGAAGGACATGGCGCGTCAGCAGGAGCGCGGATTCACATTCGAGAACCGCTACGCTACTCTGACCTATCATAAGGCCGACGGTGGCACCGACTACCTGTCGGAGGGCAAGAAGATCGAGAACGAGACTATCGAGAATAAGATTGACTGGGTGGCTTTCAAGAACCAGTTCTTCTCGGCTGTGATGATTGCCAAGAACGACTTCGCCGAAAACTCGCAGATGACAAGCATTCCGCAGGAGAAGGGCTCGGGCTATCTGAAGCAGTATGAGGCCAAGATGAAGACATTCTTCGACCCAAGCGGAAAGACTCCGTCGGAGTTTGACTTCTACTACGGTCCGAACGACTTCCGTCTGCTGAAGCGTGTTGAAAAAGAGTGCGCATTCGACAAGGATCTCGACATGCAGCGCCTCGTATACCTCGGTTGGCCGCTCTTCCGCATCATCAACCGATGGTTCACTATCTACGTGTTCGACTTCCTCACAGGTCTGAACATCAACATGGGCATCGTGCTGATTCTCATCACATTGCTCCTGAAGTTCATCACCTATCCTATGGTGAAGAAGAGCTATATGTCGTCGGCAAAGATGCGCGTGCTGAAGCCGAAATTGGAGGAGGCAACCAAGCATCTCAACAAGCCTGAGGACCAGATGCAGAAGCAGCAAGCCATGATGACCGAATATGCCAAGTATGGCGTGTCGCCACTTTCGGGCTGTCTGCCTATGCTCATACAGATGCCTATCTGGATTGCAATGTTCAACTTCGTGCCTAACGCCATTCAGCTGCGTGGCGAGAGCTTCCTATGGATTAAGGACCTCTCGACCTACGACCCCATCATCGAGTGGAACACCAATCTGTGGCTCATCGGCGACCACCTCTCGCTGACATGTATACTCTTCTGCGTTGCCAACATCCTCTACTCGCTGATGACCATGCGCCAGCAGCGCGACCAGATGGTGGGCCAGCAGGCTGAGCAGATGAAGATGATGCAGTGGATGATGTTCCTCATGCCGCTGATGTTCTTCTTCATGTTCAACGACTACTCTGCCGGACTGAACTTCTACTACTTCATCTCGCTGTTCTTCAGCGCTGCCATCATGTGGATACTGCGCAGAACTACCAACGACGAGAAGCTGCTCGCCATTCTTGAGAAGAAGTATGAGGAGAACAAGAACAATCCTAAGAAGATGAGCGGACTGGCTGCACGTCTGCAGGCTATGCAGGAGCAGCAGCAGGAAATGCAGCGCAAGCGCGAAGAACTGGAGCGCAAGCGCAAGGGACTTTAAAAGAAATAGACAGTTGAGAGCTACATTAATTGAGAGTTGAGAGTCTGGAGTTGAGAGTTATGATTACCTATAACAGATGTTTTTTATTCCAAACATTTGCTATGAAGCATATCATAACTCTAAACTTTCAACTCTCAACTCTCAACGTTAAGAAACAACTCTCAACTTTATTTTTAAATATCTTACCCTAAACATACCTACAATGAACAAAGCTTTATCAATCGCTGCCGCTGCCCTTATAGGTTGCGCCAGCATCAATGCCGAAGCACAAACTATGATTGGCAAAACTACCAATGTTGCTGCTATCAGCAAGGGCGACCGTATGACACCCGAAACACTATGGGCAATGGGACGCGTAGGCGGAGCTGCAGCTTCGCCCGACGGCAAGACCGTAGTTTATCAGGTGGGGTACTACAGCGTTAAGCAGAACAAGAGCCACCAGATGCTCTATACCGTAAGCGCCGACGGTAAGCTACAGCACACGCTCACCACTACCGCTGCCAGCGAGACTGACGCAGCATGGATAGAGGGCGGCAAGCGCATCGCTTTCCTAACAAAGGGACAGCTGTGGTCGATGAATGCCGACGGCACAGACCGCCGACAGCTCACCAAGAGCGACATCGACATTGAAGGATTCAAGTTCTCGCCCGACGGGAAGAAAGTGATTCTAATCAAGTCGCTGCCTTATCACGAAAGCATACAGAAGAATCCAGATGACCTGCCACTGGCTACCGGTCGACGCATTACCGACCTCAACTACCGTCATTGGGACCACTACGTAGAAAGCGTAGCTCATCCGTTTGTGGCTGACGTAACTGAGAATGGTATAGACAACGGTAAGGACATAATCGAGGGCGAGCCTTACGAGTGTCCTATGGCACCATTCGGCGGTGTGGAGCAACTGGCTTGGAGCCCCGACTCGAAGACCATTGCCTATACATGCCGCAAGAAGACTGGCGTAAACTACGCCATCTCGACCGACTCTGACATATATCTGTATGACGTGGCTTCAGGTTCAACCAAGAACCTCTGCAAGCCTGAGGGATATAAAGACCCCGAAATCAACGTCACCAAGACAATGAAGACCCAGGCCATTAACCATCAGCAGGGCGGCCTCAATATGGGATACGACACTAATCCACAGTTCTCGCCCGACGGCAAGTACGTGGCTTGGCAGTCGATGAAGAACAACGGATATGAGAGCGACCGCAACCGTCTCTGCATATACAATCTTGCTACCGGCGAGAAGAAGTATGTGGCAGAGATGTTCGACTCAAATGTTGACGCTTTCTGCTGGAATGCCGACTCGAAGACTATCTACTTCATCGGATGCTGGCACGCATGCGTAAACATGTACCAGACCAACCTCAACGGCGACGTGCGTGCTCTCACCGACGACTGGATGGACTTCGGATCAATACAGATGCTCGGCAAAACAGGCAAGATTCTGGCTTCACGCCACAGCATCTCGCAGGCCGACGAACTGTACATCATCACTCCGGGCAAGGACGTGAAGAAGACCAAGGTGCAGCAGATTACAAACGAGAACAAGGCTTTCTACGACCAGCTCGAAATGGGTAAGGTGCAGGAGCGCTGGGTGAAGACCACCGACGGCAAGCAGATGCAGGTATGGGTGATTCTGCCTCCACACTTCGACCCCAACAAGAAGTACCCGACGCTGCTCTTCTGCGAGGGTGGACCACAGAGCCCGGTAAGCCAATTCTGGAGCTATCGTTGGAACTTCCAGATTATGGCTGCCAACGACTACGTTGTCATCGCCCCCAACCGTCGCGGACTGCCGGGCTATGGCCATGAGTGGAACGAGGCTGTATCGGGCGACTGGACCGGACAGTGCATGGACGACTATCTGTCGGCTATCGACGACGCTGCCAACAACCTGCCTTACGTAGACAAAGACCGTCTGGGATGTGTAGGCGCAAGCTTCGGCGGATTCTCGGTTTACTATCTTGCCGGCCACCACAACAAGCGCTTCAAGGCTTTCATCGCCCACGACGGTGCCTTCAACCTTGAGTCGATGTACACCGACACCGAGGAGGCTTGGTTCTCCAACTGGGAGTATGACGACGCTTACTGGAACAAGGACATGACCGACCGTGCACGCCGCACCTACGAGAACTCGCCGCACAAGTTTGTAGACAAGTGGGACACACCTATACTCTGCATCCACGGCGAGAAGGACTACCGCATCAATGCCAACCAGGGCTTCGGCGCATTCAACGCAGCACGCATGCGCGGCATACCAGCCGAGCTACTCATCTTCCCTGACGAGAACCACTGGGTACTCAAACCGCAGAACGGTGTGCTATGGCAGCGCACATTCTTCGGATGGCTCGACAAGTGGCTTAAATAGAATTAGGAATTTTGAGTTTTGAATGTTGAATTGGTCGCCTACGGCGATTGTGAATTATTCAATTGCGAATTCAAAATTCGTCAATTCTTAATCGCAGGCGTAGCCGAGAATAATTCAAAACTCAAAACTCAAAATTCCAAATTGAACAACTGAAAATTGCGCACTGCGCAACAATTCAAAACTCAAAATTCAAAACTCAAAATTTAAAATATGGTTCAACAAGTAAAACAATTATTGAACGATAAGGCTTGGGCACGTTGGACAGCCCTGGTACTTGTCGCTTCCATGATGTTCTTCGGCTACATGTTTGTCGATGTAATGTCACCAATTCAGGCCCTTATGGAAAGCCAGAAGGGATGGGGTCCGGACACATTCGGTACCTATGCAGCATCTGAGTACATCGTCAACGTGCTCGGCTTCCTCATCATTGCCGGTGTTATCCTCGACAAGATGGGCGTGCGCTTCACTGGCGTTCTGTCTGCCTCAATGATGTTCATCGGTGCGCTTATCAAGCTTATCGGTATCAGTGACTGGTTCGCTCAGACAGCCTTTGCCGACTGGCTCAACTCATGGTGGGTGACTCTGCCTGCAAGTGCCAAGATGGCTTGCTTCGGCTTCATGCTCTTCGGTTGTGGCTGCGAGATGGCTGGTACTACCGTGTCTAAGGCTATTGCAAAGTGGTTTAAGGGTAAGGAGATGGCGCTGGCTATGGGATTGGAGATGGCTATCGCACGTGTAGGCGTGTTCGCTATCTTCTCTATCTCGCCAATCATCGCCAACCACTTCGGCACAGTAGTGGCTCCTGTGGCTTTCTGCACAGTATTGCTGCTCATCGGCCTTATCACATTCATCGTGTTCACCTTCATGGACAAGACGCTCGACAAGCAGTTGGGCACAACTGAGGAGGCAGGCGACCCCGAGGAGGAATTCAAGTTCAGCGACCTCGGCAAGATTTTCTCTTCGCAGGTGTTCTGGATTGTAGCTCTGCTCTGCGTGCTCTACTATTCTGCCATCTTCCCGTTCCAGCGCTACGGTGCCAACATGTTGCAGTGCAACCTCGACGGTATCTCGCCTGAGGATGCTGCCAACATCTTCCGTTGGTTCCCTATTGGTGCTGCCGTAATCACTCCGTTCCTCGGCAACTTCCTCGACCGCAAGGGCAAGGGTGCCACAATGCTTATGGGCGGTGCGTTGCTCCTCATCTGCTGCCACCTCGTGTTCGCATTCGTATTGCCGGCAACAAAGAGTCCGATCATCGCCTACTCTACTATCGTATTGCTCGGCATTTCGTTCGCCCTCGTGCCGGCAGCTCTGTGGCCAAGCGTTCCTAAGATTATCGACGAGAAGATACTCGGTTCGGCTTACTGCCTCATCTTCTGGGTACAGAACATCGGCCTCTGCTTCGTACCGAAGCTCATCGGCAACCTCCTCGCTTCTACCAACGCTGACAATCCAGCCGTTATAGCAGCCAAGGAAGCCGGTGCCGACTTCATCCCCTACGACTACACCGTGCCATTGATAGTATTCGCAAGCTTCGGCGTTCTCGCCCTGCTCTTCGCCATCTATCTCAAGGCTCTTGACAAGAAGAGAGGCTTCGGTCTGGAAGAGCCCAACATCAAGGGATAATAACGTAGGCGAAAAAGAATTATAGCGAAACTCGCATAAAAGAGAAAAGGGAATGTAAAAGTTTTTGTACTTTTACATTCCCTTTATATAACTAACTTATTTGTTAAAACTAACTACTTACAAAATCATCATCTTACTCTAATGTCAGCACGTGGCTTGTGCCATCCTGGGCTGTGAATACATTCAATCCAACCTTCATAAGATAGTCGCCACTATACTGCTTGCCATTGCACTCAAGCTCAGAAGCCTTGCCTGGCATAAGATTGGTCTCCTTGACGGTGTAGACTTTGCTTGCATCCAGACCCTGCAGCTTCACGTTCATCTGTGGTTCCTTGTAGCGTGGGTGCAGGTCGTAGGCAAATAGTACGGCACGCTGCTTGTCCTTGCTTACATAGTTGACGGCGCAGTGGCTACCCTCGTATGGAGAAACCAGACGATACTGGTCGCCCTCAAGAATCATCGGCTTCATGTCGTTGTAGTTCTTTACAGCCTGCTGCACAAACTTGTAGTCGTCAGCCGAGAGCGACTTGAGGTCGATGTCGAAGCCAAGCTTGCATGAGCTGCAAACATCGGTGCGGAACTTAACTGATGTATTTTTATTCCAGTTGGTTACATGCGAACCCATAGTCTTAGCCGGGAAGAACTTAGACAAACTCCACTGGATGTAGATGCGCTCATATGGATCGGTATCGTCCGAACACCAGAACTCGGTGAAATACTTCAGCATCTCGTAGTCCATTCTTCCACCGCCACCAGAGCAGAGCATCATCGGGAGCTTAGGATACTTGTTGTGGATGCGAGTAAGCACATTGAAAATGCCACGCACGTGGTCGATGTAGAAGTTGCCCTGATTCTGCTTGTGATAGGGCGAGTAGATGTTTGTAATCACGCTGTTGCAGTCCCACTTGAAGTAAGCCACGTCGGGATTTTCGGTCATGATGCGGTCGACAATGCCAAACACATAATCCTGAACCTTAGGATTAGAAATGTCAAGAACAAGCTGATTACGATAGTAATACGTCTCGCGCTGTGGCTGCATAATCACCCAATCAGGATGCTTCTCGAAGAGTTCGCTCTTTGGATTGACCATCTCCGGCTCAATCCATATACCAAACTTCACTCCTGCCTTCTTAGCATCTCTTACCAATCCTGGTATTCCCTCTGGCAGCTTGCTCTTAGTGGCTTCCCAATCGCCAAGACCAGCATGGTCGTCCTTACGAGGATACTTATTGGCAAACCATCCGTCGTCGAGCAAGAACATATCTACACCCAGGTCTTTGGCATCCTTCATCAACTCGGCAAGACTCTTCTGGTTGAAATCGAAGCCTGTATTCTCCCAGTTGTTAAGAAGAGTGAGGCGGTCGTCCATACCCATGTTCACCTGATACTGGCGTGCCCAATTGTGCAGATTGCGCGAAGCCTCACCCATACCATTATCGCTCATGGCAAAGATAAACTCAGGAGTTGTGAACACCTCGCCAGCTTTCAGCTTATAGTCGGAAGCATAAGGATTGATGGCTGGTATAACGCGTAAGGCTCCCACGTTGTCCACCTCGAAAGTGAAGCGGAAGTTGCCAGGCCAGCCTATTGTACCGAGCATAACCTTGCCTTCATTCTCCTTAGCAGGCTCGTCGAAGCCAAGCTCAAAGAAAGGCTCTGCCTGCATTGCTGCACGTGTGCCGAGCTTTGTGTCGATAATCTTCTTGCCTGTGCTCAGCTGTGTGGTCTCGGGTTGTCCTTCCTTAGCCCAGTCGCTGTGATAGTTGGTCAAGTAATATTTTGAAGATTTGAAGTAGAGCATGGTCGAACTGTAGCGCCATAGTGTGACGGGTGACTTCTCGTTGTGAGATATCTCGCTCCAAGCCTTAATGACGTTCTCCTTAGCGTATGCCACATAATGTAGCTTCACGGTGAAGGGATAAACCTTGTCCTGAAGGGTGATTACGGTCTCTGTGCCACCCTCAACAGCCTTCTGTACAGACGACTTATAATATAAATAGGTGGTCATGTTGCCGTCGGCGTGGGTCACTGCTACAGCAGGCTCAAAGAAATCCTCGGCCCCAGAAGTGGCATACACCTCATGTCCACGCTGGCAAACTGCTCCATCTGATGCCGCATAAACATCCCACTTCAGGTTGTCGTAATCAGCAGGATTCAGAAACTTGTCGCCAAGATAGACCTGATATAGGCGGCCCTTAGGCGATACTTTCATCACAAGGTCGGTCTTGTCGGTAGACACTCGGATTACTTTCTGAGCAAATGTCATAACAGAAGTCATGCACATCGCTGCAATCAACATAATAGACTTTTTCATTGTCGAATGGTTTTTATTATTAAATTCTATATTTTCTTTAACTTCTCACTTAGAACTTTATGCCAGCACTGAACTCTACGGTGAACGGACGCATATAACTGCCGCTCATATACTTGCCTGCATACTTGCCTGCCTCTTCCTTAGTAATAAGCTCCGAACCGCTGATTGTTCCCTT
>URDM01000065.1 GCA_900546575.1 uncultured Prevotella sp.
TGCCCGTACTCGTAAGGGAAAGAAGAAGACTGTTGCTAACAAGAAGAAGGCTACTAAGTAAAATTTAGTTGAAAGCAAAGTCATGTACTGTCAGTGACTGACGGGAGGACTTTTAACTTTTAACTTTTAACTAAACAAAATTATGGCAAAGAAAACAGCAACATCTAAGAAAAGAAATGTAAAGGTTGACGCTATCGGACAGCTCCATGTTCACAGCTCGTTCAACAACATTATTGTATCTTTAGCAAATAGCGAGGGACAGGTAATTTCATGGTCATCTGCAGGTAAGATGGGCTTCCGTGGTTCTAAGAAGAACACACCGTACGCAGCCCAGATGGCAGCAGAGGATTGCGGCAAGGTAGCATTCGACCTTGGTCTGCGCAAGGTAAAGGCTTACGTTAAGGGTCCGGGTAACGGACGTGAGTCAGCTATCCGTGGCGTACACAGCTGCGGCATTGAGGTGACAGAAATCGTTGACGTTACACCGCTTCCACACAACGGATGCCGTCCTCCGAAGCGTCGTAAAGTCTAAATTCCGATTGCAGACACTTCATCTTATGTGTCTGCAACTCTTTAAAGATACAAACAACAATTAAGCATATTATTTATTATGGCTAGATATATAGGTCCGAAATCTAAAATTGCACGCCGTTTTGGTGAACCCATCTTCGGCGCTGACAAAGTTTTGTCCAAGAGAAACTTCCCTCCTGGACAGCATGGCAACAACCGTCGCAGAAAGCAGTCTGAGTACGCTGTCATGTTGGCAGAGAAGCAGAAGGCAAAGTATACATACGGTGTTCTTGAACGTCAGTTCCGCAATATGTTCGAGAAGGCAGCTAAGGCTGATGGTATCACCGGTGAGGTTTTGCTTCAGAATCTTGAAAGCCGTTTGGATAACGTAGTGTTCCGTTTGGGTATTGCTCCTACTCGCGCAGCAGCTCGTCAGCTCGTTGGTCACAAGCACATTGTGGTTGATGGTCAGGTAGTGAATATTCCTTCTTATTCAGTTAAGCCGGGTCAGGTAATTGGTGTTCGCGAGAAGTCAAAGTCTCTCGAAGTTGTAGAGGCTGCTCTCGCAGGTTATAACCACAGCAAGTATCCTTGGATTGAGTGGGACCAGAACACTAAGAGCGGTAAGTTCCTCCACAAGCCGGAGCGTGCCGATATCCCCGAGAACATTAAGGAACAGTTAATCGTTGAGTTGTACTCTAAATAATCATTAAATTAATGGCGATATTAGCATTTCAAAAACCTGACAAAGTTGTAATGTTGGATTCTAACGATAAGTTCGGCAAGTTCGAATTTCGTCCGTTGGAGCCAGGATTCGGTGTTACCATAGGTAACTCCCTGCGCCGCATTCTGCTTTCGTCGCTGGAGGGCTATGCTATCAATACCATCAAGATTGCTGGTGTTGAACATGAGTTTTCTTCAGTTCCAGGCGTTAAGGAGGATGTAACTAACATTATCTTGAATTTGAAGCAAGTAAGATTCAAGCAAGTAGTAGAAGAATTCGAGAACGAAAAAGTTAGTATCACCGTTGAGAATTCAACTGAGTTCAAGGCAGGTGATATAGGCAAGTATCTGACTGGATTTGAAGTGTTAAACCCTGATTTGGTGATTTGTCATTTAGATGTCAAAGCCTCTATGCAGATTGATCTGACTATTAATAAAGGTCGTGGCTATGTTACGGCTGATGAGAACAGAGAATACTGCACTGATATCAACGTAATTCCAATCGATTCTATCTACACCCCAATCCGTAATGTAAAGTACGCAGTAGAGCCATATCGTGTCGAGCAGAAGACCGACTACGATAAACTTGTACTCGAGATCACTACGGACGGTTCCATTCACCCGAAGGACGCACTCAAGGAAGCTGCTAAGATCCTTATTCAGCACTTCATGCTCTTCAGCGACGAGAAGATTACTCTCGAGAGCCCGGAGCACGAGGGAAATCAGGAGTTTGACGAGGAAGTTCTCCACATGCGTCAGCTTTTGAAGACCAAGTTGGTCGACATGAACCTCTCAGTTCGTGCGCTTAACTGTCTTAAGGCTGCTGATGTTGAGACACTTGGTGACTTAGTTCAGTATAACAAGACTGATCTCTTGAAGTTCCGTAACTTTGGTAAGAAATCGCTTTCTGAGCTTGATGATTTGCTCGAGAGTCTGAATCTGTCGTTTGGAACTGACATTACTCAATACAAATTAGATAAAGAATAAAACAAAATGAGACACAATAAGAAATTCAACCATTTGGGTCGTACTGCATCTCACCGTAACGCTATGCTTGCTAACATGGCTGTTTCGCTGATTATGCACAAAAGAATCACTACGACTCTCGCTAAGGCAAAGGCCTTGAAGATGTATGTAGAACCGCTGATTACTCGCTGCAAGGATGATAGCACAAACTCTCGTCGTGTAGTATTCAGCTATCTTCAGAATAAGTATGCTATCAAGGAGCTCTTTAGCACTGTAGCAGAGAAGGTAGGTGACCGTCCCGGTGGTTATACTCGCGTTATCAAGCTTGGTACTCGTAAGGGTGACGCTGCTTCTATCGCATTCATCGAACTCGTCGACTTTGATGAGAACATGGTTAAGACTGCTAAGGCTGGCAAGAAGACTCGTCGTAGTCGCAAGTCTGCAGAAGCTGTAGAAGCTCCTGCAACAGAGGCTACAGACGAGGCAAAGGCTGAATAATTCGAATTATCGACTTTATCTCAATAAAAGAGGGCTGGTAGGACCGAAGAGTTCTGCCAGCCTTTCTTTTTTGTTTTTTATTTATTGATATGAAAAATACAGAATGCAAATTTCGTTTACTCCCACATTTTTATACCGATCTTATTGAGGCTGGATGTGACGAAGCTGGACGTGGTTGTTTGGCTGGTAGTGTTTATGCTGCTGCCGTTATATTGCCTAAGGATTATGACAATCCTTTGCTTAATGATTCCAAGAAGCTTTCAGAGAAGCGTCGTCGTGAGTTGCGTGACCAAATTGTTAGAGATGCAGTAGCGTGGGCTGTAGGTGTTGTAACTCCCGAGGAGATAGACAAGATTAATATTCTTAATGCCAGTTTCCTTGCTATGCATCGTGCGCTTGACCAGCTTAATGTTCGTCCTGAAGCTATTATTGTGGATGGAAATCGATTCAAACCTTATGGCGATGTTCCTTACACTACGATAGTTAAAGGTGACGGAAAGTATCAGTCAATTGCAGCTGCGAGTATTCTTGCAAAGACGTTTCGTGATGAGTATATGTATCGATTGGCTGAGGAATATCCTTATTATGATTGGCAAAGCAATAAAGGATATCCAACAAAGGCTCACCGTGAGGGAATACGATTGCATGGTCCGTCTCCTTATCATCGTATGAGTTACAAATTGACTGGTGCAACTCAGTTGTCGCTTGATTTCGTCGAATAAACGTTTTTCAGGTTTATATGCATAACTCTATTTTGTAATCTTAATCTAAGAGTTTACTTGGAATTTATAATTAAAGTGCATAATTGATTTATTTACCTACTCATTTGCGGAGGAGGTTGCTTTTGTTCAGCCTCTTCCTGTTTTGTTCTAAAAGTTTCTGTTTTAACACTTTATATATACTTGCTCTATGTGTTAAAACTCGATATATGTAGAATTTTGGTACCTTGTCTGTAGATTTGTTGCATATGCTTTATTTATAATTTATATAATTTTGCAAATTATAAACCCCAAATCTGCATAATGCTTTAATGGCAGGCTAACCTCCTATCTAAATCATACATTTGCAATTTGCTAATAACTATTATATCATTATTTATTTATCGATTCATGCACAAAACTTGGTTACTTACATGGGCATTATTGTCTTTGGCCTTGCCGAAACATGCCCTTGCTAGCAATTTGACTGGTGAATCATCGGTCGTTTTGCAGCAATCCAAAGAGAAGGTCGTGAAGGGTCAGGTTACGGATGATTCCGGACCCGTTATTGGAGCGACAGTGAAAATAAAGGGAACAGCCGTTGGAGCCATTACCGACTTTGATGGTAATTTCTCATTCAAGGCTCAACCTGGCCAGACTATCGAGGTGTCGTACATTGGTTATGATACGAAGACGATTGTCTATAAGGGTGAGTCATTGCTTAAGATTAGGATTAAGGAGAGCGAGAGTCAGAGCCTTGAAGAAGTTCAGGTAATCGCTTATGGTGCTCAGAAGAAGGTTACAGTTACTGGCGCTTTGACATCCATTGGCAGTGACGAAATCATGAAGTCGCCAGTTGGTAATATGGCCAATGCCCTTTCTGGTAAGGTGCCTGGACTGTCGAGTGTTCAGGCGAGCGGTCAGCCTGGTTCTGATGGAGCTACGCTGTTTGTTCGTGGCGTAGGTTCGTTGACCACCGGTCTTTCATCGCCTCTTTGTTTGGTAGACGGTGTTGAGCGTTCGTTCACACAGATTGACCCTAACGAAGTAGAAGACATCACTGTGCTTAAGGATGCTTCCGCAACAGCCGTATTCGGTGTGCGTGGTGCCAACGGTGTAATCCTTGTTACCACCAAGCGTGGAACTAAGGGTAAAGCAAAGATTTCGTTCTCAACGAGTGCTTCAGTGCAGTTGCCTACCAATATCCCCGAATTTGCCAACAGTTATGAATACGCTAACGCCTATAACGCAGCCCAGTTGCGTGATGGAGTAGCTGAGGACAAGCTGATGTTTAGCCCCGAGGTGATTGAAAAGTTCCGTACTGGCAGCAATCCTGTGCTTTATCCGAGCGTTAGTTGGACTGACCTTCTTATTAAGAATGCTGCTTTGCAGTCACAGCACAATATTAGCGTATCAGGAGGATCTGACCGTGTGCGTTATTTCGCATCACTTGGTATATTTACTCAGGGTGGTTTGTTCGAAATAATGCATGACAACGACAAGGGTTTCAGTTTCAATCGTTACAACTACCGTATTAATATGGATGTTGACGTGACCAAGACGACAACAATGAAGATTAACCTAGGCGGTTATCTTTCGTCACAGACACAGCCCAATTATAACAACGGTTCGTATACCGACATAGCTTACCTTTTCTCTGATATTTACACAGCAGTGCCATTCTCAGGTGCAGGTCTTGTAGATGGCAAGTGGGTAGTTGCAAGTAAGCAGGTTTTCGGTTCATTTGGAAGTATCAATGATGCCTTGAATACTTATTATGGTAAGGGTTATAATACCAAGACAGGCAATACCCTTAATTTCGATTTCCAGATAGAACAGAAACTCAATTTCATCACCAAGGGTTTGAAGTTCCATGCCAAGGGAGCTTACAACAGTGGTATTACATATACCAAACGTCGTGAAGGCCGTCCGGAGCGTTATGAGCCGTTTATCGGAGTCAATGGAGAGACTTTGTTGAAGAAGACCCAGGAGCGTTCGGCTCTTGGATTTACTCAGAGCACTGGTATGAGTCGTAACTGGTATCTTGAGGCAGCCTTTAACTACAAGCGTACCTTCGGCAAGCACCATGTATCAGGTCTTGCAATGTACAATCAGTCGATGAAGTATTATCCCAGCACCTATCCTGGTATACCGCACGCTGTGGTTGGTCTTGTTGGTCGTGCCACATACGACTATGCTACACGTTATATGTTTGACTTCAGTATCGGCTACAATGGTTCGGAGAACTTCGCTGAGGGTAAGCGTTTCGGTACATTCCCTGCAGGTTCAATAGGCTGGATTGTCAGCGAGGAAAAATTCTGGAAGCCGCTCAAGAAGGTAGTAAGTTATTTGAAGTTGCGTGCTTCGTATGGTATTGTAGGTAATGAGAATACCAGCGACGGTTCACGTTTCCTCTATCTCCCAAACAGTTATTCTATCAGCAGCGGTTCGACAAGTTTCGGTGAGCTCACCAACAACAGGTTGCCGGGAGCCAAAGAAGCAAAAGTAGGTAACCCAAATGTGACATGGGAGACATCTGCCAAGCAGAACTATGGTATCGACATCCAGTTCTTTGACAGCCGACTGAAGGTTACTTTCGACCGATTCATTGAGCATCGTAAGGACATTCTCATCTCACGTAAGGTCAACCCAGGCTATCTTGCTATTAACCTGCCTATCATCAACCTCGGTAAGGTAGACAATAAGGGATATGAAGTATCAGTGAAGTGGCAAGACAAGATACGCAACGTACGTTATCACGTAGGTACATCATGGGCTTATGCAAAGAACAAGATTATCTTCCAGGACGAGATTCCGCAGCCGTATGAGTGGATGCGTTCAACCGGTCGTCCTGTAGGTCAGCAGTTTGGATATATCACCGATGGATTCTTCAGTGATGACGATGCTGCCAACTATGCCCAGCTTAAGGGGCAGGAGGGGGGCATACCCGACCACGGAGCAGGATTCACTCCGAAACCCGGTGATGTGAAGTACAAGGACCTCAATGGTGATGGCAAGATTGATGCCAATGACGTATCGGCTATCGGATATCCAAGCTATCCGTTGCTCAACGGTAACCTGCAGGCGGGCTTCTCGTGGAAGGGCTTCGACTTCAGCATGACATGGGCAGGTGCGTTCCAGACCTCGCGTATGCTCAGCAACGTCTATCGTCAGCCGTTCGGTCCGATGGGCAACTGGTCGATTATGAAGTATATGATAGCTGATGCATGGACTCCCGAGAAGGGCAATGCCTCTACTGCTCCTGCCATATCGCTCACTGGTAGCTCAACCAACAACTATCAGAACTCTGACCTCTGGCTGCGTGATGCCTCTTACGTTCGACTGAAGAACATCGAGGTAGGCTACTCGTTCCCTAAGAACATCACTTCGAAACTTCATGTCGGTTCGCTCCGTCTTTCGGCATCGGCCTACAACCTGCTTACATTCAGCAAGCTCGATTTTGTAGATCCTGAGACCAATGCTTCCGGACGTACATATCCACTAATCAAAATCGTGAACCTCGGATTAAAGGTAGGATTCTAAAAGTATATTCATTATGAAAAAGATAAAGAAATATATCCACGTCGTGTTTATCGCACTTGGTGTTATGGTCAACTGTGCGTGTGAGGATTTGGCTTTTGGCAACAAGTTTTTGCAGAAACCGCCAAGCTCTGACGTAACAATCGATACCGTATTCTCTACAGCCGAATACGCTCGCCGCGTACTATGGTATAGCTATCAGTATTTGCCGTATGGACTTGAGGTGTCTAATCACTCTACAACTCTGTATCTTGGCAATCTTGAGGGACTTACCGACCTCAATAACGACAACATCGGATACTCAGGTGTGCAGAAGGTTTACTATGATGGCAAGTACACCGCCAAGACCGAGAACACACGTACCAACTTCCAGCAGCAGACCAAGATTCGCTTCAACGAAGCTGATACCCACATGTGGTCGGCCATCCGCCACGCTTGGTTGCTCGTAGCCAACATCGATCGTGTGCCCGACATGAGTGCAGACGAGAAGGCACGCTTGAAGGCCGAGGCTAAGATGATGGTGGCAGTATATTATGCCCACATGATTCGTCATTATGGTGCAGTGCCCATTGTCGACCATGCTTTCGATGCTTCCGACGAGATGCCTGGTCGCGCCACACTTCAGGAGACTGTTGACTTCACCATTCATCTGCTCGACGAGGCTATTGCAGAGCCTAACTTCCCGTGGACACTTCCTGCCGACGAGAAGTCGCAGATGGACGGTCGCTTGTGCAAGGCTGGAGCTTATGCGCTGAAGACACGCTTGTTGCTCTTTGTAGCCAGTCCGCTCTTCAACAGTGACAAACCGTATGCCGAGGGCGAAGCAGCTGAGAAGAAGATGGTATGGTTTGGCAATTATGACAAGAATCGTTGGAAACAGGCTATGGATGCCGGCAAGGCGTTCTTCGATGCTCTCAAGACCAATGGCTATTACCACTTGGTGCAGAAGGAAGAGGTGACACCGTCTGACTATCGTTACGCTTTCCGTGCGGCATACTTCGATCGTGGCACCACCGAGACACTCATCTCTGTACGTCGCGACATCTTCACAATCAATATGTCTACTCCTGAAGGTCAGGCCATGCGTTGGGGTGGTTATTGCCCGACCAAGGAATACTTCGACATGTTCCCGATGGCAAATGGCGAGGATTTCGACTGGAACAATCCCGAGATGGCAAAGAATCCGTTCATCAACCGTGACCCGCGTCTCACTGAGACTTTCGTGCTCGATGGTGACATCTTTGTAGGACGTAAGGCCAATGTGACAGAGAAGATGCCGGCAGCAACAGCTAAGAAGCTTGGAGTAAATGCAGCCGATTATCCTGCTGGTAGCGACTTCGGCAAGGGCAATATGCATGCTCTCAGTATGTTCTCGGGTATGGGATGCCGCAAGTGGGGACTCGACCGCAATACCGAGCTCAAGAATCACCCGATACAGTGGCCTCACATCCGTCTTGCTGAGGTTTACCTCAACTACGCCGAGGCTATCAACGAGTATAATGGTGGTCCTAACGATGAAGCCTACAACTGTATTGACGCTGTACGCGAGCGTGTAGGACTCGGCAAACTGAAGCGTGGCATGTCGCAGAGCGAATTCCGTGCAGCCCTGCTTCGCGAGCGTGCCTGCGAATTTGGATATGAAGAAGTGCGCTTCTTCGACCTTATTCGTTGGAAGATGGAAGAAAAGTTTACCACACCGGTACACGGCATGCATATCTACAAGAACAAGAAGGACGGCACATACAAGTGCGTACCGTTCAGCCTCGCCACAACCAATCGCAAGCGCGCATGGTGGAATCCCGGTGGATTCTCACCGATATGGTATCTCAGTGCGTTCCCGAAGAATGAGGTGCAGAAGGGGTACGGACTCGTGCAGAACCCGGGTTGGGAGTAATCCTTCACCACATATATATTATGTAACGACATAACAATATAAATTATGAAAGATAAAAAACTATATATCCTTTTGGCCGCAGCGTTGTATACAGCCAACGTCATGGCTCAAAAAGACACACTGTCGACGGCCAAGCAGACCTTTGACCTCGGCAAAGGCGTAATCTGCGACCTGCGCGAGATGACAGGAGCCGTGTCGACAGCCACAGCCGACGATCTGTCGCACCGCAACAGCATAAAGGCATCCAACCAGCTGTATGGCATGCTGCTCGGTCTCACCGCTTTGCAGAACAAGGGTACGGCATGGGAAAGCGCTGCAACATTCTACGTTCGTGGACTCGGAACACTCAGTGAGCGTGCTCCGCTCGTTATCGTTGATGGCATAGAGCGTTCCATTGACGAACTCAGTTCTGAGGAAATTGAGTCGGTAAGCGTTCTCAAGGACGCAGCAGCCACAGCCATTTATGGTGTGCGTGGCGGCAATGGTGTAATCCTTGTGCGCACCAAGCGTGGTTCAAGTGGAACTCCGCAGATTAATGTTTCGTATGAGTTCAGCATGGGTAAGCCGATTCGTTTGCCCAAGATGGTCGACGGCTACACATACGCCCAGGCCCTCAACGAGGCTATGCACAACGACGGACTCGCTCCGTTCTATTCGCAGAAGGAGCTTGACGCATTCCGCGGCAATACCAATCCCGACTTCTATCCCAATGTCGACTGGGTCAACGAGACACTGCGCAACAATAGCTATGGCGACAACATCAGCGTCTCGGCACGTGGAGGCGGTAAGTATGTACGCTACTACACCATGCTCAACTTCCTCGACAACCGAGGCATATTGAAGCATACCAACGACAACGACGGCTACTCAACACAGCTCAAGTATTCGCGCCTGAATATACGCACCAATCTTGACATCGACCTCACGCCGACCACGCTCGTGCAGCTCAACCTCATGGCCAACTTCTCTGAGCACAACCGTCCCAACGCCAGCACAGCAAACATCTTCAATGCTATATACGATGTGCCGGCAGCAGCCTTGCCTATATACTCAAAGAGCGGCGGTTATGGTGCCACAAACACCTATAAGAACAATCCCGTATCTCTTATTGCAGGAACAGGTTATTCGCGTTCTCAGACTCGCGCCATGTATGCTGATATGCACTTGCGTCAGAATCTCTCTGCCGTTTTGCCTGGATTGTCAGCCGGGTTCCGTATCGGTCTTGACAATACAGCTTCTTATTGGGACGGCAATTCAAAGAAGCCGTTGCTCAAGTCGAACACTATCGACCTTGAAACCGGCAAGGAGACATTCTCTGTATTGCAGAACGAGTCGTCGCTCAGCTTCTCAAAGAGCGTAGGTTCGGTCATAACATTCTTCAAGGGTGAAGCTTACGCCGACTACACCCGCCAGTGGGACAAGCACAATCTGCGTGCAAGCCTTCTCTACTCTATGGACAAGAAGTCGACCAAGGACCAGAACACCGGTCGTGCATTCATGGACATCGTAGGTTCGGCACACTACTCGTATGCAGGCAAGTATCTCGCCGACTTCTCGTTGAGCGGTTCGGCTTCGAGTCTGCTCAAGCCCGGCAATCGTTGGGGCGTGTTCCCGTCGGTAGGAGCCGGTTGGGTGCTCTCTGAGGAGAACTTCATGAAAGCCCCGTGGCTCAACCTCTTCAAGGTGCGTGCATCATACGGTATCACCGGTCGTGCCGACTACGCCGTAAATCTCTACAAGGACCTCTGGGGTACAGGCAATGCCTTCTTCTTCCGCAACGGCACTAACGCTCCGGCATCGTCTGCAGGTATGAAGTATACACAGCTCGGCATTGGCGACCTTACCTACGAGAAGTCGCACAAGTTTAATGTAGGTGTCGACTTCAAGGCATTCAACAAGCTCGGCATCACCCTCGATGCATTCTACGACCATCGCACCGATATTCTCGTAGGTGGAACAGGTGCAGTGTCAGGAGTATTCGGTATGTCAGTTCCGCAGATAAATAATGGTGTTATTGACAACCGTGGCTTTGAGGCAGCCCTTTCATGGGACGATAACATCGGTGATTTGAACTATCACATCGGCGGCCAGTTCTCGTTTGCCCGCAACAAAATTGTCAATCAGAACGAGCAATATCGTCCTTACGACTATCTGAAGCGCACCGGTCGCGAGATGGGCATCAATTGGGGCTACGAGGTAATCGGCATTTACAAGTCGCAGGAAGATATTGACAACCGCAACGTTAAGCAGCTGCTCAGCGAGGTGACCCCCGGCGACCTTATGTTCAAGGATCAGAACGGCGACGGTGTTATCGACTCTTACGACCAGATACCTCTCGGCTATAGCTCGCTGTGTCCGGAGATATACTACTCGTTCGACCTCGGTGCCGAGTGGAAGGGTATAGGCTTCTACGCACAGTTCCAGGGAGTAGGCAACTACAGCAAGGTGCTCAACACAGCCAGCATCTATCGTCCTATCGTAGGTAACTGCAACATTTCGCAGTACTATTGGGAGAATCGCTGGAGCGAGAGCAACCCTAACGGAACACTGCCCCGTCTCACCTACACAGGTTCAGACAACAACTATACGACCAACTCGATGTGGGTAGTTGACGGCTCGTTCCTTAAGTGTCGCACAATGGAGTTGTACTACAAGTTGCCCGAGAAGATGCTCAAGCGCAGCAAGTTCCTCGGCGGTGTGAAGCTCTTCGCACGTGCCAACGACCTCTTCTGCATCGACAGCATCGACCTGCGCGACCCTGAGGCCATCGGTGTTGGCTATCCTACAATGACCACATATACCTTCGGCTTTAACTTATCATTCTAACAATAATTACGACAAATATGAAATTCAACAAAATAGCCATATTGCTCCTCTCGGCAAGTCTGCTCACCACGACGTCGTGCGACTTTATGGATTGCGACGAGTCAGACAATTACACCCTTCAGGAGATTCAGGGCAGCTACAACCGTGTAAAGCAGTTTGTCACCAGCATCTACGGTTATCTGCCGTCCGACTTCTGCAACACGCATGGTGCTATGCTCGACGCAGCCACCGACGACGCTATACATGTATACGAGTCGTCAGCCATACAGCGTATTGTCAACGGCACATGGTCGGCTAACTATACCGTCGACGACAAGTTTGCATACTATTACAATGCCATTCACGATGCCAACTACTATCTGACAACTCTCTCCGGACTCACTTTCGACACTTGGGAGAATGGCGACGACTATCAGGACTGGATGCAGAACTACGACAACTACCAGTATCAGGTACGTTTCCTACGTGCCTACTTCTACTTCGAGCTTGTACGCCGCTATCAGAATGTGCCGCTCATCACCAAACCTCTCTCTCAGACTGAGGCTAATCAGATAGAACCGTCATCGGCACAGGAAGTTCTGAAGTTCATCATCAATGAGTGTACCGAGATAGCCCCCAAACTGCCAATCAAGAGTACCTCAATAGCACAGGCCGAGAACGGACGTGCCACACGTGCCATGGCAATGGCATTGAAATCGCGCGCTGCACTCTACGCTGCCAGTCCGCTCTACAACACCAATGGCGACAATGCTAAGTGGACTGAGGCTGCCAAGGCTTCGCACGACATTATAGCAAGCGCAGGCGAATTGGGATTGGGTCTCGATACATACGCCAACCTCTTCAAATCAAAGAACTATAACAGCAAGGAGGTAATACTTTGTCGTCCCACCGGCACAAGCAAGACCTTCGAGCAGGCCAACTATCCGATGGGCGTGACAGGCGGCAATACCACCACATGTCCTACCGAGAACTTGGCAAGTGCCTTTGAGATGAAAGACGGTCGTGCTTTCGACTGGAACGACCCCACAATGAAGGCAAATCCCTACAAAGACCGCGACCCGCGCTTTTATCTCACCATCGTTCACAACGGTATGCTGTGGCCTGCCAAGAAGGCGGTAGACATCAGTGAGGGCGGTGCCAACGGTCTGCCTCTCACCAATGCCACTACAACCGGCTACTATCTGCGCAAGTATGTCGACAACAGCATTTCGTTTGAGGCAGGTAGCACCACTGCTGCCACCCATCACAACTGGATACTGTTCCGCTATGCTGAGGTGCTGCTCAACTATGCTGAGGCAATGATTCACGTCAATGGCAACTGCGACTTCAAGGATGCTACCTACACAATGAGTGCCCGTGAGGCTCTCAATGCTGTGCGTAAGCGTGCCGGAATGCCCGAGGTGGCAGCATGCTCGCAGGATGAGTTTCTTACGAGGGTGAAGCACGAGCGTCGTGTTGAGATGGCGTTCGAGGGCCAGCGCTTCTGGGATTTGCGTCGTTGGAAGAATCTCGACGAGACCAAGAACATTTATGCCGTACGTATCACCCATCACAACGGAGTGCTCAGCTACGAGAAGACACTGCTCAGTGAGCGTTCTGTCAGCGACAAACTCTACTTCTATCCGATTGCCAATGTCGAACTGTTCAAGAACAAGAAACTTGTGCAGAATTCAGGTTGGGATAAATAATAAAAACTCGTTGTATGTCCTTATAGGATGTACAACGAGTTTTTTTCCTGACTTCGGTTCTTTACTTCTTGGTTATATAATACTTGTATATGCCGCTTTTCGCTGTGGTCTTGGCCTTTAGCGAGAGGCGGTATATTTTATCGCCCCATACGTCAGAGAGGCGCTTGTCGGTAAGCTCGATGGTTTCTATCGACGGCTCAAAGGTGTTGGCATCGTAGCTGAGCTGGGCCTTAACGCCATTTACGCTGATGTTTACCACGCCCTTCTTGCTTATGTCGATGTCGCCCCATGTCAGGAAATTGACGATGTTGGCAGCCTTTGCCTGGCTCAGCTTGAAGTTGTCGCTTACCGTCAGTTTGCCCTTTTTGAGCTGATATGAACGCACCCAACTGTCTACACAAGCCTCCTTAGGATAAGCGCTGGCAAGCTCCACGCTGAAGCTCATAGAGCGGCGGTCAGCGCGTGCGTTAGTTGCCTTATACTTCTTGCCATATTTCTCTGGCACACCATTAATCATCGGAATGTTGTGGTAGTTGCCCTGCATTGTCCAGATGCTGTAACGCTCCGACGAGAATGTCTGGCGTGTATACGTGCCCACACCGGCATCTATCATGATAGGCGTATTGTCGTAGTAGAGCACAAACGAGCCAATATCGTTGTGGTTATGACTCTCGTCGTTGTATCCGCCCTTACCTGCAAAGAAGGCTTCGGCATTGCGCATATAGCAGAACTCAGTCTGAGGATACCATGTGAAGGCGTCTGCCTTATATCCGCCTTTAGCCTGGCTCATCTCCTTAAGTACCTTCAATGCCTCAATCTGCTTGTAGGTGTCGAGCCATACCGAAGGCACCGACTCAGGCTTCTCCTTGAAGCAGTCTACAGCCATGTCCATCATTTCACGGCTGCCTAATGCCTTACCACATCGGTACACCAAAGCCATATAATTGCTTACGTGTGCCGAAGCGTCGGCAAAGTTCACGGCATAGCCATTGCCTATGTACGACTTGGCAACAAACTCGCCCATATCCTTAACGAGCTTGTTGTTGAAGAGCGACACCTTGCCACCAGTTATCATCTGCAACTCTGATAGATAGTCGAACAACTTGCCAAAGGCGTGTCCCCAATATGTGGCACCCTCCTCGCAAGCTCCGTCAGCCTTTACGTAGTTGAGATAGCGGTCTACCGAAATCATCGACTTGTATACAGCCTTGGCCAACTTGTCGCGGTCGTTCTCCAGTAGCATGTAGCACAGCAGGGCGTTGGCATTGCACCACGGATTCCAGTTGTTTACGAAAACTGTAGGACTTTCCTTCCATGCCATCCACCAGAAGTCGGTACGGTTGATGAACGGGTCGAGTTCGCGTTTCTGTAGTTCGTGACGCAAGCGCATAGAGATGATTGGGTCTATCTTGTCGAGCTGGTCGTGTAAGAAGTAGTATGTCCACGACAGCATCTGTGCCAGTCCACCCTGCTTCAGTTCGAGCACGTCGGTGCGATAGTCGGGTATTGCGCGTCCCGACTTCTGGAAGCGCACGAGGTGTGCCGATTCAGCCCATGTGGTCTGCTCGCAGAAGTAGAACACGCCATCCATAATGTCTGTTAGGAATCGTCCCTTACCCTCAGCAAGCTCAGCCATGAGCAATTTGCCGAATGCTGTAGAGTTGCGATTGTTGGGTTTCTCCATAATGTCGCGGCTGCCCGACTTCTCAAACTCCAGATATTGGCTTGCCTTAACCACCTCCCACTTGTAGTCGAGACATTTCTCGCCTGTCTTTATAATGTTGTCGCGATAGTCGCCAAGCAGATTGTCCCAACCATTGCGGTCAGAGTAGGCAGGGTAGGGCACCCACTTCTGGTTCATCACAAGACTGGCTTTAACCTCAGCCTCTGTCGCAGAGCGTTGCAGCAAGTCGCGCTTCTCGTAGGCATTTGCGCCCATCAGCGAGGCGGCAAATACAGCTAATATTAAAATGACTTTTTTCATATTTATAAAAACCGATCATTCGTGTTGTTTCAATCAGTTGTTAGTTCTCACCCCAACCTGGGTTCTGGGTGAGTTCAGGATTCTTCTCGCGTTCGCCCGACGGGATAGGCCAGAGATAGTCGCGGCTTGAAACACCATGAGTGTAGCGTATAGAGCCGGTAATTTCCTTCTTAGGCTTGCCGTTGAGAGTCTCGAGCAGTCCCCAACGCTTCATGTCGTCGAAGCTCTGTCCCTCAGCTGCAAGTTCTATGGCACGCTCATGGCGCAGACGTGTGAACACTTCGTCGTGAGTCTTCACGTTGACTGGGCTGTCCTCGCCCTGCCATGTCAGTGCAGGCATTTCTACTGACGGACGCTGGCGAACCTGGTTAATGTAATCAATAGCAACAGCATCATTGTTCAATGCCCACTCGCACTCTGCCATCATCAGCAACACGTCGGCGTAGCGTATAAGCGGGAAGTTGATAGGAGTATCGGCACGGTTGTTCATTGCACCGTTCATGTAGAAGCGCATAGGCATTCCGTAGTCGGTGCCTACACCGCCCATGTTCTGAATGGCGAAAATCATCTCTTTGCTCTCGTCACCTCCAGGGAGGAAGAGTCCGGCGTAGTCGTTGTACAGCTCGTAGCCACCGTGCTCGATTACATCCTTAAAGCACCCTTTGGCTTCTGTATACTGCTTGTTTTAGGTAAATTATATCTTTCGGTTGCAAATTTAGTATAAATAAAGTATAATATCAGTACATAATTATCCGTTTGGTGTGTGCAAATTATACAAATGAGACTTTTTAACTAAGCTTCTTCACGATAAATGATTTTTTCTTTTGTGCGTTGCAAATCTAAATGATTCCGATGCTTTATCCACATTTAGCATGCTTTTTATTTCGTAATAATTGATTGTGTGAAATTTTTGAAAGTATACTTTTGTTTGTTTAGTTTAAAATTTGTAATTTTATGCCCACTACAAGCATAAAATTATACAATGTTATACATTAGGTTTATAAAACGATTATTACTAATACTAATTGTCTGCTTATTCGCTCTCAATATCCAAGCCATGCGTTTCCGTCATCTGTCAATGCCGGATGGACTGTCGCAATTGTCCGTATTGTCGATATATCAAGACCGTCTTGGACGTATGTGGTTTGGCACTGAGGAGGGCGTAAATATATTCGACGGCAATACGGTTACGGCTATAAAGAAGTTTCGCGGCATCAATACTCTGTTAATTCTAACGTAATCGTTTGAAAATGAGGGAGTTAATTAACGTAATATAACTAATAAAATTT
>URDM01000066.1 GCA_900546575.1 uncultured Prevotella sp.
TGATATGCTCTGCCATCGCTAAGGGGCATGACTGTGAGAAGATACTTCGCAATCTGCGATTTATCCGTCCTGATGGTTCACTGACAGTTGCTGCCATGCTTTTGTTTGGCAAATACACCCAACGCTGGATGCCAATGATGACAGCCAAATGTATCTGTTTTGCTGGCAACAGCGTCGGCAGCAAGGTTTTTCGTGACAAGGTGAATGATGCTGATATGGAGGGAAACCTGCTTCATCAATATGACACGATCATGGATTTCTTCACTCGTAATCTGCATAATGTGCAGGTGGAAGATGAATTCAACAGCATGGGTAAGTTGGAAATACCTTATACTAGTTTGGTTGAGTTCACTGTAAACAGCCTTGTACACCGTTCGTTGAACATGAAAGCCCCTGTTCGCATTTTCATTTTCGACAATCGTGTTGAGATTCACAGTCCTGGTGCATTGCCTAACGGACTCACTATTGATGACATCAAGGCTGGAACTTCCATGCCTCGCAATATGTTCCTTTTTAACAATGCTATATACTTGCTGCCATACACTGGTGTAGGTAGCGGCATCACTCGTGCTCTTGATGAAGATGTTAATGTCACATTTATGAATAATGACAAGGCACAGGAATTTGTGATTACTGTTTGGAGAGAAGAAAGTAACCAAGTCGAAGTTGAAAGTAACCAAGTCGAAGTTGAAAGTAACCAAGTCGAGGGAGAAAGTAACCAAGTTGGTAACGAAGTCCATGATAAAAGTAACCAAGTCGAGGGAAAAAGTAACCAAGTCGGTAACGAAGTCCATGATAAAAGTAACCAAGTCCAAGACTCTGACACTCAACTTAGACACTCTGACACTGACTTAGATACCAGACTTAGACACTCTAACACCAACTCTGACACTCAGCTTAGACACTCTGACACTAAAAAAGTGTCATTGTCTAATAAGCAAAGGGATATAGTCAATTTCTGTTCAGTTCCTCGAACCACCGCAGAGATCATGGAACGCCTTGGTCTATCCAATCAAACCAAGAACCGAGAGCGTTACATCGCCTCCCTTGTTGCAGCAGGATATTTGCAGATGACCAACCCGGATAATCCTACAGCAAATAATCAGAAATACAAGAAAGTAAACATAAGATAAAATCTGCAATACAAATGCTGCAAATGGAGACGCAGATTATCAAAGAATATATTGACAGATGCTGTGATTGAATTCACTAAATACAAATGTCATGAAGGTAATGAAGGTCACGAAAGTTATTAAGAAATCGGGATGGTTCTCTTGCTTTTTTAAGAAAGATATCGTAACTTTGTCAACAAAAGTAAAACACTCTAAAAGAAAGGAACAATATGGAAGCAATGGCTTTAAATAAATACCAGAAACATGTGGTCGATATAATGGCCAATGTCGACGAGGCGCAACAAATGGAGATCTCCAATTTGATTTCAAATTATTTTGCTAAAAAAGCATTTGACGCAGCTGATGAGTTGTGGGACAAAGGGATGATTGGGGAACAAACAATCGAGGAATTGAAACACGAACACATGAGAACACCATACCATGATTACTGCAAAAGCAAAGTATATTGTTACTCAAGACAGATATTACGATGTGGTGAGGTTTAACTCTAAGTTTGAATTTACAGCAGTAGATATAGATTACTTCTTAAATGTGCTTTCCAATTAGCCTTTCAGCCTCAACAAGCTGAAAGGCTTTTATCTTTTACTCTCATCAAGCAGTTTCTTGCCCGAATTCTCCTTATCTATATAGATAACGTGATTTTCTTCATTCTCAGCGATGTGATCTAAAATTCGACGCATCACACAACTCTTGCCGACACGCCTTTGACCCGTCAACGCAATCATCATTCCACGTCCAAACATACGCTCAATACGTTCGGAATACCCTATTCTTTCTAACAGCTTTTGTTTCATACGAGTAAAACTTTCCGCAAAGATACCCGTTTTGTTTCGTATAAGTAATAAAAACGACAATTCTTTTATTTTTATTACTTATAATTAACAGGTTGAGTGTTGAATGGGCTATATGCCACGATGACAGGTGGGCGTATAGACCCTTGGTTATATGGTGATATTCGTAAAAAGCAAACTACGTGTTTTCACTTCTTTATTCTGTAGAATACCTTACCGTTGTATGTGACGATGGTTTCAACATAATAGCTTATGGATGTCTCGGGTATTGCGAGGACAGCAAAGAAGTGCATTCCCTCGCTATCCGCCTTGTCGAATGTCATATCGCTGAACACTGCCTGACGCAGGAACTGGCTTGGCACTTCATTCTTGAACACTTCCTTACGCATGTCGCTTGAGTAGACCTTGCTGGCTCCCCGGTAGACATTCAGATTGACAATATTGTCGTAATAGACATTGTCCACCTCTACCCCATCCTCATTGCATGAGCTCTTGGCTACCTTATAAGTAGTAGGATTTACCTGAACATAGCAATGAAACTTTTCGTCATTGTTAAAGAAGACGGTATCGCGCTTCACCACCTTGTTCTGATTGATTGTCAGCACTGTCTTGGCAGCAAACATGTCAAGATAGGATTTGTCGCTCGTCTTGAACAACTTTACCTTCTCGCCATTCTGGTTGACAAATATAAATAGATGTGGTGTCTGCTTTACAATATGATAGCTGATGGTGTTGCCGCCTACAATTATAAACGAGTCATTCTCGATGCGGAAATAGGCAGGCATACTCGTAGAGTCGGGGAAATAGACGGTATCGCCCTTAATACGAAAGACGACATCCTCGTCCTCGTCATCAAGCCAAATGCCCTGCATATTTTTCTTTGCTACAAGGTCTTCTCCAACGTCAGAAGTTTTGCCAGTACGTGAGTTGCATCCCAATACAAGGAAGAATCCTAAGATGAAACCTAATATTTTTACACTATTGTTTGTAATCATGCTTATTGCCTCTTATGAAGACGGATGTTAATAATTTGCACACAAAGGTAATGTTTTAGCTCAAATTGGCAAAACATTAGGCTTTATTTTATTTCAAATCTTTATTCTTTTTAATGATATTCTTGCACCGAACCGTTACATTTTGTATCTTTGCGCCAAAACATGTAATACCTTAAACTATATATTATGCACAAATCCGACAGAAGAAGCTTGCTATTCCTTGTAAGCCTGTTTGTCATAATCGCTGCTCTTACAGGCTTCTTCGCTGATACGGAATACAGCAATGACACCCCCGACATTCCTACTGACAGCATCATGCACAAACAGTCATCACAACATAAGGCTTATGCAGCTGACGTGTATGCTGTGCCAAAGCGCAATGTGGAAACGTTCTGCTTCGACCCGAATACAGCCGACAGCACTACGTTGCTGCGTCTTGGACTTCAGTCATGGCAAGTTCGCAACATTTATAAATTCCGCGCCCGTGGTGGCGTTTACCAATGCAAGGAAGACTTTGCCTACGTATATGGGCTTACCGCCAAAGACTACAAGCGCCTGGCTCCTTACATACGCATCTCGAGCGACTATCTTCCTGCCTCATCTTTGGCTGATGTGAGGAGGGGCAGACATCATTCATATTACAACAGAACCACAAGCACCCACTATTCTAATGAACAGAACATAAAGGAGTCTGCGTACTCGCAGAACAAGAAACAGCCTGCTTACACACCCAAAATCAAGCCAGGCGAGACCCTGAAGATAAACAGCTCAGACACAACCGAATTGAAGAAGATACCGGGAATAGGCAGCTACTATGCCCGACGCATAGTAGATTACCGCACACGCCTCGGCGGGTATGTTTCGAAAGAACAACTGCTTGAGATTGACGACTTTCCTGTCAAGGCCATTGCCTACATCAATATCGACAGCGAAAACATAAAGAAAATAAACATAAACAAGAGTTCGCTTGCACAAATCAAGCGCCATCCATACATTAATTATTATCAGGCGAGTGCAATAGTCAACTTTCGACGGTTGCACGGCATGATTAAATCCATAAGCGAATTGCGCCTGATGAAGGAATTCTCGCCCGAAGACCTTAAAAGAATAGAGCCTTACGTGACGTACTAAGCCCCCGATTGTCATTACTCAACATCGGAAGCGTCAAGCAGAGCAATGCCTTCTTGCGTACACAATCCACGCAAGAAGAGGAAGAGGATGTTGTGCAGCAGACCCTTCATTCCATATTTTTCATACATCTTTGTCTTCATGGCATGCTCCATGGAAGCAGCACCTATCTGCGACACTATGTCAAAATCGACATCCTTACGGAAATAGCCCTCACTCACACCATGCGTAAAAAACTCCTTGGCATTGGCATTACGCTTAATGCGCTTTTTGTTGAGAAATTCCATCACATGTCCATACTTGGAGAGTTCCTCATAGAAAGCAGGCGATACGTCACTTACGTTCTGCATCTGAAACCTGTAAAACTCAAGTATAATGTCAATAGAATTGCGACTGCTGTCGCTGCCGAATTCTGCCATATGGCTGTCGAACTCCTCCTCTTGCATACGGACACATTCCAGAAGCAATTCTTCCTTATTTGAGAATATCTCATATAACGTGCGCTTCGATATGCTCAGCCTACTTGCTATATCGTCCATCTTGACAGCCTTGACACCGCAACGCCTGAACTCACGCATTGCTACTTGCATTATCTTGGCTGGCAGTTCCATACGGTAGTTGGTCTGTAAATTGTCTTTATGCATCTGTATGATTTATCAGTATATATTATATGTGTATGTTTTAAGCGCTGCAAAGTTACAAAAACTTTTGGCTGCACCAAAGTTTTCTAAATAAAAACATGAATAAAGTTGTATGTTCACCTGTTTTTAGTTACTTTTGTATCGTATTATAAGATAACGTTAGTATTTTGTAAATAAATGCACATAAAATAACTAAAACAGAATAAAAATGGTAAAAATTACAAAAGAAAGCGCTTTGGAATACCACCAAAGCGGTCGTCCTGGCAAAATTGAAGTCAAGCCGACAAAACCTTACCACACCCAAACCGACCTTAGTCTTGCATATTCTCCAGGAGTAGCTTTCCCATGCTTGGAAATACAGAGTAATCCTAACGATGTGTACAAGTATACTGACAAAGGCAACCTTGTTGCTGTAATTTCTAACGGTACTGCCGTGCTTGGTCTCGGTGACATTGGTGCCATGAGCGGCAAGCCAGTGATGGAAGGCAAGGGACTTCTGTTTAAGATATACGGAGGCATTGATGTGTTCGACATTGAGGTTGACGAGAAAGATCCCGAGAAGTTCTGCGAGGCTGTAGAGAAGATTGCCCCGACATTCGGCGGCATCAACCTTGAGGACATCAAGGCTCCTGAATGCTTCTACATTGAGGAACGTCTGAAGAAGACTCTCGACATTCCTGTAATGCACGACGACCAGCATGGTACTGCCATCATATCAGCTGCCGGACTGAAGAACGCTCTTGAGGTGGCAGGCAAGGATATTGCCAATGTGCGCATCGTTGTGAATGGTGCCGGAGCGGCTGCCATCAGCTGCACAAAGCTTTATGTAGCATTGGGAGCAAAGGTAGAGAATATCGTAATGCTCGACTCTAAAGGCGTTATCACAGCAGACCGTCCCAACCTCACCCCACAGAAGCAGATGTTTGCTACCAAGCGAACCGACGTCCACACTCTTGAAGAGGCTATCAAAGGTGCCGACGTATTCGTAGGTCTGTCAAAGGGTAATGTGCTTTCACAGGACATGATTCGCTCAATGGCAGATTCACCTATCGTGTTTGCTCTTGCCAACCCCGTGCCTGAAATCAGCTACGAGGATGCTATGGCAAGCCGTCCTGACGTGCTCATGTCTACCGGACGCAGCGACTATCCCAACCAGATTAACAACGTTATCGGCTTCCCATACATCTTCCGTGGCGCTCTTGACGTTCATGCCAAGGCCATCAACGAGGAGATGAAGATGGCTGCCGTACATGCTATTGCCGACTTGGCTAAGCAGCCCGTTCCGGATATAGTTAATGAGGTTTACCATGTCAACGACCTCAGCTTCGGTCCTAAGTACTTCATCCCGAAACCAGTTGACCCGCGTCTTATCACAGAGGTAAGTGCTGCTGTGGCAAAGGCTGCCATCGAAAGCGGAGTGGCAAGAAAGACCATTACCGACTGGGATTCGTACAAAAAGAATCTTATGGAGCTGCTCGGCCAGGAAACCAAGCTGACACGCAACCTTCATGATACTGCACGCATGCATCCGCAGCGCGTAGTGTTTGCCGAAGGTGCTCACCCCTCAATGATGAAGGCTGCTGTTCAGGCCAAGACCGAAGGCTTCTGCTACCCTATTCTTCTGGGCAACCCCGACCGCTTGCGTCGTGTGGCTGAGCGCTTGAAGCTTAATCTCGACGGTATTGAACTGATTGACATGCGTGCCGATCAGGAGCAGGGCAGACGTGCCACATACGCAAAGCATCTTGCCAAGAAGCGTGCTCGTCAGGGCTACACCTTTGAGGAGGCTTACGATAAGATGTACGAGCGCAACTACTTCGGTATGATGATGGTAGAGACAGGCGATGCTGACGCATTCATCACCGGATTGTACACCAAATACTCCAACACCATCAAGGTGGCAAAGGAGGTTATCGGCATACGTCCGGAATTCAGCACATTCGCCACTATGCACATCCTCAACACCAAGAAGGGCGTGTTCTTCCTCTCGGATACACTCATCAACCGTCATCCTGACGAGAACGTACTCATCGACATTGCCCGTCTTTCGGCCGACACAGTAAAGTTCTTCAACGAGGAGCCGCACATTGCCATGATCAGCTACTCCAACTTCGGTACTGACGAGATTGGCAGCCCCGTAAAGGTTCACAATGCTGTGGAGACTCTGCAGGAGCGTTATCCCGACATGATTATCGATGGCGAGATGCAGGTCAACTTTGCTCTCAACAAGCAACTTCGTGACGACAAATATCCGTTCACACGCCTTAAGGGACTGGATGTCAACACTCTCGTATTCCCCAATATGAGCAGCGCCCAGGGAAGCTACAAGTTGCTGCAGGCATTAGATCCTGATGCCGAAATCATCGGCCCGATCCAGATGGGTCTTAACAAGCCTATCCACTTCACCGACTTCGAGAGCTCGGTACGCGACATCGTCAACATCACAGCCGTGGCTGTTATCGATGCTTACGTTGACAAGATAAAGAGAGAGAAATAATATATTTACTGAAAACCTAAGGGGATATGCTTCATACAATGAATGTGTGAGCACATCCCCTCTTGCATTTACCCCTAACTACACCTTATATTATATGATAGATTTTCCTTGCGCTAAAATAAATCTCGGACTTAATATCGTCGAGAAGCGAAACGACGGCTACCACAATCTGCAGACTGTATTCCTACCCGTGCAGCTTTGTGATGCTTTGGAGATAAAGACCATGAGCGAGAAGTTCCCTTCTGACATGAATTGCGACCTCAAGGTAAGCGGTGACGGAATATGCTGCAACGAGGCTGACAATCTTGTGGTGAAAGCCTACAACATGCTGGCTGCTGATTATGAAATACCACGCATTCATGCACATCTGTACAAGCGAATACCGAGCCAGGCAGGACTTGGTGGCGGTTCGAGCGATGCTGCTTTCATGCTGAAGCTGCTCGACCAACGTTTTCGCATCAATGCCGGCAATGCCGAACTTGAAAAGTATGCAGCACGTCTTGGTGCCGACTGCCCATTCTTCATAAATGCCGAACCAGCCTATGCCGAGGGTATTGGCGAGATTCTGTCGCCTGTAGAAATCACAGACAACACATTGAGCGGATACACTCTCGTCATTGTCAAGCCACAGGTGTCCGTATCAACCAAGGAGGCTTTTGCCGGCATTACTCCACGCATGCCCGAGGTGTCGTGCCGCGAGATAGTAGCCATGCCTATAGAACAATGGAAGGGATTGCTTACCAACGACTTCGAGGAGAGCGTCTTCGCCCAACATCCCGAATTGCATGACATCAAGAACAAGCTGTACGAAGCAGGAGCAGCCTACGCACAGATGAGCGGCAGCGGCAGTTCAATCTTCGGAATATTCAAGACCGCGCCCGACAACGCTACTATACAGAACGCCTTCGGCGGCAGCAAAATCTACACCATCAATTTGTAAGAAGATTGAGTAAAAATATATGAAAAAGGACAATAAGAACGAGTGTTTCCCACTCGTCGACGAAAGCGGAAACGTTATAGGCCGCATTTCAAGGGGCGAAGCACACAATGGTTCGAAGCAGCTTCACCCAGTAGTTCATCTGCATGTCTTCAACCGGCAGAAAGGACTATATATGCAGAAGCGTCCTGAATGGAAAGACATTCAGCCGGGCAAATGGGACACGGCATGCGGCGGACACGTCGACTATGGCGAGACTATAGCTGAGGCTCTGCGACGTGAGGTGTCCGAAGAACTGGGCATAAGCCAGTTCAGCCCCGTCTTCATAAAGTCGTACGTGTTTGAAAGCCGTGTAGAGAAAGAGCTTGTAAATGTGTTTTGCGCCATTTACGACGGACCGATACATCCGAGCACAGACGAGCTGGACGGCGGACGCTACTGGACTCTCGACGAGATAAAGGAGAATATCGGCAAATCTATATTCACTCCCAACTTCGAGAACGAGTTTGACAAGGTGTTGCAGAATGGACTTGTATTTGACAATCTCTGCATCAAGTGAATATCCAGACAACAGAACTGTACAGTTCAGCAGCCAACAAATACACAATAACTAATGGTGCTGTCGTGGCTACACCACTTGCGGCAGCACCAAAAGCATCTACAAACGTTGGGTAGCGTCCGGTCACCATGCCGTAGGTAAGCGACATTATACACACTCCTGTTATTGCCATTATCACGAAACTGTCAATATAGGAATCGGGCGTAATCGTACCGAGCGCGCTCAGCAACACGGCATGAGGGACGAAGGCAAGCAGGAAAAGCACAATTGCCATTGCCACCAATTCCCACGCCACAACCATCAGAGCCATACGTTCGTAATCGGTAGTTTGACGGTATGAAGTTATGGCTCTGAGCAGTCCGCCTCCAACAAACAGTTCGGCCATAGCGCCCGACAGCAGAAGCCACACCAATAGCGTGGACGACATATTGTCGGCCAGACTGCTCCAAAACCACCTTACGCTTTCGCCTATAAACATCGAGCGTATTGCAAGTTCGGGAAATAGCACCGAAGCCACCCACGAACCCAACACCAACGCTATCTGCATGACGAAGAGCGCCAGGCATGTGTAAGCCGATATTATGGTGACAAGCCTTCTACTCATCGGCATAAAGGTTCTGCACGTCAAGTATTTGAAGCTCGAAAGCCTTCACCACAAGACGTGTGGCGTTAATGCCCATTCCCTGATTGCCATTAGGGAAGAGTTTCTGAACGAGTTCGTTCTGGCGCTTCTCCAGACTCTTCACTCCGAAAGGCATTGTACGCAGATTGGATATTTGCTCCTTTGTGTAGCCAAGTGCCAGATGGCGCAGGAAGCGCTCGTCGTACTCGTCAATCTCGTAGCGTATCATGGCATCATTGTGCTGCATCACATTGCGTACCGACTCGCAGAAGCGTTCCACCACCTTTTCTAATATAGGCTGGTTGAATACATATTTCTTTCCCTCCAGCACCCGCATTATGTCGCTACGGGTGAGCATTTCACCACTCTTGAGTATTATGCCGTTGCATCCTGCATCGATAGCGTCAACCCACAGGCGCTCGTTCAGTATTTCGCCTGTGAATATGAGTACCTTCATTTCCGGATGCTCGCCTTTGAGTTTGCGGCAAATCTCCACTCCCACCGTTGTGCTGCCCCCAAGACCCAGGTCAAGAAGCACAAGGTCGGGCTTGTTTTGTCTGAATTCTCTCCAGAATGCATCTTCCGAATCTGCTGTAGCAATAACATCGGCTTCGGGCATTTCATTATGCAGAATTCCTTCGGTGCCTTTGAGTTCCAAGGGCACGTCTTCCACTATGATTACTTTAAATTTTTCCATTGTTAATATAATTGCTTTACTAAATTACGATGTTATTGCGAAAATACAATACTTTGGCAGAAATTATTAACAGACATTAACCCCAAATGCAGCTTGTATTACCCCCAAATGCAGCTTGTAACAGGATTGTAACATGTGTTTAAACCACGTGTAATATTGCAATTATAATTTTGCAAGCGTAAAATACAAACAAACCCATTCATACTATAAAAAGCAATATGGAAACAATGTATCTTGTGATTGTGGCATTCTTGCTATGTCTGGCTATATTCGACCTTTTTGTCGGAGTCAGCAACGATGCCGTGAATTTTTTGAACAGTGCGATTGGTGCCAAGGTGGCCAAGTTTCGCACAGTATTGATTGTAGCATCGGCAGGTGTGGCGATTGGCGCAGTAATGTCGTCGGGAATGATGGACGTTGCAAGGCATGGAATCATGCAGCCATCCAACTTCTCGTTCTACGACGTAATGACCATCTTCCTCGCCGTGATGGTAACCGATATCATCATTCTCGACATCTTCAACACCTTAGGAATGCCTACGTCAACGACCGTATCGCTCGTGTTTGAACTGTTGGGCGGAACGTTCATTCTGGCTGCCATTAAGATTGCAGGCGACCCATCACTCTCATTCGGCGACCTTCTCAACACCGACAAGGCGTTAAGCGTTATCGTAGCAATTTTTGTCAGCGTAGCCATTGCTTTCGTATTCGGTATCGTTGTACAGTGGCTCTCACGTATAGTGTTCACATTCAACTACCGCAAGCATTCACGTTGGTCGATAGCCATTTTCGGCGGTATCGCCTTCACAGCCCTTTCTTACTTCATCTTCCTCAAGGGCCTGGGCAAGTCGCCGCTTATAGCTGAGAGCACAAGAATGTGGATTGAGAACAACATGACAGCCCTGATTATTTACACATTCATAGGTTCTACCATTGTCATGGAGATAATCCATCTGCTCAAGGTGAATGTGTTCAAGTTTATCGTGCTCATGGGTACATTCGCCCTTGCCATGGCTTTCGCAGGCAACGACCTTGTCAACTTCATCGGCGTGCCTCTCGCAGGTCTCGACTCTTATCAGGACTTCGTCGCCAACTCCAACTCGGTAGGTGCCACCAACTATATGATGGACTCGCTTAACGGTTCGGCAAAGACTCCCCCACTCTTCCTGCTTGCAGCCGGTGTCATAATGATTATTGCAATGGTTACATCCAAGAAGGCCCGCAACGTAATCAAGACTTCTGTAGACCTTAGCCGTCAGGACGAGGGCGACGAGATGTTCGGTTCGTCACGTGTGGCTCGTGGTGTAGTGAGAATCACACAGGACTCAAGTTCAAGCATTACGCAAATGCTGCCCGCAGGTCTTAGAAAATGGATCGACTCACGCTTCAACAAGCAGGAGGCCGAGCTTAACGACGGAGCCGCATTCGACGTAGTGAGAGCTGCCATCAACCTTGTTCTGGCTTCAATGCTCATCACAATCGGTACCAACTACAAGTTGCCTCTCTCTACCACATACGTGACATTTATGGTTGCAATGGGTTCGTCTTTGGCCGACCGCGCCTGGAGTCGCGAGAGTGCCGTATTCCGTGTTACTGGTGTGATAAGCGTTATCGGTGGATGGTTCATCACAGCTGGCGTTGCATTCGCCACATGTGCCCTCGTCTGCCTCGTGATGTTCTACGGAGGAGCCTTGGCAAAGGTTCTGCTGATGGCTCTCGTTATCTTCCTGCTTATCCGCAGCAACAGAAACTACAAGCGCAAGGAGCAGGAAGCCGGCAAGGAGGATGTGTTCCAGCTTATGATGCGCACCAGCGACCCCGAAATCGTCTGGGACTTGCTCAAGAAGCACGTATCACGTACACAGAGCTTCATGACCCGCTTCACATTGACACAGTTCAACGAAATAATCAACGGACTGGAGAGTGAGAGCCCGAAGATACTCAGACACGTGCTGTCCAACCTCGACAAGGAGATGGAAATACTCAAGAAGTACAGACGCCAGGAGCTGCTCGCCCTGAAGCGTGTACCTGCCGACATTGCCATCGAGCGTAACACATGGTTCCATCTGGGCATCAACTCTTCCGAACAGTATCTATACTGCTTGCGTCGTATGCTCGACCCCATCAAGGAGCACGTCGACAACAACTTCAATCCGCTGCCACAGGTCTACATCGACGAGTTCATAGCCGTACGCAACAGCATCAACGACCTCATGCAGCAGACCGAGGCTCAGATTTCAACAACACGCTTCGAGCACTATCGTGACACTCTGGCCATGGCCGACCAGTGCAAGGACAACCTCTCTGTAGTGAGAAAGCACCACATCGACCGCATACAGCAGGCCAAGGACAACAGCGACCTCAAGGTGTCGCTCGTCTATCTCAACGTGCTTCAGGAGAGCCAGCAGCTGCTCAGTAACATGCGCCATCAGCTGCGTGCCGCCAAGAAGTTTATGGAGAACTAATCGAATAATATCCCCCTTGAAGGGTATGGCCAATGAAGGTCATACCCTTTTTCTTTTTATCAAGAACATCTGACTAACCGATTTTTTGTTGTATCTTTGCACAAAAATTAAAAAAAAGAGTAAATTATGTCTTCTAATTTCGGTTATTACGTATTTATTATAGTAGCTATAATCGTCGGTTTCCTGGTATTCAAGAAGGTGACCGGCTGCATCATCAAGTTTGTTTTAACGGCAATCGTAGTCATGGTTCTGGCTGCGGTTTATTATCTCTACCTGAAATAAAAGTCCAACAGCATGACACTCATCGTAGACAGCGGAAGCACCAAGACCGACTGGTGCTTCCTTAGCCACAGCAACACGACACTCACCATACAGACCAAGGGCATCAACCCCGTAGTGCAGTCGCAGGAAGAGATAAGGCAGACCATTGAGACAGAACTGCCCAACAAGGCACGACAGAAAGCCATAAACCTCAATGACGTCGACAAGATACATTACTATGGAGCCGGATGCGTGGCTGACAAGACCCACATTATAGTGCAAATGCTGAGAAACGTATTCCTCGAGAATGCGGAAATAACAGTAGAAAGCGACATTATGGCAGCGTGCCACGCCTTATGCGGAAGGCGCGAAGGAATGGTGTGCATACTGGGCACAGGCTCCAATTCGTGCCTGTACGACGGACAGCAGATGACGCTGCACACTCCCCCACTCGGATTCATTCTTGGCGACGAAGGCAGCGGAGCGGCACTTGGCAAAATCATAGTTAATGCCGTGTTCAAGGGACTGTTGCCCGAACAGCTGTGCCAAAGCTTTACGGAGGAGACCCATATGCAGATGTCTGACATTATAAATAATGTATATAGACAGCCTTCGCCCAACCGATTCCTCGCATCGCTATCGCAATTTGCAGCCCGACACATCGACAATCCCGCCATAGAGCGACTCGTAATAATGAATTTCGAGCAATTCATCAACAACAATTTGAGACAATATACCAGCAGCGGAGCCGCTCCCGTCATAAATGCAATCGGCAGCATAGCCCATTACTACAGCCGTCAACTGCAAAAAGCAGCCGAAAACAACGGCTTTACTGTCGGAAAGATATTGAAAAGCCCGATGAGCGGATTGATAGAATATTACAAAATGACATTATGACATTTACAAATTGTACTGAAAACAGCTGAAAATGTTTGCGATAACAGAAACTAACATATAAAAATGCTACTTCGACATTACATTTTACCCCAAAATATTTGGAGTATTCCGAAATTGGAATTATCTTTGCAGATAGAAAAAACATAAAAAAACAAAGATATATAAAACAAACCTAATTAACTTATGAACGAAAAAAGAGTTTATACTTTCGGTAATGGACAGGCCGAAGGTAACGCTTCAATGCGTGAGGTACTTGGTGGCAAGGGTGCCAACCTTGCCGAGATGAACCATATCGGAGTTCCTGTGCCTCCTGGTTTTACAATAACAACCGACACTTGCAACGAGTATTATAAGGTAGGTCAGCAGAAAATTGTAGAACTGCTTACCGACGAAGTGAATGCAGCAGTTGCCCACACCGAGGAACTGATGAACTGCAAGTTCGGCGACCCGAAGAACCCACTCTTGGTTTCAGTACGTTCAGGTGCCCGCGCCTCAATGCCTGGTATGATGGACACCATCCTCAACCTTGGTCTGAACGACGAGGTTGCAGCTGGTATGGTAGAGAAGACTGGCAACCCCCACTTCGTATACGATAGCTACCGCCGTTTCGTACAGATGTACGGCGACGTTGTGCTCGGCATGAAGCCCGAGAACAAGGAAGACATCGACCCGTTCGAGGCCATCATCGAGAAGGTGAAGGAGGAGCAGGGCGTTGTTCTTGACAAAGACCTCTCAGTAGAGTCACTCCAGAAGCTCGTTGAGCTCTTCAAGAAAGCCATCAAGGAGCAGACCGGCAGCGACTTCCCTACCGATCCTAAGGAACAGCTTTGGGGTGCTATCTGCGCCGTATTCCGCAGCTGGATGAACGAGCGCGCCATCCTCTACCGCAAGATGGAGGGAATTCCTGACGAGTGGGGAACTGCCGTTTCGGTTATGGCTATGGTATTTGGCAACATGGGCGAGACATCAGCAACAGGTGTTTGCTTCAGCCGCGACGCAGGCAATGGCGAGAACCTCTTCAACGGTGAGTACCTCATCAACGCACAGGGCGAGGACGTGGTTGCCGGTATCCGCACTCCGCAGCAGATCACAAAGATAGGTTCACAGCGCTGGGCTGAGCGTGCAGGCATCTCTGAGGAAGAGCGTGCTGCCAACTATCCTTCTATGGAAGAGGCAATGCCTGAGCTTTACAAGGAGCTCGACGCTCTTCAGGACAAGCTCGAGAAGCACTACCACGACATGCAGGACATGGAGTTCACCGTTCAGGAGGGCAAGCTTTGGTTCCTCCAGACACGTAACGGCAAGCGTACTGGTACCGCTATGGTCAAGATTGCTATGGACCTCCTCCACGAGGGCATGATCGACGAGAAGACAGCCGTGCTGCGCTGCGAGCCGCAGAAACTCGACGAGCTCTTGCACCCAGTATTCGACAAGCTGGCTCTCTCTAAGGCTAAGGTCATCACACAGGGTCTGCCTGCTTCTCCAGGTGCCGCTTGCGGTCAGATTGTGTTCCACGCCGATGACGCTGAGGAATGGCACGATGACGGCAAGAAGGTAATCATGGTTCGTATCGAAACTTCTCCTGAGGACCTCGCCGGTATGTCGGCTGCTGAGGGCATTCTTACAGCCCGTGGCGGTATGACCTCTCACGCTGCCGTAGTAGCCCGTGGTATGGGCAAGTGCTGCGTATCAGGCGCAGGCTCTATCAACGTCGACTATAAGACAAAGACCGTTGAGATTGAGGGTGTTATATATAAGGAAGGCGACTACATCTCATTGAACGGTACTACAGGTCAGGTTTATGCCGGACAGATCGAGACAAAGGCTGCGGAGCTTTCAGGCGACTTCAAGGAGCTTATGGACCTCTGCGACAAATATACAAAGATGGAGATCCGCACCAATGCCGACACTCCTCACGACGCCAAGGTGGCTCGTCAGTTCGGTGCTAAGGGTATCGGTCTGACACGTACCGAGCACATGTTCTTCGACGACCAGAAGATTGTTGCTATGCGTGAGATGATTTTGGCTGACTCTGTAGAGGGTCGTGAGAAGGCTCTTGCCAAGCTCCTCCCCTATCAGAAGGCCGACTTCTACGGCATCCTCAAGGCTATGGACGGTTGCCATGTCAACATCCGCTTGCTCGACCCGCCTCTCCATGAGTTCGTACCCCACGATAAGGCTGGTCAGGAGACTATGGCTAATGAAATGGGTGTTAGCGTTTCAGAAATCAAGAAGCGCGTCAACTCATTGGCAGAAAACAACCCAATGCTCGGTCACCGTGGTTGCCGTCTTGGCATCACATTCCCCGAGATTACAGCCATGCAGACACGTGCCATCCTCGGCGCTGCTTGCCAGCTGAAGAAGGAAGGCTTAGACCCACGTCCTGAGATTATGGTTCCGCTCATCGGTACTGTTCAGGAGCTCAAGCAGCAGAAGTCAATCATCCTCGCTACTGCCAAGGAGGTATTCGTAGAGTACGGCATAGAGGTAGAGTTTGAGGTAGGTACAATGATCGAGATTCCTCGTGCCGCCCTTACAGCAGGCAAGATTGCCGAGGAGGCTCAGTACTTCTCATTCGGTACCAACGACTTGACACAGATGACCTTCGGTTACTCTCGTGACGACATCGCTTCATTCCTCCCTGCATACATGGAGAAGAA
>URDM01000067.1 GCA_900546575.1 uncultured Prevotella sp.
TTTCTCGCAGCCTTCGACGTGCTTGCCGACTATCAGATAGACAACGCCCTGCACTTCTTCCGCGACCGCATAGAGGCTGCATTCTCGTCGAGAGACTACAGTGGACAAGCCACAGCGGAGCGCACCAAGCGAGGCAGGAACGACTCAATCTTCGAGCGTCTGGACACTACCTTCAGCTTTGAGCAGGCCCTACAGCACAGTATCGCCGTGAAGGGTTCGAATACGTCGCGCAACGCCGTTCAGCAAATGCTAAAGAACTGGCGCAAGCAAGGACTTGTCAGCTTTGAGCCAAACAACAGTTTCCGGAAGACTTATTGAATTTTGAATTTTGAGTTTTGAGTTATTCTCGGCTAACGCCTGCGATTGAGAATTTTTCAGTTGTGAATTGATAATTCAAAAACTAATAACTCTAAACTCAAAAACTCAAAATGCGCGTAGCGCACAATTCAAAACTCAAAACTCAAAAATCAAAACTCTTTAGTCATTTAGTCATTTAGTCAAAATTGAAAATTGAAAATTCAAAATTCGATAATTCAAAATCGCCGCAGGCGACCAATTCAAAATTCAAAACTCAAAACTCAAAATTCAACAATATGCTGATAGAAATCAAACGCTACCGCTATTCGCCCTATGGCGTAGACGGTAAACTCATAATAAACGGTCGCACTATTTGCGCCACCTTAGAACATCCCCGTAATTATCTCCCTGCCGGCTCCTATCCATTGGAGCTGGAGATAGACAGGAAACTCTGCCGCAGGTTGCCCACCACGCCAAGCGGCGCTGTTATCAGACCCGGCAACGGCCCCTTTACGCTGAAGGGCGGAAGCATAATAGTAGGCAAGGAATACATCCCGGGACTGATGATAAAGTCGGCGCAAACGTTCGAGCGCCTTTACAATCGTATTGATAAAAACATGAAGCGCCACAAGGGCGTAGTGCTGACGATAGTGTAGCGCAGTTGCTGTAATGCTATCACAATCAAAGTGTCACTCAATGTTATATAATAAATAACGTTGGGTGACAATATTATATGACGCATAGTAACTTTTATAGAGTAATGTTTATTGCTATTTTCTTGCATTAAATATTCTTTTTTACTAAATTTGCAACGTATCATTGATACTTCTGCTATTTGATTTTTTTATACTACTAACATAATACCTTACACTATGGCAAAAATGAAGCAGATTGTAGAGTGTGTGCCTAATTTCAGCGAGGGCCGCGACATGGGCGTAATCCGTCAGATAACAGATGCAGTAGAGAGCGTCAAGGGTGTGAAACTGCTTGATGTCGACCCAGGCGAGGCTACCAACCGTACTGTCGTAACCTTCGTGGGCGAGCCTGCAGATGTGGTGGAGGCAGCCTTCAGGGCTGTGGGCAAGGCCGCACAGCTTATTGATATGCGCCAGCAGCACGGCGCTCATCCGCGTATAGGCGCTACCGATGTGTTGCCCATTGTACCCGTGAGCGGAATTACGCTTGAGGAGTGTGCCGAGATTTCGCGCCAGCTCGCCAAGCGCATTGCCGACGAACTCAATATTCCCTGCTATTGCTATGAGGCTGCGGCATTCACCCCCGAACGCAGAAACCTTGCCGTGTGTCGCAAGGGCGAATATGAGGGCATTGCCGAGCGTATCGACGACGACGCTGAGGCACCCGACTTCGGCCGTCGCCCGTACGACGAACAGGTGGCACGAACGGGTTGTACAGTGGTTGGAGCACGCGACTTCCTTATTGCGGTGAACTTCAACCTGAACACTACCTCGACACGCCGCGCCAACGCCATCGCATTTGACGTGAGAGAGAAGGGACGACCTATGCGCGAGGGCAACCCTATCATCGGCAAGAAACTGCTCTATGCCGACGGTACGCCAATCATGAAGCCGGGCACACTGAAGTGTACCAAGGCCATAGGATGGTATATCGACGAGTATGGCATCGCCCAGGTGTCGATGAACATCACCAACATCAACGTTACGCCGCTGCACAAGGCTTTTGACGAGGTGTGCCGCTGTGCACAGAACCGTGGCGTACGCGTTACGGGAACGGAGATTGTAGGACTGGTGCCTGAGCGCACCCTGCTGGAGGCAGGACGCTACTTCCTTGCCAAACAGCAGCGTTCGGCTGGCATTCCGAAGAAGGACATTCTGTACATTGCCATCAAGTCGCTCGGACTGTCTGACCTCAAGGAGTTCAAGCCCGAGGAGAAGATAATAGAATATGTAATGGCTGAGGGCGACGAGAAACAGCGCCAGCTGGTAGACCTGACGGTGAAGGGATTTGCTGAGGAAACGTCGCGCGAGAGTCCGGCTCCTGGCGGAGGTTCGGTGTCGGCCTATATGGGAGCGCTTGGCGCATCATTGGCAACGATGGTGGCAAATCTGTCGAGCCACAAGCCCGGATGGGACGAGCAGTGGAGCGAGTTTGCCCATGTGGCTGAGGAAGGCATGGCTCTGCAGGAGCGTCTGCTGCATCTTGTCGACGAGGATACCGAGGCGTTCAACCGCATCATGGCTGCTTTCGGAATGCCAAAGAACACGCCCGAGGAGAAGGCCGCACGCACGGAGGCAATACAGACAGCCACGCTGTTTGCTACGGAGGTGCCGCTGGAGACGATGAAGGCTTCGTACGAGGTGTTTGCCGTGTGCCGCAAGATGGTGGAGAAGGGCAATCCCAACAGCGTGTCGGATGCCGGAGTGGGAGCGTTGGCTGCACGAGCCGCCGTGCTCGGTGCCGGCATGAACGTGAAGATCAATGCCGGGTCGCTGAAGGACCGTACGAAGGCGGAATCGCTCATAGGCGAGGCCAACGAGCTGATAGCTAAGGCGAATAAGGAGGAAGAGGAAATAACTAAATTGGTGGATAGAGTTTTGAATGTTGAATGTTGAATTATCGGCAAAGCCGATTTTGAATTATTCAATTTTGAGTTGAGAATTCCTAAATAAAAAAATCAAAATTCAAAATTGAACAATTCCTAATGCGCAATGCGCATAATTCAAAAATCAAAACTCAAAATTCAAAACTAAAGATTATGACATTCTCAGATGAAATAAGACTGGGCATTCCTGACTACTTACCCGAGCAGAAGCCCTACGATAACAATATAAATCATGCGCCCAAGCGCAAGGAGATACTGACACATGAGGAGCGGCAGCTTGCTCTGCGCAACGCTCTGCGCTACTTCCCCAAGCATCTGCATGCGGAACTGGCGCCCGAGTTTATCGAAGAATTGGACAAGTATGGTCGCATATATATGTATCGCTACCGTCCGAGTTATGAGATGTACGCCCGACCCATCGACGAATATCCGCACCATTCGGAGCAGGCTGCCGCTATAATGCTGATGATTCAGAACAATCTCGACCCCGAGGTGGCGCAGCATCCGCACGAACTGATAGTGTACGGCGGCAACGGAGCCATATTCCAGAACTGGGCACAGTACAGACTAACAATGAAATATTTGAGCGAGATGACAGACGAGCAGACTCTTGTGATGTACTCGGGACATCCGCTCGGACTGTTCCCGTCGCACAGGAACGCTCCGCGCGTGGTGGTGACCAACGGAATGGTGATACCAAACTATTCGAAGCCCGACGACTGGGAGCGCATGAACGCTCTCGGTGTGAGCCAGTATGGACAGATGACGGCTGGCTCATATATGTACATCGGTCCGCAGGGCATCGTGCACGGCACTACCATAACCGTGCTCAACGCCTGCCGCAAGCAGCTCAGCGCCAAGGGCAAGGCCCACGACATCAGCGGAATGCTGTTTGTGTCGTCGGGATTGGGCGGCATGTCGGGCGCACAGCCCAAGGCAGGCAACATAGCCGGTGTGGTGAGCGTGGTGGCTGAAATCAACCCTTTGGCAGCCAAGAAGCGTTATGACCAGGGATGGGTAGACGAGCTGCACGACAACCTCGACGAACTGATACCAGCCATACGAAAGAGCGTCGACGAGAAACGTACGGTGTCGATGGCATACGTGGGCAATGTGGTAGACCTGTGGGAACGACTCGCCGACGAGGGAGTGCACGTGGACATAGGCAGCGACCAGACTTCGCTACACAATCCGTGGGCGGGCGGCTACTATCCTGCCGACCTGACGCTGGAGGAGTCGAAGCAGATGATGGCTGACAATCCCGACGAGTTCCGCAAGCATGTGCAGGCGTCGTTGCGCCGACAGGTGGCTGCCATCAATCGCCTTGCCGAGAGTGGAATGTACTTCTTCGACTATGGCAACGCCTTCCTGTTGCAATCGAAGCGTGCAGGAGCCGACATCTGTCAGGAGAATGGCAAGTTCCGCTATCCGTCGTACGTGCAGGACATTATGGGTCCGATGTTCTTCGACTATGGTTTCGGTCCGTTCAGATGGGTGTGCACATCGGGCTCTCCGGCTGACCTTGCCAAGACCGACGAGATTGCTGCATGTGTGATGAAGGAAATCATGCAGAATGCGCCCGACGAAATAAAGGGACAGATGGCGGACAACATACACTGGATTTGCGAAGCAAGCCGCAACAACCTCGTGGTAGGCTCGCAGGCACGCATCCTGTATGCCGACGCTGAGGGTCGCTCGAAGATAGCCCAGGCTTTCAACGAGGCAATAAAGAGAGGCGAGATAACACGCCCTGTGGTGCTGGGACGCGACCATCACGACGTGTCGGGTACCGACTCGCCATTCCGTGAGACAAGCAACATATACGACGGCTCGCAGTTCTGTGCCGACATGGCTGTGCAGAACGTGATAGGCGACTCGTTCCGCGGTGCTACATGGGTGTCGCTGCACAATGGTGGCGGCGTAGGCTGGGGCGAAGTGATAAACGGAGGTTTCGGCATGGTTATTGATGGCAGCGAGGAAAGCGACCGCCACATACGCGAAATGCTCTTCTGGGACGTGAACAACGGAATAGCACGCCGAGCATGGGCTCGCAACGAAGGCTCAATACACAGCATAGAGCGTGAAATGCAGCGTTCGCACGGATTGCAGGTGACAATGCCCAACATCGTTGACGACGAAATCATCAGCAAATACGCCAACCCTTAAACCATATATCAACCTATCAACACTACAATCTATCAACTGAAGCAATATGAAGATACACAAGATTTCAGCCGAGCACCTTTCGATTGAACGTATAGGTGAAATAGTATATGGCGGCTACCAGATACAATTAAGCAACGACGCACAGAAGCGCATAGTGGAATGCAGAAAATATCTCGACCGAAAGATAGAGGAGACAACTTCGCCCATCTATGGCGTGACTACCGGATTCGGATCGCTCTGCAATGTGAGCATCGGTCAGGACTATCTGGCGCAGTTGCAGATAAACCTCATGATGTCGCACGCTTGCGGTACGGGCGACCGTGTGCCAAACGACATCGTGAAGATAATGCTGTTGCTCAAGATTCAGTCGCTGAGCTACGGTTTTTCGGGCTGTCAGCTCGTCACCGTCAACCGACTCATCGATTTCTTCAATAATGATGTCTATCCGGTGGTGTACATGCAAGGCTCGCTCGGAGCTTCGGGCGACTTGGTACCGCTGGCTCATCTCACGCTTCCGCTCGTAGGACTTGGTGAGGTGGAATACCAGGGCGAGATAATCACAGGAGCCGAGATGTTGCAGAAACTGGAGTGGCAACCTATACAGCTTGCCTCGAAAGAGGGGCTGGCGCTGCTCAACGGTACGCAGAACATGAGTGCCTTTGCCGTGTGGGCGCTGCTGCAATCGCACAGGCTGAGCGAATGGGCAGACAGGATTGCTGCAATGTCGCTCGACGCTTACTACGGACTGACGGCTCCTTTCATAGATGCCGTTCATCAGGTGCGTCCACACAAGGGACAGATAGCTACGGCGGCACGCATGCGCCAACTGCTTGAGGGCAGCGAGATTGTGGAGAAGCCGAAGCAGTATGTGCAAGACCCGTATTCGTTCAGATGTATTCCGCAGGTGCACGGTACGGTGAAGGACACTATCGACTATGTAGCATCAGCGGTTGACGTGGAGGTGAACTCGGCTACGGACAATCCTACCGTATGTCCCGACGATGACCTTATTATTTCTGCCGGCAATTTCCATGGTGAGCCGATAGCAATGCCGATGGACTTCCTGGCAATAGCCTTGTGCGAATTGGCCAACATCTCGGAGCGCCGCATCTACAAGCTTGTGAGCGGTACACGCGGACTGCCCAGTTTCCTTGTGGCCAACCCGGGTGTGAATAGTGGATTCATGATAACGCAATATGCGGCTGCCTCGGTGGTGAGCCTGAACAAGACGTTGTCGACTCCATCGTCGGTAGACAGCATTCCATCGAGCCAGGGACAGGAGGACCACGTGAGTATGGGTGCCAACGCTGCTATAAAGCTCTACAAGGTAGTGCTCAACACGGAGCGTGTGCTTGCCATAGAGCTGTTCAACGCTGCCCAGGCACTCGACTTCCGCCGTCCGCTGAAGTCGTCGCCAGCAGTGGAGACGCTGCACGATAGCTACCGAAAGGTGGTGCCCTTCATCGTCAACGACGAAGTGATGTATCCGCATATTGCGAAGTCGGTAGAGTTTTTGAGGGGAGAAAAGTTATGAAACAACTTGTTAAAAATATTCGCTGTCTCGCTGGCGTGGAATACGAGCCTAAGCTCCGGCTGCAAGGTAAGGAGATGGCACAATATTGCACCATTGACGATGCGTGGCTCCTGGTGGAAGACGGAAGGTTTGCCGAGTTTGGTAGTGTGGCAGACGGTATGCCGGCATTAGCCGACATAGACGAAACTATTGATGCAGAGGTCGGAATGGTGCTGCCGTCGTGGTGCGATTCGCACACGCACATTGTATTTGCCGGTAGCCGTGAACGCGAGTTTGTAGACAAAATAAACGGACTGAGTTATGAGGAGATTGCCAGTCGTGGCGGAGGAATACTCAACTCTGCTGACCTTCTGCACAATACTTCGGAAGACGAACTCTACAGTCAGGCGATGTGTCGGCTGGACGAGGTGGTACGGAAGGGAACTGGCTGCATAGAGATAAAGAGTGGCTACGGACTCAATATGGAAGACGAGCTGAAGATGCTGCGAGTGATAAGACGCATGAAGGAGACATCGGATGCTCGGATTGTGTCAACCTTCCTTGGAGCGCATGCTGTGGCGCGAGGAATGACACAGGCCGACTACGTGAGGCTTATCATCAACGAGATGATTCCCGAGGTGGGACGCCAGCGTCTTGCCGACTTCGTTGACGTGTTCTGCGACCGTGGATTCTTCACGTCAGAAGAGACAGCACGCATACTCGACGCTGCTGCCGCATGGGGAATGCGCCCGAAGATACATGCCGACGAATTGGCATCGTCGGGTGGAGTAGAGGTGGGCGTAAGGCACGGAGCCTTGTCGGTAGACCATCTGGAGAGTATGACCGTAGAAGAAATAGAATTGTTGCGCCAGAGCGACACAATGCCTACCGTGCTGCCAGGCACATCGTTTTTCCTGAATATGCCTTACGGCAAAGCCCGAAAGATGATAGATGCTGGACTTGGCGTTGCGGTGGCGAGCGACTACAATCCGGGTTCTACACCTTCCGGCGACATGAAGTTTGTAGTTTCATTGGCATGTATAAAGCTGCGCCTGCAGCCAAGCGAGGCATTGAACGCAGCTACCATAAACGGAGCCTATGCCATGGGGGAGAGTGCCGGATACGGAAGCATAGCCAAGGGCAAGGTGGCAAATTTCTTCATTACCCATCCGCTGCCGTCAGTAGACTTCATTCCCTATGCCTACACTACGCCAATAGTGAAAAAAGTGGTGTTGCGAGGCAAAATGCAGTAAATCATAAGGAGGTGAAGATTAAAAATAAATGTATTTATTTTGTATTGTCTTCGATTTCCACTAACTTTGCAGGCTATGATACAGGTAAAAGTGAAAGACGCTGCCCTTCGTGAGGCGGCTATGCAAGATATGGATGCTTTCCTCAAGGTGTTTGTCGACGCCATTAAGGAGGCAATTGGCGGCGAGCTTAATGCTGAGAATATGCAGCAGTTGAGTGTGTCGCAGATAACATTGCTTGCCTACGACATCCTGCACGAGGAGGTGATGGACGGCGGCTTTGTACAGCTCATCTACAACGGCTACGGCGGTTTTATATTTGACAACCCCTTTGCCAAGGTGCTGCGCGACTGGGGGTTGCGCGACCTTGCCAAGATGCTCTTTTCGGTGCGCAAACTCTACAAGGAGTATGGACCGAAGATACAGCGCGACTGCTCTGACGAGGAGTTTATGGCAATGTTTGAGCAATTCTCTGAGTTTGACGACTACGACGACGAGTTTGTGGAAAACGAGGAGGCGTGGACATCAGGTGTGGCTCACTATGTAGACGAGCATATAGAGGAATTTGTGGTGGTGGAGGAATAAGCACAACTCCCCGCGACTTCAATAGCAAAAACAATGAATAAGGAACAGGAACTGAAGAGAAAGAAAAGTCCGGTGAGCATAAAGAACAAGAAGGCCTCGTTTGAGTACTTCTTTGTGGAGACATATACGGCAGGCATTGTGCTTACCGGCACCGAGATAAAGTCGATAAGACTCGGAAAGGCGAGTCTTGTCGACACTTTCTGCTATATAAACAATCACGAGGTATGGGTGAAGGGCATGAACATCTCGCCCTACTTCTACGGTTCGTTCAGCAACCATGAAGCACGACGCGACCGCAAGCTGTTGCTCAACAAGCGCGAGATATACAAGCTTGAGGACGCTACCAAGCAGCCTGGCTACACCATAGTGCCTACTCTCGTATTCATCGATGAGCACGGACGTGCCAAGGTGGACATAGCACTCTGTCGAGGCAAGAAGGAATACGACAAGCGACAGACGCTGAAGGAAAAGGAAGACAGAAGAGAGATGGACAGGGCGATGAAGCATTATTAAGAATGATGAAGCATTATTAAGAATAAGGTGCGGCTAAATATTATTAAATGAAGAAGACTTTAAGGGAAGTTGCTAAAGACAGGATAATAATACTCGACGGTGCGATGGGCACCATGATTCAGCAGTACGGACTTGAGGAGGAAGACTTCCGAGGATACCGCTACCGCAAGACTCCGGGTATGATGAAGGGCAACAACGATATGCTCAATATCACACGCCCCGACGTGATAAGCGACATTCATAGAAAATATCTTGAGGCTGGTGCTGACATCATCACCACAAATACATTTAGCTCACAGCGCATCAGTCAGGCCGACTATCATCTGGAGGATTCGGCAAGGACAATGGCGCTGGAAGGAGCACGACTGGCACGCAAGGCTGCCGACGAATTCTCGACAGAGGAACGTCCACGCTTTGTGGCAGGCTCGGTTGGCCCTACCAACAAGACATGCTCAATGAGTCCTGACGTGAGCAATCCTGCTGCACGCGACCTCGACTACATGACGCTCTATACTGATTATGTGGAGCAGATTGAGGCGCTGGAAGAGGGTGGAGCTGACGCAATACTGATTGAGACTGTCTTTGACACGCTCAATGCAAAGGCTGCTATTGACGCAACGATGGAGGTGGGTCGACGTACTGGCAAAGACCTGCCAATAATGTTGAGCATCACCGTAAGCGACCTTGCCGGACGCACTCTGAGCGGACAGACACTCGATGCTGTGCTGGCAAGTGTGAGTAGCTACCCGATTTTCTCTATCGGACTCAACTGTTCGTTCGGTGCCGACCAGATGAAGCCTTTCTTGAAACAGCTGGCTCATCGTGCACCTTATTATATAAGTGCATATCCAAACGCCGGACTGCCCAATAGTCTGGGCGCATACGACGAGACCCCGGAGTCGATGGCTCCGCAGATACAGGAATTCATTTACGAAGGACTGGTGAACATCATAGGCGGATGTTGTGGCACTACGGAGAAATTCATTGCCAAGTATGTGCCAATAGCCGAAGGCAAGAAGCCGCACGTGCCGCAACCCAAGCCGCAGACTATGTGGCTGAGTGGACTTGAACTGCTCGACGTTACGCCCGACGTGCGCTTTGTCAATGTGGGCGAGCGATGCAATGTGGCTGGTTCGCGCAAATTCCTTCGACTCATCAAGGAGAAGAGCTACGACGAGGCTGTGAGCATAGCACGCAAGCAGGTGGCAGATGGAGCGCTTGTGATTGACGTTAACATGGACGACGGACTGCTTGACGCACGTGAGGAAATGCGCACCTTCCTGAATATCATAGCTTCGGAACCCGACATTGCCAAGGTGCCTGTGATGATTGACTCGTCTAAATGGGACGTGATAACTGCCGGACTGCAATGTGTGCAGGGCAAGTGTATCGTTAACTCTATCTCGCTGAAAGAAGGCGAAGAGGTGTTCTTGAGTCACGCTCGCGACGTGATGCGCTATGGTGCAGCTGTAGTGGTGATGTGTTTCGACGAAATAGGACAGGCCACTACTTACGAACGACGCATTGAAATAGCCGGACGTGCCTACAAGCTCCTCATAGAGAAGGTGGGTATGAATCCGCTCGATATAATATTCGACCCTAACGTGCTTGCCATAGCTACTGGTATGGAAGAGCACGACAATTATGCTGTAGACTTCATTAGGGCTGTCGAATGGATTAAGACAAATCTGCCAGGAGCGCATGTGAGCGGTGGCGTGAGCAACCTCTCGTTCTCGTTCCGTGGCAACAATTATATTCGTGAGGCAATGCACTCGGTGTTTCTCTACCACGCAATTGGCAAGGGTATGGACTTCGGCATTGTAAACCCCGCAACAAAGGTTACCTACGACGATATTCCTGCCGATCAGTTGGAGATTATTGAAGACGTAGTGCTCAACCGAAAGAAGGACGCTTCTGAACGTCTTGTGGAACTTGCCGACGAGATAAAGCAAAAGCAGGAGGCTCTGAAGAACGGAATGGCGACAGGTACTGGCGCAACACAGGCTGCTGCCGAACCAGAATGGCGTAAGGCTGACGTTGCCGCACGTCTCGCTACAGCCCTGCAAAAGGGAATTGCCGACTATATGGAGGAGGACATCCAGGAAGCCCTTGCTGTCTATCCTAAGGCGGTGGACATCATTGAGGGGCCGCTGATGGACGGTATGAACAAGGTGGGCGAGCTGTTCGGTTGCGGCAAGATGTTCTTGCCACAGGTGGTGAAGACAGCACGCACCATGAAGAAGGCTGTGGCAATACTGCAACCCTACATCGAGGCAGACAAGAAGGAAGGCGGCTCTTCGTCGGGTAAGGTGCTTATGGCAACCGTAAAGGGCGACGTTCACGACATAGGCAAGAATATTGTTGATGTGGTGATGTCGTGCAACAACTACGAGGTGATTGACCTCGGAGTGATGGTGCCCGCCGAGCAGATACTGAAGAAGGCCATTGAAGAGAATGTTGACATGGTTGGACTGAGCGGTCTTATCACACCGAGTCTTGAGGAGATGGTCAATGTGGCTACTGAGTTTGAACACGCAGGACTGCAAATTCCTATCATGGTGGGCGGCGCTACAACGTCTGAGATGCACGTGGCATTGAAAATAGCCCCTATCTATAGTGGAGTTGTGGTGTGGGTGAAGGATGCTGCTCAGAATCCTATGATTGCACAGCGACTCATGAACCCTAAAGAGCGCCTTGTGTTTGAGGCAGAACTGAAAGAACGCTACGCCAAGCTGCGCGAAGAATATGCTGCTCATCAGCAGAAGCTCTCGTCGCTCGACGAAGCAAGAAAGAATAAGTTGGAATTGTTTTAAAATATCTATATTATTATGGTATTCAGAAAAAAGAGAGTTTGGCACTGTCTTCCTGGTCAGGAGCCAACTGAACTTGACAAGAAAGTAATGTACTGGGAAAACAAGGGTAAGGAGGTGCCGTCGCGCGATCTTATCAAGACTCCCGAACAGATAGAAGGCATTCGCCGCAGCGGTGTGGTGAATACTGGTGTGCTCGACGAGGTGGCAAAGAACATTCGTGCAGGAATGAGCACTCTTGAAATCGACAAGATTTGCTACGACTACTGTACATCGCATGGTGCTATACCAGCTTGCCTAAATTATGAGGGTTTCCCGAAGAGTGTGTGCACAAGTATCAATGAGGTGGTATGCCATGGTATTCCTAAGGAGGACGACATTCTGGAAGAGGGCGACATCGTGAATGTCGACTTCACCACAATTCTCGATGGCTATTATGCTGACGCTTCACGTATGTTCATCATCGGCAAGACTACTCCGGAAAAGGAGCAGCTGGTGCGCGTGGCAAAGGAGTGTCTGGAGATTGGTATGGAGGCTGCCAAGCCTTACAGCTTTGTAGGTGACATTGGTCACGCCATTCAGAAGCATGCGGACAAGTATCACTACGGCATTGTGCGCGACCTTTGCGGACATGGTGTAGGATTGAAGTTCCACGAAAAGCCCGACGTTATGCACTACGGCCATAAGGGTACAGGTATGCTGCTCGTACCTGGCATGGTGTTCACTATCGAACCTATGGTGAACATGGGTACATGGAAGGTGTTTATTGATGCCGACGACGAATACGGATGGGAGGTAATCACTGGCGACGAGAAGCCGAGCGCACAGTGGGAGCACACCCTCGTAATGACAGAGCACGGCGTTGAAGTGTTAACTTATTAATTAAAGAAATGTACATATTGGGTATTGAGAGCAGCTGCGACGACACGAGTGCAGCAGTTCTCCAGGATAATATATTGCTGAGCAACGTGACGGCCTCGCAGGACGTTCACTTTGAATACGGTGGCGTAGTACCTGAACTTGCGTCGCGTGCCCATCAACAGAATATTGTGCCCGTGGTGAGTGCTGCGCTAAAGCGTGCTGGCATTACCAAGGAACAGTTGTCGGCTGTGGCTTTTACACGTGGTCCGGGTCTTATGGGTTCATTGCTTGTAGGTGTGAGCTTCACCAAGGGATTTGCCCGCAGTCTGGGCATTCCTATGATTGACGTGAACCACTTGCAGGGTCATGTGATGGCGCATTTCATCAAGGAGAAACCAGAGGATACTACACCTCCGTTCCCGTTCCTCTGTCTGCTCGTTTCGGGCGGTAATTCGCAGATAGTCAAGGTGAACGCCTATAACGATATGGAGGTGCTCGGACAGACTATTGACGACGCAGCTGGTGAGGCCATTGACAAGTGCTCGAAGGTTATGGGACTGGGCTATCCCGGTGGCCCTATTATCGACCGCTTGGCACGTCAGGGCAACCCGCTCGCCTATAAGTTTGCCGAACCGCACATCCCTGGTCTCGACTATAGTTTCAGCGGACTGAAGACTTCGTTCCTTTATAGTCTGCGCAAGTGGATTCAAGACGACCCTGACTTTGTAGAGCATCACAAGAACGACCTTGCAGCAAGTCTTGAGCACACTATCGTCGACATATTGATGAAGAAGCTGCGCCTTGCCGTTAAACAGACAGGCATAAAGCATGTGGCTGTGGCTGGTGGTGTTTCGGCCAACAACGGACTGCGCAACGCTTTCCACGATCACGCCAAGCGTTATGGTTGGACTATCTATATTCCGAAGTTCAGCTACACTACCGATAATGCAGCAATGATTGGCATAACTGGCTACTACAAGTTCCTTGACAAGGACTTCTGCTCAATCGACAAGCCGGCATTCAGCAAGGTAACGTTCAAGTAAATTGTGTCGGACAGACATCTTGACTACACACGAAACATTCATAAAAAAATATAGAAAATGGAATTTGAAAAGAAAGTACTTAGCCGTGAAATCCAGCAGTATTTATATGAGTCGGGCCTTACTGTAGGTACAGCCGAGAGCTGCACAGGCGGTCGTATTGCCGAAGCTATTATTGCCGTACCAGGTGCTTCAAACTATTTCAAGGGTGGTGTAATCTCATACACCAACGAGGTGAAGGAAAACCTGCTTGGCGTTGACCATCAGCTCCTTGAGGAGAAGACTGCTGTTTGTGAGGAAGTGGCAAAGGCAATGGTGCAGGGAGCTATAAAGACTCTTGGCGTTGATTTTGCAATTGCTACAACAGGCACAGCTGGTCCTGGCGGTGGCACAGCTGAAATCCCCGTTGGTACAATCTGGATTGCATGTGGCAATGCAGAGAACATCGAAACGTTGAAGCTTACAGAGGATTACGGTCGTGACATCAACCTTGCCATTGCTACGAGCAAGGCTCTCCAGATGTTTATAGGCTTCCTTAAGGAACACGCTCCTAAGGTGAAGAGCGAAGGTAAGATGCCTGTAATCCCTGTCGCAGAATAGTAACAGGATAAGGGGTGATGGACATTCGGATGCTGTTGAAAACAAAAAAAACATTAAATAAGTAACATTATTTATGCGAATGTTTTGTATTCTCAGAAAAAGTAGCTAATTTTGCACCCTGTTTGGAATAGGTATCAAAAAACGAATACAAAAAAGCAGATAGAAATGTCGAAAATTTGTCAGATTACGGGAAAGAAAGCCCAGATAGGTAACAACGTATCACACTCAAAGCATCGCACAAAGCGTTCTTTCGATGTGAACTTGTTCAGCAAGAAGTTCTACTATGTAGAGGAAGGTTGCTGGATTAGCCTCAAAATTAGCGCAGCGGGTCTGCGTCTTATCAACAAAGTGGGCTTGGACGCTGCCCTCAAGCAGGCTGTGTCTAAGGGTTATGTAGACTGGAATGACATTAAAGTTATAGGAGAATAAGTAAATGGCATCAAAGAAAGCAAAGGGCAACAGAGTACAGGTAATTCTCGAGTGCACAGAGATGAAGAACAGCGGTCTGCCTGGAACAAGCCGTTACGTGACTACCAAGAATCGTAAGAACACTCCTGACCGTATGGAATTGATGAAGTATAACCCCATCCTTAAGAAGATGACTCTTCACAAGGAGATTAAGTAATAACATATAAGATATGGCAAAGAAAGCGGTCGCTACCCTCCGTGAAGGTACATCGGACGGTCGCGCATATACAAAGGTTATCAAGATGGTAAGAAGCGAGAAGACTGGCGCTTACATCTTTGACGAGCGTATGGTTCCTAACGAAGCTGTTAAGGACTTTTTCAAGAAGTAAAATTCTAGAATAAAATATTGATGAAGAGTGTCGAGCATTTGTTTCGACACTCTTTTTTTATGTCTGTGTGCTTGACGTTCCCGGGCTTTTGTGTTTGTGTCTTTGTCTGTTTTGTATAATGTAGCGGCTTGTGGGGGATTTTTGCTAAGCGTGGTTTGCAAATCGTTTTATGGGTTAAGGTAGGGGTGTTTTAAAGGGCCTTAAATGTGTATTTGATTGATATACATCGTGTTATCTATGTCAAGAAAACCCTAAAAAAGGTGAAGTTATGGTTTGTAAACTTGCACAACTCGCGATTTTTGTGTAATTTTGCAAGCGATAATTAAAAGGAAGTCGTGTCTCGATTATATGTAGACGGTCTTCTGAAAGTATCTAACGGAATTTATATAGGTGTTGGATAACGTCTTTGGTTGCACCTATAGTGGATGTGTCTTTCGGTATAGTTTTCAGGGTAAGAATTCCTTGATTTATATGATTAAGATGCTTTATACATACTATCGTCTGTTCTTGAGGTAGGAATAGGGGATAGAGGTATTTAAGAGAGCGTGTCCGGGTTCCACAAAGAACAAACTAATGATTAAAATTATTAAGGAAATTGTTTTAACTTTATGCTTATTTGTAGTGAGCCCAGTAATGGGTGCAAACAACGTGTCTTCTAATGAGGCTTCTGGTCAGTCGGGCTTCGATTGGAATCCTGTAATTCAGGCTATAGTTCAGGTTGAAAGTGAGGGTAACACCAAGGCTGTGAGTGGAAACTCATGCGGTGCAATGCAGATTACTCCGATATTGGTAAAGGAGTGTAACGAAATTCTTAAGAAGCGTAAGAGCAAGAAGCGCTTCACCCTTCGTGACAGATTCAGTCTGGAGAAATCTAAGGAAATGTTTATCCTTATTCAGTCGCATTTTAATCCCTTAAATGACATAGAAATGGCAATCCGTTCATGGAATGGTGGTGTCCGTTATAATGTCAAGCGAACTCAGAGATACTTTGAGAAGGTGATGAAGTGCTTGAACGCACAAAAATAATTGAAGTAAAGATGTAGAGGTATGCTGATTTCTTGTTGTATGTCAATTTTAGTATATTAGACAGAAAAAAGTAATAAAAAACACCGTAAAAGATTTGGCGGTTTGGGAAATAAGTACTACCTTTGCACTCGCAATTCAGAAATGAGGTTGCTGACAGTAAAATTAAAGCTGCACCCTTAGCTCAGTTGGTAGAGCAACTGACTCTTAATCAGTGGGTCTAGGGTTCGAATCCCTAAGGGTGTAC
>URDM01000068.1 GCA_900546575.1 uncultured Prevotella sp.
AAGCATTGATAATTAACGCTTTTGCCCTTACAGGGCGCATTGTTTTTGGTGGCTTTTTACCTCAGGGCGTTGCCCTGAGCTATGTGCTTCTGCCCCTTCGGGGCGTGCTGCTTAGACTTTTGACACACCCTCCTCCTATTGTTACTCTTTGTATATACTATACATTATTATATATATACCTTATATAATATATATAGTATTTCTACTTGATATCGCCTGCGCCAAGTATTACCTTTGCCTGCGCTATTGATTATTATTAGTTGACGAGTTGACGAGTTGTGAGTTTCTTGTCTACTGATATTTTATAGCAAGCGTTCTTTGGCTTGTTTACATAAATTTCCCCGGAAAATAGTAGAGTTTTATGTTAAAATCGAAAAATAGTTTTTTGTTTTTGAACATTTTATTGATTTTTTTATACCTTTGTGTGCGTAATATTAAATAATAAATAATTAGAGAATTATGAATAAACTTTTACGCTTTGTCTTTATGGCAGTTCTTGCCATGTCGTTTAGTTCGTTGTTCGCAACGAACGTAACTATCAACACCAATAGTACTTCAACTACTTGGACTACTGAAAAGGATAAGTATTCAGGAGTGATTGTGAACTTCAAGATTACTTGTTCAAAGGGAACTGCAACAAGTTTGGGTAATGCAGCGTCTTCGGACTATATCCAAATAAAGAATAACAATGTTCTTACCATTGAAGAAACATCTGGATTGACCATTACTAAGGTTGTGCTTCATGTTAAACAAGGTGCAACTATAAAGGTTAATGGAACAAGTATATCTAAAGCAACCGATAATACTTTTACTTGGGGGGGGAAAAAATACCACTAAGTTTGAAGCTTTAAATGAGGGAACTCCTATCAAACTTACTTCTATTGATATAACCTATGGCGCTGCCGATCCCAATGTTGTTGCAGCTCCAACTTTTGATGCTGTAACTCCTTTTGTAGGAAAAGGACTGGTTACAATCAAGGGTGCTGAGGGTAGCGTAGTTTATTATACAACTGATGGAAGTGTTCCAACAACTTCTTCTTTAAATAATGGAACATCATCTGTTGATGTCGAGGTTACAGAGACAACAACCATAAAGGCTATTGCTGTGAAGAATGGCAAGGAGAGTGTAATGGTTTCTAAGGAATTCGTTTGCTATCAGATTAAGACTATCGCACAGCTGAACGAACTTACAAGTGATCTTAAAAACGTTGCACTCAAACTGACAAATGCAAAAGTCGTTTACGATTATTATAAAGGCTATTATGTTTATGTACGCGAGGGCGAGTATGCTGTGCGTTTTGATGGTATTTTCTTTGGTAACACTGCTATTTCGAATTTAAGCAATTATGTAGTTAACGGTACAGTTCTTGTGGATTTTGCTAAGAACTTTGGTGATTGTACCTTAACTGCTAATAAAGAAACAAAGGTTTCTGATCTAACCCTTACCGAAAGCAGCGAAGTAGCACAGCCTGTTGTTACTACTATCCCTGAATTATTGGAAAAGAAACATGTAGAGGACCTTATCGCTTTGAAGAGTGTCACAATAACAAGTCGTAAGGAGAATTACAGTACTGTGTACGACTTGACTGATGAAAGTGGCAACGTAGTTACTGCTCCTTCTTGCATGTCTGATGATTTGTCGGCAAAGGCAGACGATGGAAATAAATACGACGTTAAGGCTATCTTTGAATCTGTTAATAATGAAGGCAAGCCCCAGCTTACCTTGCTCGGCTTCTATGAGATAGCCAATGGTATCACTTCTGTGACACGTCAGAAATCTAACAGCGATGCTACAATATACAATATGTCTGGACTGCGTGTAGGCAAGTCGTACAAGGGCTTAGTCGTGAAGGCCGGAAAGAAATATATAGCCAAGTAATTAATTTTTCTTGCGATATATCGATAAACATTTATTTATGATAATCAGAGTAAAGAACGTCTTGCCGTTGTTGGCAGCTTTATCCCCTTGTTGCGAAAGTCATGCTTTCGCAACATTGGCACCCGACACCATCGTCGTGGAAAAGAAGCAGGATCCAGCAGCGGCAAGAAACAATGAAAATGTAGTTTTTGGTAAGGTAACAGACGTCAATGGGGAACCCCTCACTGGCGTTTCTATCGTTGTAAAGGGCACTACCAAGGGTACTCACACCGACGTTAATGGCGACTTCAAGATGCCTGTCGGTTCTAAGAACGTGAAGCTTGTGGTTTCGTATCTTGGAATGAAGAAGCAGGAGTTGCAGTGGAAGGGACGCAAGTTGTATGTAGTTCTGGAGGACGACAGTCGTCAGTTGGGCGAGGTTGTGGTGACAGGTTACGGCAACATTGATGCCCGTAAGAACACCAGTGCTGTGACATCGCTCAAGATGGACGACATCCTTATGCCGGGTATGACATCGCTTACAGACGCTTTGGAGGGTCGTGTGCCCGACATGGTATTCACTCAGAATTCAGGTGAGGTAGGTACTACAGCCCGTATGCGTGTGAGAGGTACTTCTACGCTTATCGGTAACAGAGAGCCGTTGTGGGTGTTGGATGGTGTACAGCTGACCGATCCGGTAGACGTTTCTACTGAACAGCTCAACGACCCCGACTATGTCAATTATATTGGTAATGCCATTTCGGGCATCAACCCTGAGGATATTGAGCGTGTGGACGTATTGAAGGACGCTGCAGCTACAGCCCTTTACGGTACACGTGCAGCCAATGGCGTTATTGTCGTAACCACAAAGAAGGGACAGTCAGGTCCTCCTCGCATCACATATTCTACCCAGTTCAAGCTGGTGCGTCGCCCTCGTTACACCGACAACAACATCAATCTGATGAATTCAGAAGAGCGTGTTCAGTTCGGTAAGGACTTGGTAGACATGCACTACGCCTTCCCCTCAAACATGACTATGGTAGGATATGAAGGTGCATATTATAATTATGTTGCGGGAAACATCAACTATAATGAATTTGTCGACCAAGTTCGTCAGAGCGAACAGGTCAATACCGATTGGTTTAAGGTGCTTAGCCATGATGCGCTGACACAGACCCACTCGCTCAGTCTGTCGGGTGGTGGCGACCGTTATCGTTATTACGCTTCATTGGGTTATACCGATGAGGACGCAGTAGTGAAGACCCAGAACAGCAAGCGCTATACGGCAGCCATGAATATCCAGTCGAATCTGACTAATAATTTCCGTGCAAGTGTGCGCTTGAACGCCAATGTTCAGAAGAAGGACTATCTGCCTTCTGAAATATCTCCGTTGAAGTACGCCTACAACACCACGCGTGCATTGCCATGTTATAATGCCGACGGTTCGCTGTATTACTATCAGAAGCATGCCTACAGTTTGGGCAAGAAGACCAATGAGTACTATAAGTATAATTACAATATACTTAATGAGATGGAGAATTCGCAGCAGAATTACGATTCCAACTCACTCCTTGCCGCCCTCGATTTGGTTTGGCGATATAAGAACCTTTTGGAGATAAACGGTGCAGCTTCATTCCAGCGTAGCTCAAGCACCAACCAGACATGGTTTGGCGAGAAGACCAACTATGTAGCCACATTGAAGAACGGCGAGTATGACACCACTCCGGTTCCTGGTTCAGGCGGAATGTGCGAGTTGCCTTATGGAGGTATATTGAATTATAAGAACAGCATCACCGAGAACTTTACAGCTCGTTTGCAGGCCAACTATCACCAGACATTCGGCACAAAACATCTTGTCAGCGCCAACTTCGGTTATGAGGTGAACACCTATCGCAACAACGGTTTCAGCGAGAATATGCGTGGCTATTTCAAGGACCGCGGAATGAAGTTCGTTGAGTCGATGACAGCCGAAGAGGTGGCATCATATCCTCTTTATGCAAGTTGGCTTGCCGAAAACCATCGTACACTCACCGCCACACGTACCAACAAGTTGAGCGGTTATCTTACCATGACCTATAGTTATGGCAGCTATTTCACGCTCAATGCCAACGGACGTTTCGACGCTTCCAATCAGTTTGGCAGCCGAAGCAATGAGAAGCTCTTGCCGGTATGGTCGGTATCAGGTATGTTCAACGCCAAGGAAGTGTTCCTATCGAAGGTAGACAAGGTTAACGAACTGCGTATGCGTGTGTCGTATGGTAAGACGGGTAATATGGTGGACGGCCAGACACCCAACCTGCTTATCAAACAGGGCAGTTTCGACTCTTATTGGGGAGCCAACACCTCTACTGTTTATGCCTTCCCAAATCCACATTTGCGTTGGGAGCAGACCGACCAGTTCAATGGCGGTATTGACGCCTCGTTCTTCGACAGTCGATTGTCAATCAATATTGATGGATATTACAAGTTGACACACGACGCCTTTACTACTGTGCCCGTATCGAAGGTGAACGGTGTGAGTTCGTATGTAATGAACGGTGGCGACATCAAGAACTACGGTTTCAGCGTTTCGCTGATGGGTTATCCTATCAAGACCAAGGACTGGTCGTGGTATCTCTCTACCAACTATTCGTTCGTTAAGAACCAGGTGAAGAGTGACATCATCAACGAATACACCATTTCCGACTATCTCAACGGAACAGCCATTGTAGGCGGCGAGTCGATAGGAACATTCTATTCGTACAAGTTCCTTGGCCTTGACCCCACCAACGGTATGCCTATGTTTGACGATTATTCCGACCGTCGTCATCTGTTGGAAGGAAAATCATTGGAAGAGATTGCCAAGATGGTGATGGTGAAGAGCGGCACACGTAGCCCGAAGTTCACGGGAGCTTTGTACAGCACACTCCGCTGGAAGCAGCTCAGTCTTACCACAAGCTTCACATACAGCTTGGGCTCAAAGATAAGAAAGATGGCTCTGTATTCGGATATCATCAACGGAATATCGTCGGAGAACAATGTCAATAAGGATTTGCTCAACCGATGGAAGACTCCTGGTGACGAACTGCGCACCAATTATCCTGCGTTGCTGAGTCCGTCAGACCCTCTCTATCAGACATACAAGACTCATTGGAGTAATTCTTTGTCGGCAGATGTGCAAGGTTTCAAGGCTTTTGCCACCAACTATTGGGACATGTACGACCTCTCCGACCTGCGAACAGTATCAGGTGATTATCTGCGTATGTCGCAACTTTCATTGCGCTACCAGCTCACTCGTGCCCAGTTGCGTAAAACTCCGTTTAACAATGTGACTATCGACTTCTCTACAACCAATGTCTTCACCATCTGCTCAAAGAAGCTTGATGGTCAGGATCCGAGTCAGTCGGGCTTTTCGTCAGACGTAGTGCTGTCAACACGTCCGACATATGTCATGAAGCTTTCGTTCACATTCTAACATTCAAGTTATCAGAAATGAAGATATCTAAAATATTAATGGCTTTGGGATTGTTGGTTTCAGTCTCAAACTGTGGCGACTTTCTTGATGAGTATTCACAAGATATGGTTGTGCCTAAGACCGTTTCCGATTTGGAGGAAGTGCTGATAGGCGAGACCTATATGAAGAGCACGGAGACTTCTTACGGTATGAGCAGCTCTACATGTGGCTTCTTCAATATGCTCGACGACGACATCAACACAGTTGGTATCAACTCTTCAGAACGTCTGGGCAGTTACTCTGCCTATACTTATGTAGTAAACGGTATGTTCGGCTATTTCGCATGGCAGCAGGACGTGCGCTATAATCTGCAGCACGACAGCTACTCATCCGACGACGGAACATGGAACGACCTTTATCATCGCATCAATCTGGCTAATATCATTTTGGACGAGATAGAAGGCGTGCCCCATACTTCAGAAAAGGACCAGTCTGATTACACTCGCGTGAAAGGCGAGGTTTACTTCCTTCGTGCCCAGTTCTACTTTATCCTGGCTAATCTCTACGGCAAGCCTTATACGCCTGCCACTTGCGAGACTGACCTTTGTGTGCCGTTGAAGCTTACTCCTTACGTAGAATACGACAAGGATGCAGCCACACAGTTCTCGCGTGCTACGGTGAAACAGGTTTACGACCAGGTGGTTTCTGATTTGCTTATGGCAGAAACCCTCCTCACAGAGAGTCCGCAGAAGACAAAGGGCATACTGCATCGTGCCAGCTGGCAGGCTGCCGACTTGCTGTTGAGCCGTGTATATCTGTATATGCAGAATTGGGAAGAGGCAGAGAAGAAGGCAAAGAACGTTATGGACAACGGTCAGTTCCGTCTGCTCAGTCTTGCCGGTCACATTTCGGGTACTCCCGTTCTTACAGCGTCAAATCCTGAGATAATATTCTCGCAGGGTGGCAACAGGCTCACGCCAAACAGCCGTGCAAGTCTGGTGGCTTCGGTGTTTGGCAATCCTTCGGAGTATTGCGTCACACGCCAATTATATAATATGTATAGTGACGACGACGTAAGAAAGAACAGCTACTTCAATGTCAATTCGCAGTCGGACAGCATCAATCTGCAGAAATACCAGCGTGAGGTGAAACTCAACGATGTGTCTGACGCCTTGGCAATGCGCAAGTCGGAGGCTTATCTCAATTATGCCGAGGCATGTGCCATGCAGAACGGAAAAGAGTCGCAGGCTTGCAGCGCTCTCAATCAGTTGCGCTTGCAGCGTATTGAAGGTTATGTAGAGCAGAATTATACAGGCGAAGAACTGGCACGTGAGATAGCTGACGAGCGTCGTAAGGAACTTTGTTTTGAGGGACAGCGTTGGTTTGACTTGCGTCGTTATGCGGTTCGCGAGAAGTATCCTATTAAGACGGATGTGCTGCATGTCTTCAATGAATATACCGACAACGGTGTCTTTGTGCGTGCTCATCTTTATAAGTTACGTGCCGACGAGAAGGCTTGGACATTTGGTATTCCGCGTGAAGTGCTGTCTGCCGACAAGGTGCCGATGCCTGACAACGAGCGTGAAGAAAGAGAAGAACTTGATATGGACTCAAATAATTAAGGAGAAGTAAGATATGAAGAAATTATGGTTATTACTGATATCAGTTCTGATGTTGACTGCTTGCTCCGAAGATAAAATCTCGGGTGATGGAGTAGACCTGACCAATGAGTTTGAGATAACAGACAATCCAAACGACCCTGTTCAGCATGAGCGTTATCAGATATTTAAGGAATATAATGTACCGGTGTTGTTCAACGACACTATAGCGAAGCGTCAGATAGGCACCGACCTGTATGGCAAACCCGTTATGCAATACGAAACAGTAGACCTTAACTGGGATTTCGACTCATACAGCAATAGTGTGCAGTACGTCTACGACTATCTGAAGACCGACGAGTCGAAGATGGATGCCTTGCGTTTTGTGCGCAAGTTTCTTGAGATGTGCAGCAAGCGTATGCGTCCGTTCAGCATAATGGTGGCAAACAATCTCACCTCAAAGCCCGAAAGCAGCAGCTTGGCTGAGAAGCAATACATATCGGGATTCCGCACATTGGTGTTCTACAATGTCTCAAATCTTAGCGACGACGACATAAAGACTACAGCGCGCGACGTGATATACGACATGGTGGCACAGAAGGTGAAAGCCAACAAGGACTTGTGTACTATGTTCGAGGCTGTGTCTTCAAAGTACTATTATCGTACATGGGAAGAGTTGGGCGGTTGTCCCACTTGTCTTGAATGGAGCAAGAAGAGCACCTATATCTCTACAAACAATCTCTACTATGGCTTGCCATACAACGCCGTGGAGGGTAGCACGGCTGCTTATAAGTTTGATTTTGTCGACTTGGTTACATCTCGTAAAATGGTAGCTGACAAAGAAGAAGCAGAGGAGGTGCTTTCGACAATTGTACAGGAGATTGGCAATTACGGATTCATACGAGGCAATAAGAATACCGGTAGTTACAGTCCGGCGGATGCCGAGGAAGACCGCAACTACTTTGTGCAGGCAATCCTTACCGTTGGCGACGAAGTGTTCAACGAACGTTATGGTCGCTGTGCGTTGGTAATGGAGAAATATGAGTTGCTCAAGGATTTCATGGTGAACGAATTGGGACTTGAACTTTAAACGAATAGACAATGAAACGATTAATAATATCTTTATTATCACTGGTTGGCTTGTGCGTATCGTGCAGCGACAACGATGTGGATGGTGTCAGCTTTGACAGCTCTGTAGTTAAGCCTGCAGAGGATTTCACCGACCCGCGCGACAACAATACCTACCATTGCGTGCAGATAGGCAATCAGATATGGATGGCTGAGAACCTGCGCTATCAAATTCCCGGCAACTCTATAGCAGGATGCTACACTTGGGATGAAGAACAGGTGGATGCTTCTAATGCTACGGTTGATGACGAAACCTATAAGCGCATAGCTACCGAGGTTGCAAATGACCCTAAATACAATGGTTGGCCGCAGTATGGTAACAAGCGAGTTACGGGTACACAGATGATTTTGATGATGATCAGTTACTTGGATTACGGTTCCACTCAAGAGGAGGTTGATGAATATCTTTCTTACTATCCCGACTATTATGTGGCATTGACAGCCGAGCTTGACAAGGTGAAAGACCCTATCATCATAGCCGAAACGCACTTCAAGGCTGTCGATAAGGAGAATGGCGGATATGTAGCCAAGTATGGTTTCCTCTATTCGTTCGACGGAGCCAAGCATGCAGTTCCCGAAGGATGGCGATTGCCTTCGGATGAAGACTGGCTCAAGCTCGAACAGGCTTTGGGCTTGAATGCATCAGAGTCATTGTGCAATGAGGCATGGCGTGGAAGCGGTTTGGCCACATTGTTGAGCGAGGGCGGTCAGAGTGGATTCAATGCCAAGCGTGCAGGTGGAAACATCTACGTCATCAAGACCAAGGAGTACAACTATGTCAACAAGGACGACAGCTGGTATTACTGGACTTCAACGTCAGAGAAGAATACCGATGGAGCAGACATAGCCATCATACGCATGTCGGCAAAGTACACCGACAAGGTATGGCGCGGAACAAGTCCCGTCACCACAGGTTATCGTGACGTGCTGTATAGTGTACGTTGTGTAAAGGATGTAAAATAAAAGAAACTCTTAAAATACTAATAATGAAATGTAAATGGTTAGGCATGATGCTTATGCTCATGCTTTGTACAGTCTCTTCCTTTGCCCAGCAAGGGGAGAGCATGTATGGCGACGTAGTCAAAGCCGATGTCAAGATGAAGTATGTATATACATTGGAGGACGCTTTCAGTCAATCGCGCAAGACGGGCAAGCCAATATTCTTCAACTGTTTTGCCGACTGGGCAATACCTTGTCACGGCATGAACAAGGAGGTATTCTCCAACAAGGAGTTCTGCGACTATATGGACAAGAACTTCGTTTGTCTTTTCATGGATTTGTCTAAACGCGAGAACGAGTCGATAGCCAAGAAATATGAGGTTAAGTCGTTTGCCCATTACCTGGTGCTCGACTCCGACGGCAATGTTGTGCTTCGCATTGTAGGCGGAATGCGTCTGCCCGATTTCCAGTATGCCGTAGCCCGTGCTCTTAGTCCCAAGACTTCGTTGGTGGGTACAGAGAAACTCTATCAGAGTGGCAAGCGCGACAAGAAGACACTTGCCAACTATCTTGAAGCCCTTAATCTGGCACACAAGACCGACCAGTTTAAGGCTGTAGGCAAGGAGTATATGGCTATGCTTAAGCCGAAGGAATATTCGAAGGCAGAAAACTGGAAGGTGTTCACCTCATGGATTCCCGACCGCAAGAGCGACAACTACAAATATCTGGTAGAGCACAAGGCCGATTTCGTAAAGAATGTTGGCGCTGACAAGGTCAATATGTTTATGGAGGGCTTGTTCTATTGGGACGTTCTGTCTTATGCCACAGCCCACAAGGACTACGATGCAATGGACATGGCACAGCTGTTCAACGAGATGCAGAAGGCTGAATTGTCTGATAGCTGCGACTCATATTCTTTATATAAGGTGGCTCAGTTGCGTGGTGCCAAGAAGTATTCCGAAATGTTGGATTATCTCAGGACACAAGGCAAGGCATTGGGCGCATCGAAGATATATGTAGACATGTCGCTCAACAAGATTGACGCTGACGAGCAGACAAAGAATCAGGTGCTGGCATTCCTGCGCGAAGAGCAGAAGCAATATCAAGGCACACATGCACGCCGACTCGAAGACCTCATACGCAGTATGGAGAACACTGGCGGCGTAGAGTTTGCCGACCTTACCTTCGATCAGGCTCTGGCTCAAGCAGCCAAGACTGGCAAACTGGTGTTTATGGATTGCTATACCGACTGGTGTGTTCCCTGCCGTCACATGGCAAAGGAAGTGTTCACGCTGCCTCAGGTGGGCGGCTACTTCAACGAGCATTTCGTAAATCTCAAGATGGATATGGAGAAAGGCGAAGGCGTTCAGCTTGCCAAGCGCTACAACATCAGTGCTTATCCTACCATGCTCGTTCTCGATGCCAAGGGCAATGTGCTCAAGACTGTTTTGGGAGCACGCAAAGCAGAAGAGCTGTTGCAGATGATTAGAGTAGACAAGAAATAAAGTTTCCTCGCGAGGTTGCAATTGCTTCCTCGCGAGGTTGTAAAAAATTGCTCGGCAGCCAATTGGTTTGCCTCACACTGAAAATAGAGTGATTACCCATAATTAAATGTATCTTACAGGTCATTATTAACATTTTGATAGTGGAACAATGAATACGTTATCGTTGGCAGATGAATACGTTATCATAACCCGATGAATACGTTATCGTTGGCAGATGAAAACGTATTCGTATTTTCGTGTCATTAAAAAAACTAAAAATTAGGGTAAAACCTATATCGTTTTAGGGTTTTCCCTCTCCAACCTAAAAAAAGAAGCATTAATTTTGCAGTATCTAAAATAGAATTGCTTTACAGCCATGCAATAATTTGCTGGTTTTGGCATTCTAATTATAGATAAGATACTTAAATGTAAGAGATTATGGATACACGTTTTTTATTGCTTTCGCTTATCCTTGGAGCCATGCCGCTCTGTATGGATGCTCAGGATGATGTCTATTTCACTCCCAAGAAGAGGGCGAAAACAGACATCACGTATAATAATGAAAAAAAGGAAGTCGGTCGTCCTACCTACTATTGTGGCAGCAATCGTGACATTGACGAGTATAATCGTCGTGGCAAACTGAAGAGCTACTATCAGAAGATTGGTACCGACTCGTTGGGCAACGACATCATAGAGTTTCGTGAGGGAGACGGAACGTATGGCAAGGCCGACCTGGATTCTACCATTACTATATATCCTGGTTCGGAACGCTACTATGACGACGATATGGACAGCGACTTCATGTGGTCGCGTCGTATGAGCCGTTTTGACGGATTCTACGATCCGTGGTTCTACGGCAGCTATTGGGGACGTCCCTATTGGCGTTCATATTATGGATGGTACGATCCTTGGTACGACCCATGGTATGGTCCTTACTACTCTGGATGGTATGGTCCCTACTACTCTGGATGGTATGGTGGCTGGTACAATCCTTGGCACTATGGCTACTATGGATGGTCATCGCCCTATTGGGGTTGGGGCGGATGGTATCGCCCAGGTGTACGTTATATAGCAGGTGGTCCAACTGGTACACGCAACCACTCGGCAGGCGGTTCGATTTCAAATGGCAGACGCTATGGCGTGTCTAATCGCAACAGCTATGGTCGCGACTACGACATGAACAGTGGCAATCGTCGCGGTAGTTTCGGCAGTCGTCGTTCAAATAATGGTACACGCAACGACCGCAATACATATAACGACTATCAGCAGCAGACACAGCGTCCGATGTTTGAGAACCAAGGCAACTTCGGTAGCAATCGCGGCACATTCGGAGGCGGTTCAAGCTTCGGCACTAACAGAGGTTCGTTTGGCGGAGGTTCGTTCGGCGGAGGCACAAGAGGCGGTGGCTCAATGGGCGGAAGCCGTGGCGGATTTGGCAGTCGCCGATAATGTTGCCAATACTTAAAGGTTTGGCTATATACATATATATAATGTAATGTTTATTGATAAGTAAGATATGAAAAAGATACTTTCTATAATGACAGTAGCGATGCTTGGCACCGCTGTCAGCGCACAGGAGACATACGACAATGCCCAGCTTGCTACGAAAGACCTTAACGGTACTGCACGATATGTAGGTATGGGTGGAGCTATGGAGGCGCTTGGTGCAGATCTATCAACTATCGGCACCAACCCTGCCGGCATCGGTATGTTCCGTCGCAGCATGGTGGCAGGCTCGTTTGGCTTCAACAGTCAGCAGGATGCCAAGTCGTTTGGCAATGCCAACAAGACAAACATGAGTTTTGATCAGGCTGGCTTTGTCTATTCAATGCGTTCGGGCAGACATTCGATGCTCAACTTCGGTTTCAACTACACCAAGAGCAAGAACTTCGATCAGATACTCACAGCAGCCGGCCGTCTTAACAATGCTTCGCAAAACAAACTGTCGGCTATGAAGAATGCCAATGGTGTGTATGAACTGCAAAAAAGCAACAATGGATTGGTAAGCAATTCGGGTGCTTATAGTCAGGCTGACTATCTGTACAGCAATGTATTGTTCAATCACAAAGATTTTGAAAACCCTAATGATCCGAATAATGCCTCGCTTTCAAATGTCGATAAAGGAGTTATCATTAATGATCAGACCGGACTTCCCGTCTACTACAACGCTACTGGTTACGACTTCGGACGCTCTACTACAGGATATATAGGTCAGTACGATTTCAATGTTAGCGGCAACTCAAACGACCGCTTCTACTGGGGATTCACAGTAGGAATATACGACGTTCACTACAACAGCTCATCATTGTATTCAGAGAGTCTTGTTGACGGTGGTAAAGCTATTGGTGACGTAGCAATGAACGATGAGCGCAAGATTACAGGTACTGGTTTCGACGTTAAGGCGGGCTTGATATTCCGTCCGGCTGAAGAGTCGCCGTTCCGTATCGGATTGTATGTTCACACGCCTACATGGTACGACCTCACCACTCGCAACTATACCGTGCTCAACAATAATACCGATAAGGCTTATGGTTCAACCGAACGTGGCAAGTCGAGCGAGTCGTACGACTTCAAGTTCTACACTCCTTGGCGTTTCGGTGTGAGCCTCGGCCATACCGTAGGCAACTATCTTGCACTCGGTGCCACATACGAATATGCCGACTATACCACCAACGACATCCGTGTCAACGATGGGGGAGAGGTTGACTATTGGGGTAACTACTATGAGACAAGTTCGCGCGATGAGGCTATGAAGCAGAACATCAAGAACTCGCTCAAGGGAGTACACACCGTCAAGGTAGGTATGGAGTTCAAGCCCGAGAAGAACTTTGCTGTTCGTCTTGGCTACAACTATCAGTCGGCTATGTACAACAAGAACGGATTTAAGGACGGAAGTCTGGAGTCGTATGGCACATACTACGCTTCGACAACCGACTATACCAACTGGAAGGACACCCATCGCTTCACGGCAGGTGTAGGCTACAACTACGGCAAATTCTCGTTCGACCTTGCCTATCAGTATAGCCAGACCAATGGCGACTTCTATCCATTCATGAGTTATGTAGACAATTCAGAGCCTAAGTTTGACAATGTATGCGACGCCGTAAAGGTAAGCAACAAGCGCAATCAACTTCTGTTCACAGTAGGCTATAAGTTCTAATCACATTTAACGGTGCAAAAGTTTGGCATAATAAAAAAAAAGCCTTACCTTTGCACCGCATTCAGAAAATGTGAGCAAGCCGATATGGCTCAGTTGGTAGAGCAACGCATTCGTAATGCGTGGGTCCCCGGTTCGAGTCCGGGTATCGGCTCCACACTTTCTTAGTGTATAATCAAACTGTTGCGGTAATAGCTCAGTTGGTAGAGCACTAGCTTCCCAAGCTGGGGGTCGCGGGTTCGAACCCCGTTTACCGCTCGTGCAATAATCAATGAAATCTTTCGTTCTAAATAATAGGGCGGTTGTCGTAAGGCAATCGCCTTTTTTTGAGTCTAAATGTGTCAAAGAGAATTTGTCCTGTATCACACGATATTTCTCAAACTCCGACTCTGCAAAGCTCTTGGCAAATTCTGCAGAAACCTTTCCTGCATCATGTAATATGCTAACAAATGCTCAAAATCTTACCATCTGCGGCAGTTGCCGAGTATTTCTCGGTAACTGAATCTTCAACAAGTTCTCCGCTCTTGAATATGTTTTTCAGATGCAATCCAATATTGTCTGTCGAGCAGTCAAAGAGCCCAGCCATCGCCTTTTGGGTAGCCCATACCGTTTCTTCTTTATATAACACTTGTACTCCTTGCTCCTTACCCTCTGCCACGAAAGTGAGGAATTCCGCTGTACTGTTTCGTATTTCAAATTTCTTTGCCATAAATCATAATTTTATTACATCCGCATTCTACATTCATCACAACATTGTGATAATCAACCTATTGTTATGCATGGCTCAATATTGCATATATTCTATTTTGCTCTTCTGACAATATATTTTGAATACATGTCTTCAAATTCTCCTTTAAGGAAGAATCCTTGATAGTTTCACGCAATCTTTCTTTAACAATGTCGGAAGCTTCTTCTTCAATATTCTCATAGTTGCCATGAGATTTAATAATCTCGCTAATTGATTTCTGAGGTGTAAATCCAGAAATTTTATTGATAACCATTTCTATTTGTTGTTTATCATAAATTCCCCAATATTTCAGATTTTCTTCAACATAGTCTTTTTTTTCTGCCTTGTTTTGAGGTAAATCTTGCATCAAATCCAAAAATGAAGAAAAATCTCCGAGGATAAGACCATAGCTATTATATAGATTATTGTAAATTAAGTTAAATTTGTTTACAGAATCAGACTTGGGCATTAAATCAAGTAAAAGGGTTGCCTTGAATCCTTTCTCATCTATGTCACGAACTAAATACTTTAATCTTGCTCGCTCTTCTTCACCATAATGCCCATCTATAAATTTGGATGCGATATTGTTAATTTCCAAGTAGTCGAATGATGCTTGAAAATCAACTAAAGCAGTACGTAAGTCTCGGAGTTTATCTAATTCTTGATTGTATTTTATTACTGAAAGTTGAAGATTTCTGTTTGCGATATTTTCTACATGGTTTTGTTGATTCTGTTTATAGAGTATATATAGTGCAATTGCAGAAGACAAAACCGCCCCGATATAACTACCCCAAAAGCCAAGCCATGATGAACTATCTCCTGTAATAGGAAATAGCATTGGCTGCACCATTAGAGTGTTGATAATCAATGGGGTGGCTATGATTAACAGTAATTGAATATAGTATTTTTTTATATGTCTTAAATAACTATTCATCTAAACGTTAATAATATTTATTCTATTGATTACTTTTTGAGTTATTGCAATACTCCTTAAACTCTTTCCTTGACATAGCTATGCCCTTGGATGCGTTGCTGTCAAGTCCATAGACAAAAGGAGAGGATAGAAGATTATATTTGCCCAATTTCAAGCAAATACGGATAGGCTTGTCATAACCTTTGTAGTTCTTGGCTTGCCCTGTCGCTTCCTCTTTTTCTTTCGCCAGTACTTCACTCATATCTATCGCTTCCACCGAGAGCACCTGATAATATCCTTTTACCAAGTGGTTATCTACAGGGGCAAAGTATTTTATCTTTTGGAAATCAACACCCGAAAGAATGGATTTATAACCCGAAAAGAATATTTCGCCTTTACCATTCAAAACCAATTCTTTGTTGATATTCACATGACTATCTACTGATGCAATGTAGAATGTACCCTTATTTACTGGCTCATCCGAGTATTCCAACCCCTTTTGAGGTATGCTTTCTTCCAACAACCGTTCCCGTCCGTTGTCATCTTCAAGCCAGTGGCGGATCTGTCGGCGCAAGGCTTGCTCCGAACTGTTGGCATTTATGATGATGCTTCCGTCCCCAGCATGCTGCTCTTGATCGGGACGCAAGGGGAAAGCACCGATACCAATCAAACGGTTTGACTGTTGATAGTAATAGTCGCCATTCTCTGCGTCAAGTGCTTCCAATGGTATGCGGCCAGGGAATAGCACATAGCCTGCTATGATTTCTTTCTTCAAGTGTTCGTGGTCACGTCCTTCTTCCGTGTAGTATATGGCATCACGGTAACGATGCATCTGGTCAATAGCATCAGCTGGCGGCACATCATAACGGCTGTCATATCTGCTGCCGTTCTCATCCGTGTCGGCTATTCGGTATTTGGC
>URDM01000069.1 GCA_900546575.1 uncultured Prevotella sp.
GTACACCCAAGGCGCTGCCTTGGGCTATGTGCTTTTTGGGCTTTCAGCCCGCTTTGTTTGACTTTTGACACATCCTCATAGCATTCCTACTTGACATTGCATGCGCCAAGTATTACCTTTGCATGCGCTATATTAACCTTATATAAAAGCTATCTTAACATCATTGTAATTTCGACGGGATACCTTTGCACTCGAAATAATTAAGATTATTTTTAATAAATGAAATCAGTTTTTTTTAAGAACAGCGTCCTTGCGCTGACGCTTTTAGCAAGTACATTAGCCTCGTTTGTAGGCTCAGTTTCTTCTTACGCCCAGACACAGTGCATGAAGCAGTGCGCTTCGCAATCGGCTGCAAAGACTTATGCAGCTCGTCCTACATGGGACGCGCTTAATGGCGAAATCAATTTCTATATTGCTAACGACCTTGGTCGTAATGGCTACTATCAGCAGAAACCTATTGCTGAACTTATGGGTGAGATGGCTGATGCCGTCAATCCGGAGTGTGTAATTGCTGCCGGTGACATTCATCATTTCAATGGCGTTACATCTGTTAACGACCCGTTATGGATGACCAACTACGAACTTGTATATTCTCATCCAGAACTGATGCTCGACTGGTTTGCCGTGTGTGGCAATCATGAGTATCGTGGCAACACACAGGCTGTGCTCGACTATGGCAAGGTGAGCCGTCGTTGGGTTATGCCTTCAAAGTATTATACCAAGGTGTATGATCACAAAGGAACAAGCATTCGTATTGTGTTCCTTGACACCACTCCGCTCATCGACAAGTATCGCGAGACAAACGAAAAATACCCAGATGCATGCAAGGAGGATATGCAGAAGCAACTCTCTTGGCTCGACCAGACTCTTAAAGGGGCTAAGGAGGATTGGGTAGTAGTAGTTGGTCATCATCCTATCTATGCCGAGACAGGCAAGAGCGTCAACGAACGTCTGGACATGCAGAAGCGTGTGATGCCATTGCTTCACAAGTATAATAATGTGGCAATGTATGTTTGCGGACATATCCACAACTTCCAGCACATACAGATGAAAGGCGACAACATCGACTATATTGTCAACTCATCAGCCTCGCTTGCTCGTAAGGTGAAGCCGGTAGAGGGAACTGTATTCTGCAGTCCGGCCGAAGGCTTCTCTGTATTGACCGCCGACAAGAAGCAGTTGCGTCTGTCGATGATTGACAAGGACGGCAACATCATCCACACTGTTACAAAAAACAAGTAAGCTAAAGCTACACATTAATATTATTGATTTATGGAATTCAGGAAAAACTTGCTTGCAGCCCTTTTGGCTTCAGCAACCATTATGCCTATGTATGGCGACAACATTAAGGATAATGTTACATTGCCCGAAATGGGAACCATCACCGGACGTATCACCGATGCCGACCGTCAGGTTCTGCCCGGAGCTACAATCATGATTGAGGAATTGCACACGGGCGTGACAAGCGACGTGAACGGATTCTACACATTGGCAAATCTTAAGCCTGGTACATATAAGGTGAAGGTGAGCTACGTAGGTTATGAACCAAAATACTACACCATAAAACTTACTGGCAATAATGTTGAGCGCAACATACAGCTTTCGGAGTCGCATGAGTTGAAGGAAGTTGTAGTGACAGGTGCTTTCTACGGACAGCGCAAGGCATTGCAGATGCAGAAGGAAACAATGGGTGTGACCAATGTAGTTAGTGCCGACCAGGTGGGCAAGTTTCCTGACTCAAATATTGGTGATGCTCTGAAGCGTATCAATGGTATCAATGTGCAGTACGACCAGGGTGAGGCACGCTTCGGACAGGTGCGCGGAACATCAGCCGACCTTACTTCAGTAACAGTCAATGGCAACCGCATCCCTTCTGCCGAAGGCGACACACGTAACGTACAGCTCGACCTTATTCCTGCCGATATGGTTCAGACCATAGAGGTAAACAAGGTTGTTACATCCGATATGGACGGCGATGCCATCGGTGGTGAGATAAACCTTGTGACCAAGAATACTCCTTCGCATCGTGTATTGAACTTCAACGTAGGTTCTGGTTATACATGGGTGAGCGGCAAGCCGCAGCTTGACCTCGGTGCAACATGGGGCGACCGTTTCTTCAACCATAAGCTTGGTATTATGGCAGCAGCCTCTTATCAGTATGCACCGGGCGGTTCGGACAATACGGAGTTTGAATATGAGGAGAACGATGACAAGCAGCTTGAACTGAAAGAGGCTCAGGTGCGTCAGTATTATGTAACACGCGAGCGTCAGAGCTACTCGTTGGCACTCGACTATAAGTTCAATCCTCAGCACAAGATTTCGTTCAAGGGAATGTACAATCGTCGCAGCGATTGGGAGAACCGCTACCGCATAAGCTACAAGAAGCTCAACAGCAAGGCCGAAAAGCAGAGCATCGTTATGCAGACTAAGGCAGGAGCATCCGACACCAAGAACGCCCGACTCGAACTTCAGCAGACAATGGACTATACTCTCGACGGCGAACATCTCTTCGGCAATCTGAAGATGGACTGGGCTGCCAGCTATTCACGTGCAACTGAGGAGCGTCCCAACGAGCGTTATGCTTCGTACAAGTACAATAACAAGAATTCAAAGATTAAGTTCGGTGAAGGATTTGAGGACGTAGGCGACCGCCAGCCTTATTACGCTACATCGCTGCCCGCCCTTGACGACACCAACTGGAAGCTCGACGAACTTGATAATTCCAATCAAGACATCGTAGAGAACGAATGGAAGGGACGTCTCAACTTCACACTTCCTATCACAAACGGACTCTATGGCAACACATTGAAGTTCGGAGCCAAGTACACCAGCAAGGAAAAGACACGCACCAAGTCGTTCTTCGATTATGATCCTGAAGAAGTGCTTGGCGACAGCTGGCGCAACCTGACAGTACAGCAGATACGCGACGGATTTATGCCAGGTAGCCAGTATCCAGCCAACTCACCTTTCATCTCAAAGCAGACACTTGGTAAGATCGACTTCAGCAAGTATGAAGGCACAGAGAACTATGAGGAAGAGGCTGGCAACTATAAGATATGCGAACAGATAACTGCCGGCTATCTGCGCTTCGACCAGAAGTTGGGCAAGCGCCTCTCTGCTACTCTCGGACTGCGTGTAGAGCGTACCGACCTCAAGACAAGCGGATATAATGTAGAGGTAACTGACGATGAATCGAGCATGAAACCTACCGGCGACTTCAAGAACCACTACACCGACCTTCTGCCAAGCTTGCTCCTAAAGTACAAATATAGCGACGACGGTAGTCTGCGTGCATCAGTAACGAAGACAATCTCACGTCCGAAGTACTCGGCACTCATAGCCAACAAGACCTTCAACATCTCTGATGAGGAAGCAACAATCGGCGATCCTAACACCAAGCCAGCCAAGGCTGTCAACGTTGACCTCTCGCTCGACCACTACTTCAAGAGTGTAGGACTCGTCAGCCTCGGTCTCTTCTACAAGGACATAAAGAATGTAAATGTAGAGTGGTCGTCGAACAAGTATCTCGGCAGCGACCTTGGACTCACAGGTGAAAACGCTGAGAAGCAGTTCAAGGTAGAACAGAACATCAACGCCTACGACGCACGTGTGCTTGGCGTAGAGGTAGCATATCAGCGCGACTTCGGTTTCATTTCGCCCGCACTCAAGTGCCTCGGCTTCTATGGCAACTATACATACACTCACAGTACCACACGCAACTTTAATGAGCGTCTGGGCATAAAGGATGGTGACGACGTTAAGGTGGCAGGTTCGCCCGAGCATACTGCCAACGCCTCAATGTTCTTCGAAAAGAGCGGCATCAACTTGCGACTCTCGTACAACTTCGCTTCGGCATTCATCGACCAGATGAGCACCAGCCGCGCCCTCGACCGCTACTACGACAAGGTGGGCTATCTCGACCTCAACGCCAGCTACACATGGGGCAAGAAAACCAAGTTCACGGTTTATGCCAATGCCAACAACCTGCTCAACCAGCCCTTACGCTATTATCAAGGCGAGAAGAACCGCACAATGCAGGTGGAATATTACGGTGTAAGACTCAATGCAGGTGTGAAAATCAACCTGTAAGAATCTATATAACTCATAATAAGAAGCTGATATACATATCAGGTGATTATGGTAGCAATGCATAGTCACCTGATGTGTGTATCAGCTTTTTCCGTTTGTGAACCATTATGGACTTGTACAGGTCATAAATATCTGATAACTTTGCTCCTTACTTAATGATAATTTTTATAACATGGGAGCTATATTACTGATTATTCTTATAGGAATTATATTATTTGTTGTACTTGGCCTCTTGGGCTGGGGTGTTCAATTGTTGGGTTTATTTGGAGGCTTCTTAGGTAGTGGAATCACTGGATGTATTGGATGCTTCGTCAGATTCTTCTGGTTTATTTTCGTCGCCTTCGTTCTTATTGTTCTCGCTTGTTCCGTATTCTAAATTCATAAGTCAGTCCCATAACCTTAAAAATAATAACTATTATGACATATTGCAAAAAGTGTGGCGCAACGCTACAACCAGGAATGAAATTTTGTACCAAGTGTGGACAACCAGTCGACTTGCAACCTCAGGCTCCTCAGCAACCGATGGCGCCCCAGCCCGTACGTCCTCAAGCACCGATTATGCCGCAACGACCGATGCAACCACAGCGACCGGTTATGCCACAAGCCCCTACTCCGCAATCGTCACAAGCCAGCAAGGGAATATTTACAAATGCTGTGCGTTCTGTGGCTAACGCCGTGACAGGTGGTGCGCTCAATCGTCAGATAGCCGAAGAACAGCGTCAAGCCGTCAATCAGCAAGCTGCTGAAGGACGTGCCGAAATACGCGAGGCAAGAAATGCGCAGCAGCAGGCTGAACAGGCACAGATGGCTGCCGAACGCGAGGCAGAGCGTAGTCGTGACCGTCGCAGTATGGAGGCAGTAGATGGTGTTGACGTGGTGCGCGGCAGAACCATCTGGAACATTCAGCCCGGCGAGATAGCCCGCAAGATAAGCGAGCGCGAACTCGACGAGATAGAGAAACTCAAGGGAATAATCGTGCAGGAGGGTTGCACAGCCATCATCTTTGCTAATGGAGAGTTGGTTTCAACACTTTCTGCTGGTGCCTACCTATTCTATAAGTCGTTGGAAGAGGAGCAGGCTGCCATTAAAGCGGCTATTGATAAGGCAGAGAAAGACATGGCTGAAGCCGAAAAGCGTGAGCGCGACCGCAAACGTCAAGCTCAGCCCACATTCCGCGAACTTGGCGTCGTGGGCGAAGTGGGCAGAGGCTTCAGTTGGCTCGGTCGCATCATCTTCGGCGAGAAGAAGGGTGAGCAGAAGGAGAAAGCCAAGAAGCGTCAGCTTAATTATGCACGCTTATTAGCTCGCATCACCCAGTCTCCTATCCTGTCAGTATATATTGTAAGCAACCGTTTCATCACGCTCACATTCGGTGGGGCGATGAACGAGGAAGGCGAACTTGCCTTCCGTCCCTATAACATACCGATGGGTATGCATGACGTGCAGATTGGTGTGTCGCTCCAGATGAGCGTCCATGACATCCATGCCTTTGCCACCAATTATCTTGCCGACCGCAACAGCATTACTACAAGAGAGCTGCAGCAGTTGCTCAACGGCTCTGTTGAGACCCTGTTGCGACAGGAGCTGCGCAATCAGAACTACGAACAAGGCGGATTGACCGTCGACATGGTCAACGCTCTGAAAGAACATATCCGTCAGACCATCAATCAGCAGGTGTATGGCATAGAATGCACACGGGTGCTGAACATCACCGACAACAATCAGGACTTCGAGCGTTTCCGTCAGGTGGAGCGTCAGCTGTATAATACGGAGAAGGAGCTCGACTATATGCAACGCACGGGCGAATTCCGCAACCGTATGGAGGTGGAGGCTAACGCCCAGCAGATAGCTTCTGCAAAGAACGCCGAAGAACTGCGCCATGCTCTCCAGAAACTCAATATGGACCAGCTTCTGCATGACGACGAGCTAAACGAGTTCGTGCAGATGCTCGAAAGCCAGAAGCGCATACGTGAGGCAAAGACCGAGGAGGAAGAGTTCGAGGCTTTGGAAGACCTTCGTAAGAACCGCCTCGTGAAACAGGAGGAGATGGAGGTGCTCGAAGACGAACTTGCACACAAGCGAATCCCGCGTGAGGAGATAACGGAGATAATGCGCATCCAGAGTCAGCAGAACATCGACGCTGCCCGTCTCAAAGCAGAGTGGGCTCTCGACGACTCGCGCACCGACCATGACTGGGAACGCGAAGACTTGGAGCGCCGCCGCAACTGGGGCATCGAAGATGAAGAACGTGAGCGCCAGTGGATGCAGGAGGAAAAGGAATACAACCGCCAGCGTGACCGCAAGACCCAAGAAGATGACTACGATTTCAAGCAACTCATGCGCCAGCGCGAAATAGAGAAGGAAGACCATCTGCTTGCACGCAACGAGAAACTGGAAGACGACCGCCTTGCTTACGAGCGCAACCGTCAGGAGAAGATGGACGACGACCTGCTGGAAGCCAATCGTCACCAACGCCAGATGGACAAGCTGCAGCAGATGGCGCAGATGCAGGCTCAGATTGACCAGCAGAAGTATCAGCACGAAGAGAACATAGCCACCATCGAGAGCAACGAGCAGATCAACCGCGACAACCAGTTTGCCAATATGACGGCAGAACAGATACGTGCAGCACAGCTCTCTCACCTCACCGCAGACGCACAAGTGGCAATGGCTAACGCCTACAATGGCGAGAAGGAAGCCGACGCCTTGCGAAAGACCGCTGCCGAGAAGGAAGCCATGATGCAGCAGATGCTACAGATGCAGCAGCAGAACAGCAACGCACAGATGGAGGCGATGATGAAGATGGCTGGCATGATAAAGGATACTGCCACGGGCATTAGTGGTGCTCAGCAGACACAACAGCAGCAGCGCATAAGCCAGCTGGAGGAGGACAACCGCCGACAGCAGGAACGCGTAGACCATACTCAGGATGTGGCAATGAACAATATCTCGCAGGTAAGCTCGGCAGCCGCCAACAACCTTAACGCCTTTAACGGAGGTATAGGCGGCAATGCTGCTCCTAAGCAAGCAGCTCCCCAGCAGACCGCTCCCCAAGAAGCAGCCCATAAGCAGGACCTGATAGAATGTCAATGCTACAACTGCGGACACACCATCCGCATAGCGCAAGGCACACCCTGCTGCCCTGACTGTGGTGCTCCGTTTCAATGGTAAAAACTAAAAATCAGAAAAGACAATGAGCGACATAAAACTTGATGGCGACGCGGCTGTGGTAGGCGGAATACATACCGACTCGCACAATACGCAAAACAACTATACCACCACGACCACCACCAACAACAGTACGGTCAACAACAAGACCGTGTATGAGGCGCAGAAGACGCAGACTGAGATTTATCAGCAGAACGAACGCCTCTTTCTCGAAGCCGTGCAGGAACGTCTGGTGGACGGCAAGTTGGACAATCTGCGTTTGGCTGAGCTTAATCAGCTGAGCATACAATGGCAAATAGCTCCGATGCGTGCCAACCAGATAATCGACCAAGTGCGCCGCAACATCAGCGTGATGCAAGGCAGCAAGGGCAACGAGTTTTTGGCAGAGCAGACACTCAACGAGGTGTTTAATGCCATACAGACCAACCATACGGACATCCTGCAACGCAAGTTTAATGGGCTGGAACAGTTGGCTCGTGTGATGACGGCCGACAACAACATCCAGTTCTACTATCATCTGCTGCTTGCCTCGATGTATCCCGACAAGTGCGCCCTTGCCTTCTTCGGTTCGCGCACCGACAACTACTGGCAACTCTTCTGGGCGCATGTGGCATTCATCAAGACAGGCAACGTGGACAATGCCACCGTGCTTCTGCCAAGAATGGGCGGCTTCGGTTGTCCGCAAGGCGACATTGCCCTGCTGATGGCTCTTGACAATCTTGCCGACTATCACAAGAACGGCAAGCAGGACTACTACAGGCAGCAGACCCTGCAGTATCTCGACCAAGCCGTGCAGAACGTAATGAGTGAGCCGCTGAGTGCTTTGTGGTATGCCGTGAAGGAAATGCTTGAGGACAAACCACAGCCCGAAGAATGGTATCAGTTCTATTGCGACACCACCCTTGCCGAGCTAAAACCCAAGGAGAAAACCAAGATGGCTGTGCCACCGCAGATGCCAACGCCTCCACCCATGCCGAAGTTTAATGCGCAGAACGTGAAGCTCAACCAGATGCGTGGCTTCAATCCTCTGCAAGCTGCCAACAACATGGGATTGGGAGTTGCTACTCCTCCGCCGATGCCGAAAGCTTCTGCTGTACCGCCGATGCCTGGACAAAGCAAGTCGGCTCCGCAGCCCGCAGCCGATGCCTTGGACGACCGTTACGGCATCATCCTTACCAACGCCAATGCCTTGGCAAGAAAATACGGATGCAGCACGCAGGACGTGTATGACGTCTTCAACGACTTCATACAGAACGCCTACGACCAGCGGATGTACTGGACTTTCCTCGACATTGCCCAATACGGAATGGACTCTGCCAACGAACCTCCATCATGGATAGAATGCAACGAGGCTGTGTCGCGCTGCATAGCCGAAAACAAGCTGACAGCAGGTGCCGACTTGCATCTGTTTATAATAGGTGGCGACGACGTCATTCCTATTCCGCGTGTGGAAGACCCGTGGCCGTATGGCAGCGAACGGATACCCACCGACACGTGCTACGCCTTTGAAGGCACCTACATTGTGGACCTGCTGGACAATCGCGACTCCGACTTCACCGTAGGATGCGCCCGAAACAATGTGGCTCGACTGCCGTTGGAAGACGGAAAGCTCAGTACGGACATACGCAGCGACCTCGGTGCTTACTTTAATATCAGCGGTATGTACAGCGACGGAATACCCGTAGGCAATGTGTTGATGATAAGCAATCGCGACTGGATTCCTGCCAGCTGCACGATGACCCAGCACCTGCCGCTGCTTTACAGCAACGACGACCCAGAACTCATACGCAACGGAATGTATATCAGTCCTAAGCTGCTGACGCAAGACGCCGAAAGCCTCGGCATCTACTGCAAGTCTCTGGACAATGCCGACATGCTGATGTTCAATCTGCATGGTGCCGACGCAAAGGGAATGTGCGGATTCTATAGCGAGGCAGAAGCCTTCAATCCTTCGCTTCTCAGCCATGGCAAGGCAAGGGTGTTCAACACCGTGGCATGCTTCGGTGCACGATATGCCGGTTACGAACGCAACGACTCGATGTTGCTCAGCGCCCTCTATGGAGGAGGCGTATTGCTCTATACCGGTTCGCTCGTGTCAGTGCCGATGTTCAGCAGCGGAGAGACCGACGAGGTGCGTGAGCTGATACTCAATCCGGGTACGGGCAGCGAAGTGCTTATGCGCCTTTATCCTCTCTATCAGTTTAAGGGAATGACGGGAGGCAAGGCCCTGCTGCAAGCCAAGTGCGACTACTTCAATATGTGCCGCAATATAGAGGACGACTGCTTCTCTATGAGCACAGCCTTGATGTTCTGTCTCTATGGCAACCCGATGCTTAATGTTCGTCGCAGCGACCACGTGATTGAGTCGGCTTTGCGTAACGATGCCATGCCACCTGCCGCAGTAAAGGCAGACGGAATGCCGCTCAGGAAGACCATGCGCCAGCGCCTGTTGAAGAAAGACGTGAACAGCCAGTCGCTCATCGACCAGATACGCGGATATGTGGACGACAACCTGAACGCCATCCGGACAATGGTGGAACAGCATCTCTATCGGCAGTTGGGACTGAACCCGCAGACGCTGGACAGCATCGACCAATTCAGCCGACCCACCATCGACGGCAACTACGAGATGGGCTACTCGTTCAACTATCATGACCCTAACCGACAGTATGGTGCCGACACCTTTGTGGAGGTGGATGCGAAGGGCAAGACAAAGAGAATTTACACAACTAAATAACGAATAATAATTAAAAACTAAAATAATATTTTATGGGATTCTTTGGTTTTAAGTCTTCCCGCGAAGTGGAAGAAGAAAAGAGACAGGCAGCGGAAGAGGCTGCAAGAAGAGTGGAGCAGAATAATCTGACCAACCTTAGCAATCTGAGCAAGGGCAGTCAGTTGAACTTTGCCATTCCTTACTTCGACGTGTTCGACCCGCGTCTGCAAGACTATGGTGTGCCCGTGTCTGTACATGGTGCCATTGTGTATGCCATTGAGGATATGGACCTCTTCCATAGCGTTAACCGCAACGAGGCTTACAGCGACGAGACTTTCAAGAACAAGCTTCGTGGTCAGCTCACCAAGTTCATCAAGAGCGTGGTGGTGAATGCTCCTATAGACGCTCAGATTCCGGTGGTTCAGATTGAGCGCAAGATTATGGAGATAAGCGAGCTGGTGCAGCAGCGTGTAATGCCGCAGGTGGAGAAGCTCTTCGGCATCACCATCCGCAGCCTCGACATCACGAGCATCAACATCGACAAGGAGAGCCGTGGATATCGTGAGCTAAGAGCCCTTACTGCCGACTTGGAGAAGGATCGCATGATGGCTCAGCACAATGCACAGATCTCTAACTTCAACCTCAACAACGACCTTCAGCAGGATATGCTCCGCAAGCAGTCGTCGCTTAATCTGGACGCTATGGGCAGAAAGCAGGAACTCGACCTCGGCGGTCAGGAGGAACTGCAGCGTATGAACCTTGAGAACCAGCGCGAGACAATGCGCATTCAGCGTGAGGAGATGCAGCGTGCCTCTCGCCTGCAGACCGAACAGACCTTTATGGGTGCTCACCAAGCTAACCTCAATGCTGGCGTTCTGAACAACGCCATGGACAACGGCATCAATGCCTTCCGTCAGCAGCCTATGGGTGGTATGGGTCAGATGGGTGGCGTTCCACAGATGCCGGGCATGGGTGGTGCGCCGCAGATGCCAGGTAAGGGAGCTGTTCCTCAGGTGCAATACTTCATCGGCATAAACGGTCAGCAGTATGGTCCGTGTGACTGGAACAAGCTGCAGCAGCTCGTTCAGCAAGGTCAGTTCACCCAGCAGTCGTATGTATGGAAGAACGGTATGGCACAATGGGAATTTGCTGGCAACGTAGCAGAACTCGCCCCGTTGTTCCAAGGCACAGCTCCGCAGATGCCAGAAATGCCGCCGCAGATGCCGGGGATGTAAAGAATATAAAACTAAGAGAATATAAAAACAATAAAAGAAGATAACTATGTATAACGAGAAGTTAGAAGCACTCATCTCTGCAGCTTTGGCAGATGGAGCGTTGACTGAAAAAGAAAAACAAGTTCTTTTTAAAAATGCCGAGTCTATGGGCATAGACCTTGACGAATTCGAAGTGGTGTTAGATGCCCGTCTTGTAGAAATCAAGAAGAAGGAAGCAAGAGAAAATCAACAATATCTTCTTGAGATGGAAAAAGCCAAAGCAGCCCAGACATCAGCTCCGAAATCGGACAAATATGGCGATGTAAGAAAGTGTCCTGCTTGTGGAGCAATTGTCCCTTCTATGGCTGCAGTATGTCCTGAATGCGGTCAAGAGTTTACTAATATAAAAGCAAATTCCACAGCAAACATGCTGATGCTAAAGATTGACGAGATTCAAGCACAGTCTTCTGTGGCACAAAGAGGTCTCAATGCAAAAGATGCAAAAACTGCAGAGAGGGAAACGGAGGCAATAGAAAGTCAAGTCGAAAAAAGAACAGTTCAAGCTATTAAAAACTTCCCTATCCCTAACACAAGGGAAGACCTTATTGAGTTTATGACTTTATGCATATCTAATAGCAGAGTAGATGATATGTATGTAAATGATATAGAAGAAGCATGGCGAGAAAAGTTTGAGCAATTAATTACCAAGGCTCGAATTACCATTCCTAACGACCCTATTGCAGAAGATCTTATTAAAAAATACAAATCTAAGCGCGAAGCTGTAGAAAAGGAATTTGCAGCAAAAAAAGCAAAAAGGGAAAAAGAATGGAAAGAAGAAAGGGAACGTGATAAGATAGAATCTAAAAAGAAGAACAGAAAACGACTTATAATAATTATTATAGGAATAATAATTTGGATTTTATGGAAAAAATTCGGATTATAGGAAAGCTTGGCAAAATACATGTATAATTGTATTTATATGTTATAAGTCAGTGCTGGAATTATTCCCAACAGAAAAAGTACTTATTAATTGCTAATAAAACTCCAATTCAATTTCTTTGGTTTGGAAATGTCGATGAATATATTCAATCATTAGTGTTCCGATTTTAACGGGACACTAATGATAATATAAATAATTATAGTTAAGCGAAAAATATCGCATCACTAGTAAATACAAATAAAAAATATGGATACAACAGAGAAAAGAATTGTTCCGGAGGAGTTGGATAATCTCATTCAGGAATATCTCACCGATGGTATCATCTCTGCCAAGGAACGTCAGGTTCTTCTAAACAAGGCACAGGCTTTTGGCTTGAACTTAGATGAGGTTGACCTATACATTGATGCTCAGCAGCAGAAGGTCGACCAGGCTGTAGCAGCAGCTATTAACAAGCGTCGTGGCAAGACATGTCCTTACTGTGGCAGCTCTATTCCTGAACTGACTGACAAGTGTCCTAATTGTGGAAGCAACATCACACCTGAGGCAAGTGAGGAGTTGGCGGAGATCATTGAGCATCTTGAGTCGGCTTTGGTAAACTTCAAGTCTGGAGAAGATATTGATAAGAGCAAAGCAGAGGTGGAGCGCTATGCCCGTCAAGCAAGAATGTACTATGGCAATAATCCTAAGATTCAGCGCTTGCTTGATGAGGTTGAGGTGGAATCAGAGGAAGCATTAAGAGCCGCAAAAAAGAGACCATGGCTTAATCTTTTGGAAGAAAATAAGGATTGGTTTCTTTTTATTGCTTTCTTGGCTGTAGTAGGTATAATAGCGGTTGTGGGGACTGCTACTGATTTATTTACGCCTGCTGAGCAGAGTGCTAGCAAGACAACAAGACTTGTAGAAAAGGCCATTGAAGAAGGAGACTTAGCCCAAGCACAAGTCCTCATAGATAATTATTCAAAACGGTGGTTCCAAAGTAGTAGTGATATACAAAGTGCTTGTGATGCTTTAAGTGAAGCCGAAAAAAAAACAAGAACAAGAAGAGCTCAATAAAGCGATAGAAGCAGGTAATTACGACAGTGCTTTAGAAGGTATCTCTCGACGCGTGAGTTATGATGTTGATGATGCACAAAAATATTATGATACACTTTGCAAATGTCTTGACGCAATGAAGGAAAAAGGTGTAAGTAAAGTGAAGTTGAAGAAGTTTATAAATCGTAAAATTGAAGTGTATAAAGAGGATGCTTATCCTGAAGAGTGGTCAAAAGCAAATGTCAAGAAAAGGCTCTATGAATATATAAATTAATAAAGGCTACTATTTTTGACAAAGAAAATAATAATTAAATACTAATAAATTATGGCAACATTTGTGGAAACCTTAAGGAACAATCCAATCTTCCAGCTTTCCTTGTCGTCCAAGGAGTTGTTTCACAGCAACTTCTTGGCATGGTTGGCAGAAGACGACAATACCCGTTGTGTGTTCAATAAAGTAATGCAAACATGGCTGGACGACAAAAACTGGGAGTATAAGCCTAACGAGATGGAAGTGAAACGTGAATATAATCATTTTGATTTTTGCGTTTGCGACAAACTTTCTATTGACGGCAACGATGTAACGGGAAGTGTGCAGGTTGTTCTTGAAAACAAATTCAAGAGCATAGCATACAAGGCTCAGCTTGTGGACTATAAGGATAGAACAAAGACTCTTAATGAGGAAGGTTATAAGAATAAATATAAAGCAGAAGAAGCCAACAAGGGTAAAATTCTCCCCAGAGGTTGGAGAGACGAGGTGGAACATCCAAATACAAAGTACATCTTGCTGACTTTGGCTGATAAATTCTTAGACAAAGACGAAATCCAAGGCTCAGGATGGAAGATTGTAACATACGCAGAGTATGCAAAGCTTTTAAGAACTGTTGTTGGGGAATTGAAAGATGACGAGATAAAGGGAAATAAGGCCTTCTATGTTGAACTCATCGCGCAATATTGCGATTTCATAGAGAAGTTCTCAGAGCATATCAACGAATGCTTAGACAATGTAAAAGAAAACAATTACTGGGATATCCTCAAGAATGATGACTTTACGGCTGTGCGCTGCAATGATATTTGGCAGAAAGTGGTGATGCATAAATATGCCCAAGAACTCTTCAAGCTTACTCAAGAGAAATTCCCAAACACTAAGATTGTCTTTGACGACAAAGACTCTTGGAATGAAAAAAGCGACCGTCCTTTGATGATTCGCATAGCATATTTCCGCAACGAGGCTTTGGTTGAGTTGAAATACTTATTGAATAATGGTGTTGTCTTCTGCGTCCAGCAACAAGGAGATAATGGCCTTAGTATTGGCATGGTGGTAAAAGAGGAAGAAACGATTAAAAAATCTGTCAGAAAACAGGACAAGGGAAAATGGAATGCAAGCATCAAGAAACTTGTCGCCCAAAAGAAACTTGACAGAATAATAACCGGTGACACATTCAACTCTTTCCAGTCAGAAGGATCGTGTGGATATTACTATATACATCATTCTGAGAAGCTTAATATTAAGAAGACATTAGAAAAAATGGTGAAGTTAATGGAAGATGCAATAAATGCTTCCAAACAGGAATAGGACAAAATTTGCTTGTGGGCCATTATGGACTCGTGAGGACCATAATTATCTGATAACTTTGCCATTGCTTAAATTATAAATCATAAAAAAGAGAAGCCGAATCGCTTGAAAGGACGTAGGTAAAAATCTAAAAATATAATGATATGGAAATAAAGGAGCTTAATGTAGATCGTCATGATTGTGGCAAGTATGCTTGCTTTTCTACTAGTGGTTCTGAAAGCTTTGCCCGTTTTTATTTTAATGATGACGGTTCAATAAACGAGAAACTCACGTACTCGAAACATTACTATGAACAATTGCATCCTAAAGAAAGTAAGGTAAAAGAAAAAAGTGAGAAAGAAGAGGATGATTTTGACACAAGCTCAAGCTTTATGTCATATAGTTCAAGCTCTTCTGATAGTTCTGATAGCAATGATAGTGCTGTAAAGAAAATTATAAATAGTAGCTTTGGTAAGATTGTTTTTACCATCATACCTATACTATCAATAGTTCGTTAAAATTTGAGATAAAGGCTAAGCAGTTTTACGCTGCCAGCCAAAGAGTTCTTTGATAGTATG
>URDM01000070.1 GCA_900546575.1 uncultured Prevotella sp.
ATACTATCAAAGAACTCTTTGGCTGGCAGCGTAAAACTGCTTAGCCTTTATCTCAAATTTTAACGAACTATTGTTAAATGACAGAAGTGTAAAAATATCAATCTATTTAAAGCAATAAATTTAATTATAAATTCCCTCGTTCCTTATTCGTTCCTCCTTCGCTACATCTTCGTTATGCCTTCGCTATGCCTTCGCTATACGTTCGTTATGCCTTCGCTTCGCTAACGAAGGCATATCGAGTTCACAACGGTGGATGATCGAGTTCAGTACGAAGGATGAACGAAGCACGAACGAAGGCATAACGAAGGCATAATGGAGATGTAGCGAAGGAACCTATCTACAGAATCATAAAACGAAGCAAGACCCCTGCCCTACTTGTTTTGCTGCAAGTGCTCTAGAAAGTCAGCAACAACATAGCTGCTGCCTCCTACGAAAATGAAATCTTTCGAATCTGCTTCCGACAAAGCCGCTTCATAGGCTTCGGCTACGCTGCCATAACAGTTGCCATACAGATTGTGCAGCTTGCCGTACTCCTGCACCTTAGTCTCGGGTATTGCCCTATGCGTCGTAGCTCTGGTGAAGTAATAGACAGCATTCGTAGGCAGATGGTTCATCACATGGTCAATATCCTTGTCGTCTACCATGCCGAAAACAATACGACGTGTCTTGCATTCAGGCTGAAGTATCTGCTTGCCCAAATACTGCCATCCTCCTTCGTTATGTCCTGTGTCACATACTACCAATGGTTGACGATGCACAGTCTGCCATCGTCCCATAAGTCCAGTCAGAGCGCACACCTCAGCAAATCCCTTTTGAACGCAGGCTGTGGAAATGCTTATTTTACTACTGCGAAGCAAATCAACAACGTGCAATATGGTGTTGGCATTCTTTACTTGATAAGAGCCTCCCAATGCACCTTTAAAGTTTCCATAACCAGTTGTAGTATAATCTATTCCGCTCAATCCATCAACCTTTACTGAGATAATATCCGACGAATCTTCAGCAAATACTATTGGAGCATTGTGCTCACGGGCAACACGTTCAAATACCGGACGAGTTTCGTCGTTTGCCTCACCTACTATCACCGGAACTTCATGCTTGATTATCCCTGCTTTCTCCTTGGCAATCTTAGCCAACGTATCACCCAAGAACATGGTATGGTCCAAGCTTATATTGGTAATGACCGACACTAAAGGAGTAATGATATTAGTGCAATCGAGTCGTCCACCCAAGCCTACTTCTATAATGGCAATATCAACCTTCTGTTCGGCAAAATACTTGAAAGCCAAAGCCGTTGTAAGTTCAAAGAATGAAGGATGCAGAGGTTCGAAGAAATGGCGCTCGTTCTCTACGAAATCTATAACATATTGCTCGTCTATGCAGACTCCATTGACACGTATGCGCTCACGAAAATCGACAAGATGAGGCGATGTGTATAGTCCCACCTTATATCCTGCCGACTGCAGAATGGCAGCAATCGTATGCGAGCACGAACCCTTGCCGTTGGTACCAGCTATATGAATTGACTTGAAATGTGTGTGCGGATGTCCAAAATGTTCATCCAAAGCCAAAGTGTTGGACAGTCCTTCCTTGTAAGCCGAAGCTCCCACCTTCTCGAATACAGGAGTTGAGTTGAAAAGATATTCAACCGTCTGCTTGTAATCCATAGTAATTCAGTATTTATAGAAACAAAAAAGGATGTGCCTAAAGTTGACTGGAACATAGTCCAAGTGCATTTGGCACATCCATTTTTATAATGATTTAGTTAAAGTAATTCTTGAAACGGTCAAAAATAGACTTCTTTGTTTCCTTGTCGCCCTTGAAGTTATCGCTGTCACGGAACGATTCAATGGCCTTCTTCTCGCTCGACGAAAGTTCCTTAGGAATGTACACGCTGATATTGACAACCAAGTCGCCAGTACCATTGCCGTAACCCTGTACCGAAGGCAGACCCTTACCACGCAAACGCAATGTCTTGCCTGGCTGTGTTCCTGCTTCAATCTTTATCTTCACCTTACCGCCATCTATTGTCGGCACTTCTACAGTTCCGCCAAGTACAGCCGTCGGGAAGTCAAGAAGGAGATTGTAAATCACGTCATTGCCGTCACGAACAAAGGTATCGTTAGGCTCTTCTGTAATATACACCTGAATATTACCGTTTACACCATTATGCTGACCGGCATTTCCCTTGCCCGGTACATTCACTACCATACCCTCAGCAACGCCAGCAGGAATCTTTATCTCGACAACTTCCTCACCCTTTACGATGCCGCTGCCGCCACATTCCTTACATTTGTTCTTGATAATAGTGCCTTCACCATTACAAGTAGGACATTCCGATTGGGTCTGCATCATACCAAGCATTGTCCTGACAGTACGTGTCACAACGCCGCTACCATGACATGTAGAACAAGTCTCGCTGCCGCTACCGCCTTCAGCTCCAGTACCATGACAATGCTGGCATTGTACATATTTCTTGACTTTGAATTTCTTAGTAACGCCTGTTGCGATTTCCTGAAGCGTGAGATTGACCTTTATGCGCAGATCGGCTCCACGATATTGGGGTTTCTGTCTTTGTCCGCCTCCACCGAAGCCTTCAAATCCGCCAAAGCCTCCTCCATGTCCGCCAAACACATCGCCAAACATAGAGAAGATGTCATCCATAGAGAAGCTGCCACCTCCGCCGAAGCCTCCAAAGCCGCTACCACCACCGGGAGCGTCAAAGCCGAACTGGTCATACTGCTGACGCTTGTTCGCATCATGCAGCACATCATAAGCCTCAGCAGCCTCCTTGAATTTCTCCTCAGCCTCTTTGTCGCCGGGATTCTTGTCAGGGTGATACTTTATGGCTATTTTGCGGTAAGCCTTCTTTATCTCGTCGTCTGTGGCAGTCTTGCTAACGCCAAGTACTTCGTAATAGTCTCTTTTTGCCATTGCATTAATATTGAGGATTGTTAACTACTTACTGTCCAACAGCTACCTTGGCGTGTCGTATCACTTTATCGTTAAGCTTATAGCCTGTCTGCAGACAGTCTATAACCTTGCCCTTATTGTCGTCGCCCATACCAGGAACCATAGCTACTGCCTCATGATAGTCAACGTTGAAGTCTTGTCCATCAGTCTCTATCTTCTTTACGCCGATTGATTCAAGCACCTTCTTGAACTTGTTGTATATCAGCTTCATGCCATCTTTTACGGCCTGAGCATCGTCGGTTTCGGTAGCAAGTGCACGCTCGAAATCGTCCAATACGGGAAGAACAGCACAAACAGTCTTCTCGCTACCATTGAGCAGCAACTCAGCCTTTTCCTTAAGCGTACGCTTCTTGTAGTTGTCAAACTCGGCAGCTGTACGCAAATAGCGGTCGCGCAATTGCTCTATCTCTTTTTGGGCAGCTTCAAGCTTTGCGTTCACGTCATTGCCGTCTTCTGTCGTTTCTTCGTTACAATCAGTTGTTTCTGCCTCTTTAGCTTCTTCGGCTGCAGCGGCTTCTACATTTCCGTCCTTAACTTCAATGTCTTTCTCTTCTGTTTTATCGTTATTTTTCATCTTGCTTTTGTTCTTAGTAAAATACGTTTTTCTAAAGTACACTACAAAATCCTTGCCAAATTGAAACATATGCACAGAAAAACATACGAGTAGACAAAAATGCAGACTTTTCGATTGATGGCTGTCCGCATAAAGTTGCCTACTCGTATTATATTTTTACAGGTTAGCACGTCTACGACACGCTATTACTATACATTATTTATTATACATCTGCGCTTTCAACGCCTTGATGTCTTCGCTGTAGATATAATCGTCATAATCCATAAGCTTGTCGATTGTACCATTCGGTGTAAGCTCGATTATGCGATTGGCAACAGTCTGGATGAATTCGTGGTCGTGGCTTGAGAAGAGGATATTTCCCTTGAATGCCACAAGGTTGTTGTTGAAAGCCTGAATACTCTCCAAGTCCAAGTGGTTGGTAGGAGTGTCGAGTATAAGACAGTTGGCATTCTTCAGCTGCATACGTGCAATCATACATCTCATGCGCTCGCCTCCCGAAAGCACGTTCACCTTCTTCAGCACATCCTCACCCGAGAAGAGCATACGTCCAAGGAAACCCTTCATCACAACTTCATTGCCCGGACCGTACTGCGAAAGCCAGTCTACGAGGTTCTTGTCACTCTTGAAGAACTCGGTATTGTCAAGTGGCAAGTATGCTGTAGTGATAGTAACACCCCACTTGAAAGTACCTGCTGCAGCCTCACGATTGCCATTGATAATCTCGAAGAGGGCTGTCATAGCCTTAGGATTATGGCTGAGGAACACCACCTTCTCACCCTTCTCTATGTTGAAGTTAACGTTGTCGAACAATACTGTTCCGTCATCGTCAACAGCCTTAAGTCCTTCAACCTCAAGAATCTGGTTGCCCGGCTCGCGCTCCATCTGGAAGATGATGCCAGGATATTTACGGCTTGACGGACGAATCTCCTCAACATTGAGCTTCTCAAGCATCTTCTTACGCGAAGTGGTCTGCTTACTCTTTGCCACATTGGCAGAGAATCGGCGAATGAACTCCTCAAGCTCCTTACGCTTTTCCTCAGCCTTCTGGCGCTGGTTCTGCTGCTGACGCAATGCCAACTGCGAACTCTCATACCAGAACGAATAGTTACCGGCAAATACAGTAACCTTACCGAAATCGATATCAACAGTCTGAGTACTTACAGCATCAAGGAAGTGACGGTCGTGACTAACTACAAGCACGGTCTGCTCCACATTGCTGAGATACTCCTCAAGCCACTGTACGGTGTCGAGGTCAAGGTCGTTGGTTGGCTCATCAAGCAAGAGGTTGTCAGGATTGCCAAAGAGAGCCTTTGCAAGCATGACACGTACCTTCTCGTTGTTGGAGAGTTCGCTCATCTGCTTCTCGTGCAATGCCTCCGGGATACCAAGATTGGAAAGCATCTGTGCAGCGTTACTCTCAGCCTCCCAACCATCCATTTCGGCAAACTTGAGCTCAAGGTCAGCCGCACGGTTGCCGTCCTCTTCAGTCATTTCCAATTTAGAATAAAGAGCCTCACGCTCCTTCATATTGTTCCAAAGAGGTTCATGACCCATAAGAACAGTATCGAGAACACGATATTCGTCAAATTTGAAGTGGTCCTGCTCAAGCACCGAAAGACGCTCTCCTGGGCCGAGTTCAACCGAACCCTTGTTTGGCTCCAGGTCGCCGCTTATTGCGCGCAGAAGTGTAGACTTGCCGGCACCATTGGCACCAATAACACCATAAATATTACCTGCTGTAAATTTCAGATTAACATCCTTGTATAATACTCTCTTTCCGAACTGTATCGCGAGATTGCTAACTGTTATCATTGACTATTATTTGTAATTAATTGAATTTTAGTAAATAACCAAGTATTTGCGTGCAAAGTTACTCATTTTTTTCCGTACAGACAAATCGAATTTATATATTGTAAAGCCACCATACTCAGAAAGCCGACTATAATTAACAGATTTTCGCATATGAAGTTTTGCTCTTGATGTCAAGTTGCCAACAAAAATATGTACCTTTGCAAAATATAATTCAAATAATTCTATGGCATCAAAAAACTTCAACACACGAAATAACTCAAATGTACAAAGAAACAACTCCGACTGTACTTTGTACACTTTCAACGGCACCCAGCCGGCGCCCCTGCTTGAGTATCTGCTCAAAACCATTGGCGAAAGCCGCTCTAAGACCAAAGCCATACTGCAAGGACATGGCATAAGAATCAACGGCAAGGTTGTAACACAATTCGACACACCTCTTAATGCTGGCGACACCATTAGCGTTAGCCGCCATAAACGCAAGAGCGATTTCAAGAACAAGTTTGTCAAGATTGTCTACGAAGACCGCTGGATTGTCGTAGTAGAAAAGAACATAGGCATTCTGTCAATGGCAGCCGGACACTCTTCTTTGAACGTGAAGTCGGTGCTCGACGACTATTTTGCCAAGTCGCATCAGAAGTGTCGTGCCCACGTAGTGCATCGTCTCGACCGCGACACATCCGGACTTATGATTTACGCCAAGGACATTGACACCGAACAGATTCTCGAGCACAACTGGCACCAGATAGTCTACGACCGCCGATACGTAGCTGTCACAAGTGGCGAAATGAAGGATGACAACGGCACCATAGCCAACTGGCTGAAGGACAACAAGGCTTATATCACCTACTCGTCGCCAGTAGACAACGGAGGCAAATATGCTGTGACCCACTATCATGTTCTCAACCGCACTACCGAGCACACGCTTGTGGAATACAAGCTTGAAACCGGACGCAAGAACCAGATACGTGTACATTCTGCCGACATGGGCCATCCTGTCTGCGGCGACATCAAATATGGCAATGGCGACGACCCTCTGCACCGCCTCTGTCTGCATGCCTATATGCTGTGCTTCACCCATCCAGTGACGGGCGAACGAATGGACTTCTCAACGCCTATACCTACAGCCTTCCGTAGCCTGTTCAAATAACAGCCGTAACGTCAGCTCGTGGCATGGATTTTGCATTGGGGTATTTAAAAGAAAGGAGAAATTCATTATGGCATTTATTGACTACTATAAGATTCTTGGAGTTGACCGCAACATACCTCAAGACCAGGTGCGTGAAGCCTATCGCAAACGTGCCAAACTGTTTCATCCGGACTTGCATCCGAACGACCCTAAAGCCAAGGCTAAGTTCCAAGCCCTGAATGAAGCCTACGACGTCATATCCGACCCTGAGAAGCGTAAGAAATACGATCAGTATGGCGAGAAATGGCGTGAGGCTGACGCTTTTGCACAGAATGGCGGCGGTGCTGGTGGCGGCAACGGCAGCTACTATTGGAGTTCTAACGGCGACGCAAGCGGAGGCTCTCCATTTGAAGGCTTCGACTTCTCGGGCTTCGGATCTGAAGGTGGAGGCTTTTCGAGCTTCTTCCAGGATCTGTTCGGAGCTAAAGCCGGCAGAGGCCGCAGCTCACGTATGCGCAGCACAATGCGGCAGAATACGGGCGAGATGAACGCCAACGTCAACATCGACCTCTATACTGCCCTACTTGGCGGCGAGGTGATAATACAGTTGGGCAACGGTTCGAAGATCAAGCTTAAGGTTAAACCCGAGACACAGAACGGCACAAAAGTACGCTTGCGTGGCAAAGGCTACGACAGGGGTGACGGCACAATGGGCGACCTCATCATAACTTACAACGTAAAGCTGCCTACCAACTTGTCTGACAAACAGAAACAATGCCTCATGCAAATGCGCGACTCTATCTAAACGACAGCATTTTTAATGAGGCGTTAAGGCAATAATAGTTTTACAAGGACGTTTATTAAGTATGAAAAATAAGAAATTTCTATTCATACTTATAAACGTCCTTGTTTTTTTTGTGCCTACCGTCATGAAGGCACAATCATTCACCCTACACGGACGCGTAATCGACGAGAGCAATAATCCTATCGAATTTGCCACGGTGTCTTGTGCCAAACAAGGCAAAATGACCATGACATCGTTAAAGGGTGAATACACCCTGCAACTGCACTCAGCCGACTCGGTAGAAATACGTTTCTCGATGATTGGCTATCGCACCAAAACGAGAATACTCAGAAAGCCACGCGGCAAGCAGACTCTGCAGACTGTACTATATAGTAATGTGGGAGAGATAGAAGGAGTGACCGTGACCGGTACAAAAATCCAGACCGGACAGATGCAGCAGCTCAAGAAGGACGACATCAAGAACATGCCTTCCGTTACTGGCAATGCCGTTGAGGAGATGCTGCAAGGTCAGGCTGGCGTGTCTACCCACAACGAACTGTCTTCGAAGTATAATGTACGAGGCGGTTCGTTCGACGAGAACAGCGTATATATAAATAATGTGGAAATATACCGTCCGTTTCTGGTAAGAAGCGGACAGCAGGAGGGCATCTCTATCATCAATCCCGATATGGTCGAAAAGATAGAGTTTTCAACCGGTGGCTTCGAGGCGCGCTATGGTGACAAAATGTCATCGGCCCTGAACATCACCTACCGCCAACCCTCAAGGTTTGAGGCTTCAGCCTATGCAAGTCTGTTGGGCGACGGCATTTACGTGGGCTATGGCAACAAGAAGTTCGCATGGAGCAATAGCGTGAGATACAAGACAACACGCAATCTGCTTGGATCGCTCGACACCAAAGGCGAGTACCGACCCACTTTCGTCGACTATCAGACATACCTTACGCTCAAGCCCAACAAGCGTTGGGAGATAAACATACTGGGCAACATCTCTAACAACAACTACAACTTCTATCCCGAAGACCGCGAGACACGATTCGGAACAAGCGAAGACGTAAAGTCCTTTCGCGTATATTTTGACGGACAGGAGAAGGATGTCTTCCGCACCTATTTCGGTTCGGCAGGACTGACATACAAGATGGGCGATGCCACAAAGCTGTCGCTTATTGCTTCTGCATTCAAGACCCACGAGCAGGAACGCTACGACATTCAGGGACAATACTGGCTTACACAGACCGAGACCAGCGAAAATCTTGGTGTCGGCACTTTCTTCCAGCACGCCCGCAATTATCTCGACGCTCATGTCGAAAGTCTTAAGATGATGTTCAACACTAAGGCGAAGAAGCACGACATTGAGGCTGCATTTACCTTTAAGAACGAGCACGTTACGGAGAACTCGGCTGAATACGAGATGCGCGACTCAAGCAATTACAACATTCCGCATACAGGCAACGACCTTAAGATGATTTACAGCATGCGCGCCAAGAATTCGCTCAGCGCCAGACGCATGGAGGCTTACATCCAGGACACATATCGCTTTACCAGTCCAAGCAAGAAGACGCTCTACACACTCAATTACGGCGTGCGCATATCCCATTGGAGCTACAATAAGGAGACAATATTCAGTCCGCGCCTTTCGCTCGGCATAATACCAGCATTCAACGAGAATGTCACCATGCGACTGGCCGCCGGACTGTACTATCAGTCGCCTTTCTTCAAGGAGATACGCGATACATCTACCGTCAACGGCGTGACGTATGCCACACTCAACCGTAAGGCAAAGAGCCAACGCTCCGTTCACATCATTGCCGGATACGACTATCGTTTCAAGATGAACAACCGGCAGTTCCGCTTCTCGGCAGAGGCTTACTACAAGATTCTCGGCAACCTTATCCCCTATAGCGTCAACAACGTCAAGGTGGTGTACTATGGTGGCAACGAATGCAACGGACACGCTGCCGGACTTGACATGAAACTTTACGGAGAATTTGTGCCAGGAGCCGACTCGTGGCTGTCGTTCTCGTTGATGAACACAAGTATGAAGCTCAACAACAAGTCAATACCTCTCCCTACCGACCAGCGGTTTGCCATAAGCCTCTTCTTTACCGACTACTTCCCCGGAACCCAGCGCTGGAAGATGTCATTAAAGCTGGCTTATGCCGACGGACTGCCTTTCTCGGCTCCACATCAGGAACTGGAGACCAACTCGTTCCGTGCTCCAGCCTACAAGCGTGTGGATATGGGACTCAGCTACCGACTCGTTGACAACACCAGTCATAGCAACAAGCACAGCACATTGCGCAATGTATGGCTGGGCGTAGAGTGTCTCAATCTGCTGGGCATAAGCAACGTCAATTCCTACTACTGGGTTACGGACGTCACAGCCCAACAATATGCTGTGCCGAATTATCTGACTGGCCGTCAGTTGAACTTCAAGGTTTCTGTAGATTTATAATCCGATTTATTGTTTGACAGATATGTTGCTACACCTCCCCATAAAACTATTATTGGCAGTGGCTGCCTCGTGCATTGGCATGGCAGCCTCAGCCCAAAGGGATGTCGTATTGTCCAAGAACATCGCTTCATTGCAGGTGACAGCCGGCAACAACTGGCTTTCTATGCCAATCATCAACATTAGCGACGACACTCCTATAAACATCTGTTTTGACGACCTTACCCACGACTACCACCGATATGCCTATAGATTGCAGCATTGCGAGGCAGACTGGTCTCCTTCTGAAGGTATTTTCGACACCGACTATTGCGACGGATTTGCCGATGGCGACATTATAGACAGCTACGCCAAGTCGGTCAACACCAACACCATTTACACCCATTACAGTCTGTCAATACCCAACGACCGATGCCGACTGAAGATGAGCGGCAACTATAGACTCGCTATTTATGACGACAATGATAAGGACACTATTCTCTATGCCCACTTTATGGTGGTAGACCCTGCTGTGAAAATCACAACCGAAGTATCGTCAAATACCGACATCGACGCAAATGCCACACACCAGCAAGTGTCGGGCAGCGTAGATTTCTCAGGATTGAGAACATCCAATCCCGCAAAAGAAATAACGACGATAGTCATGCAAAACGGTATGTGGAGTACGGCTCGTTACAATCCTAAGCCTCAGACTGTGCTCACCAACAAGATGATATTCAGCCACAACCGCGAACTGATTTTCGATGGTGGCAACGAATACCGCAAGTTTGAGCTTCTTGATGTAGAACGGCCATCTATGGGTGTAGAGTCTACGTATTGGGACGGTGAAAACTATTGTGCTGACTTATGGACCGACGAACCACGACGCAATTATATATACGACGAAGATGCCAACGGACATTTCTATATCCGCAATAGCGACAACATAGAAAACGACATCGCATCCGACTATGTCAACGTCAGGTTCACTTTAAGCATTCCCCGACAGGCCACTCCTGTTTACATCAACGGAGTCTGGACAGACATCGTGGACAAGCACGGCATCAAGATGGAATACAACAATGCCACAAACCGATACGAGGCACACGCCATGCTGAAGCAAGGCTATTACTCATACCGCTATGTCACGACCAGCCTTGACGGTTCTACTGTCTTGCCACAGCCAAGCGAAGGCAATTTCCACCAGACCGAAAACGAATACCAGATACTTGTCTACTACCGTCCGTTCGGACAAAGAACCGACCAGCTTGTAGGCTATAAGAATATCAAGACAAGATAAAAAACGACAGAATAAGACAGGCATAAATATGCCTTAGAAAAGATATATAAGCATGATAAAAAGTAATATAATAATGCTTGACCAAGTATAATATATTAAAGTGGCATTTAATATAATAATAAATGGCAAAGTAATATATATTGCTTTTATCTTGACTATAACAAATTAGGTGCAATATTACCGTTTAAGGTGTCTACTTGGTACGTACTTCGCGGTTGTTCCAAGGGTCTATACACCTCGACAAAAGGGTGTATAGACCCTTGATTATATCATGATCTTCTTCTTGAAATCTTACTGACTGCTCGTAATGTACTGATAATCAATACTAATTGGAATGGTAAAATGACAAAAGAAACAAAATAGGAACAACAAAATCAAGAAACCCCAAAATGAAAGCATGAGAAAACATAAATTAACACTGAAAACAATGATAAATTTACGATTTTGACATTTTAAGAACATGGCAAATAGAACAAATATTTATGAACGCATATATGTATCTTGCCATGTTGGGAAATCAATTGCTTAGTTCCATTTTTGCAGATTATATTTCTATTTTGTCTAAATTACGATGGAATACGGCAGATATTCAAGGGATTTGGATGGATTATCAAAATAAAACGTTATTTTTGTAGCATAAAAACGATAAAAATATGAAGTTAAATCGCATAAGAGTTGTTTTAGCGGACAAAGGGATAAGCCAAACATGGCTTGCAAAGAAGTTGGGAAGAAGTTTCAGTACGGTCAATGCTTATGTATGCAACCGCTCTCAACCCAACCTTACCACACTTCTTGAAATTGCGCAGTTATTGTCTGTGGATATGAAAGAACTAATTACGGATGAGACGGAGCGTACCACTATATAGAAAATGAAAGACAATGTCAAACAATAGTTAGTGAATTGCCTTATGATAATCAAAAAACTTGGCTTATTCGTATTATGGTGCATTTGCATCATATTGGGGCTAAAAGCTCTTACTCATGCATTTTCGGAAACTGTCGGAATAGTTATAATAGTTTGTGTCGTGGTTGTTGCTGATATTGTTCAGAGATATTTCAATCGACATGAACGGTGGTTCCGAAAGAGAGTTAATATGCTGAGAACCATTTGTCCGAATTCTCCAAATGATTTTCGGATGATTGGTGACCCATTGTTCGAGTCTTTTTCTTTGGGAAATTTCTTCATTCAATACAAGCCTGAAACCAAGGAGTTTCACCTCTGTTGCTGTATTTATATGGTTCTCCCCAATATTGTAGAGACTTGGAACAAAGCAATAGAAGACATAAATACAATTATTGCCCAGAAAGCGCCTTACGTAAAAATTGTAATAGATAGGCATGGTGAATTAGGGCAGGGTTTCAGTCTGATAATCCCTGCTAAGAAAGCGAAGAAAACACTTTTGTTGGCATTTGCTCACATACTCCTTGAACTCAAGAAGTCGCTCCCATATAGAACTAACGAGAATGGCATTTTAGTATGTGAAGTCTATTTTAAAATCAAGGTTTTCAACACGATTTGCTATGGCGAATATGATGGCGTGAGAGTGCTGAAAGCGGTTACCATATCTTCAGATGGAAATTATACCTTCGTCAATGTCGAGGAAGATGAATGTGTGCCAGAAGACTTTACTAAGTCCAATCCTCCGATGTCCATCATCCTGCAATATGACTTGTATTCAATAGAAACCAATATGTTGATTAGCAAAGAGGAATTTGATGTCCATTGGGAGAAATGCAAAGACTTGTGTGAATCATAATCATTGGAGTACGGATTACAAATTCGATAGCACTATGAATTTTACAACTATAATGTTAGGACATAAAAAAAGGCAAGTTAGGCTACAAGCTGATGTTAGTTATGACCCTTTTCAAATTTTTCCTGATTTACAACATGTAAAAGACAACAATCTCTTCCACATCGATGAAGGAGATGTATTTTATGACTTCATAGGTGACCAAGGACCATTAAGATTTATTTCCGATAACTTCAAAGAATTGTTGGAAAATAATGGAGTAAAGGGAGTTTCTTTTATCCCCATAAAAATATATGATTCAAGGTTGCAATACTATGCTCTGTTAGAAACGCAAATAGATTCTATCTGTGAACATGATTCTGACGGAGACCATATTTATGGGACTTTCCAAATAGATTTCACCTCGTGGAATGGAGAAGAACTCTTTTATTTGAAAGATAGTGGGGCTATAGTTTGTTCTTTACGAGTTAAAGAACTCATTGAAAGACACAATATTTCAAATGTCTCTTTTGAAGGCTTAGATAAATATTAAGAATTGACTATGATGAAATTTATAACTATCAGCATATATATATCATTATGTATTTTGTTCGTTGGTTGCAAAAAACCAAATTCCTCCACAAACGAAATGTGTAATTGTTCTGTGGAGAGCATAGAGGATGAATTAGAATTGCTATGTTTAAAATCGAAAAATGATTCTATGACACTCTCCATGGAGATAACTTCTGACAACATGGTCAATGATTACAACTACAGATATTTGGGCTCATTACAAGTAAGCAGCAGAATGTTTGAGGTGTTACAAAAAACAGTATTGTCTGGTCAGTATAAAGATACTCAACGAGCATTAGTTTCTATTAGGTTCTTCACAAATGGAAATTTATTCGGAGAATATACTGGATTGAACAACTTTTATTCCGTAAAGATTTCCTCTAACAATATTTGCATCTATAATGTAGAAACAAGAAGTAGCAAAAAAATCAATATGAAGGATTCGATACCACAACTATTATTCTTCCATTATAACGATAAGGATAGTTCTTCATGCGGAGACCTGTTCTACTTTCGCAAGAATTAGTTTTTTTTGTGTAGTTTGGATATAATCTGCATAACAGCATTGTTATTTTCCACAACTCTGTGCAATTATCCGGTTTTGTCATTTCAAGAGTATGGCAAAAGAACATATATTCATTGCAAACATGCATCTTTCCGTGTTGGAAAATCAATTGCTTAGTTCCATTTTTGCAGATTATATTTCTATTTTGTCTAAATTACGACGGAATACAGCAGATATTCAAGGGATTTGGATGGATTATCAAAATAAAACGTTATTTTTGTAGTATAAAAACGATAAAAATATGAAGTTAAGCACTATGAGAGAAATAAATCCCAAAGAAACCACCCGTGCATATGCATTTGAGCTTTGGATGAAAGCCTCGATGCCAATGGTTACGTTTTTCAAGATTTTGGATGTCAGTCGTCTTGTTAAAATCAGCAAAAAGTCAGGTATGAAATTCAATATGCTGATGTGCTGGTGCATCGGCAAAGCGGCAAGCAGTATCAAGGAATTTTATATGCTGCCTGTCGGAGACAAATTGATGCAATATGATGCTATTGCGGTTAATACCATTGTTATGAACAAGGACAATGAGGTCAGTTCATGTGATGTGCCGTTTTCTGATGATTTGCAGCTATTCAATGAAGATTATCTGAAATTGACAATGGAAGTAGCCCGAAGCTGTGAGAACCACGATTTGACAGAAAGCATGGTAATAGGGACTTCCGCACTGGCCCAATATGAAATTGACGGTGCGGTAGGTATGTACAGCGGTATCTTCAACAATCCGTTTATGATATGGGGCAAGTACCATAAAGGTTTCTTCAGAACGACACTAACGGTTTCATTCCAATTCCACCACACTCAAATGGACGGGGCACATGCTGCAAAGTTCCTGGATCGCCTGCAGCAGGAAATCAATAAATTACTTGTGTAGCGATGATAATCTTAACTCACTCTAAATTGGACTTTGATTGAAAATCAAGAAGTTGGGCGTTTGCCTATATTATATAGGTAACAATATGGAAACGAG
>URDM01000071.1 GCA_900546575.1 uncultured Prevotella sp.
AGTTACTAAAAATCAGCGATATATACAACCTTTTACTCATATTTATCAACTTAAATTAATTCCGCCAACGGGTTAAAGAATATATTATATGGTGTGATGATGGGAACAGCGGCGCTGACACTTAACACCGCCTGCACCGACGACCTAAACCAGTTCCCACACAACGAAACCACCTCTGAGCAGGTGTACACCAACATACAGAACTATGAGTCTGTGCTTGGCAAGATATATGCTTCGATGACGGCAACCGGCCAGGAAAGCTCCGGCACCGACTTCTCTTCAAGCCATGGCGAGAACTACATGCGTATGTTCATTAACCTCCAGGAGGGCCCGACAGACGAAATGGCGTACACATGGCTTACCGGTGATGACATGACCAACATATCCTTTATGAAGTGGGATGCCAACGATACATGGGTGAGCGATATGTACTATCGCATCTACTACAACATAACGCTGTGCAACGAGTTCCTTCGCAACTGCTCCGACTCTAAGCTTTCGTCGTTCTCTGAGACCGACCAGACCAAGCTGCGCCGTTATAAGGCTGAGGCAAGATTCATGCGTGCTTTGTTCTACTATCACGCTCTCGACCTCTACCGCAACATCCCATTCGTGACCGAAAACGACCCTATCGGCACGTATGTTCCGCCATGTTATACTCCTCAACAGACATTCGAGTATATAGAGTCTGAACTGAAAGGATGTGTTGAAAATATGGCTTCAAAGGACGATTGTCCTTACGGTGAAGCCTCAAAGGGCGCTGCCTACACTTTGCTTGCAAAGCTTTACCTGAATGCCGAGACCTATACCGGCACTGCCAAGTACTCTGAATGCATCGATGCTTGCAAACAGGCGATTGCCCAGGGCTACTCGCTCAACGGCGATTATGCACAGCTCTTCAATGCCGACAACGACAAACGCACCAACGAAATAATCTTCGCTCTGCCGCAAGACCCCGACCACTTGATGACTTACGGATCGACAACGTATCTCATCTGCGGCTCGGCAAGCAGCACATCCAACTCGCAGAACGCTGCCGATCTGGGCGTTGCCTCGCCTTGGGGCAACTTCCGTTCACGCGGAAACCTTACTGCCAAGTTTGCTGATGGCGCCAAAGACCATCGCTATATGTTCTTCACCGACAAGCAGAATCAGTACATCTCTGACTTTACCAACCAGCAGGACGGCTATCTTTTCACAAAGTGGAGCAACCTGAAGGACAACGGCGAGATTGCATCCAACACCGCTTCGTATGGTGCAGCGACCGATTTTCCGCTCTTCCGATTGGCTGATGTGTACCTCATGTATGCCGAAGCTGTAGTGCGTGGAGGCAACGGTGGCAGCCGTGAGCAGGCCGTTCAGTACATCAACGATCTTCGTAAACGTGCCTATGGCGACGAAAGTGGCAACATCAAAGAGAGCCAGCTCACCAAGGAGTTCATCATCGATGAGCGTGCACGCGAGCTTTACATGGAAGGCTATCGTCGCACTGACCTCATCCGTTTCGGCCAGTTCACCACCGCTTCTTATATATGGGAGTGGAAAGGCGGTACAAAAGACGGCATGGCTGTAGACAACAAGTACAACTATTATCCGATTCCGTCGACCGACCTAACGGCTAATCCTAACTTGAAGAACGAAAAGTATTAAACAAAGAAAAAGCCCTACCCCCTGCCCCTCCCCAGTAGGGAGGGGAGTGGATTTTCATTAAAATAAAATCATTATGAACAAGATATTCAATCAATTATTTCTGTATCTTTGTGTTGCCTTGTTCTTTGCAAGCTGCAACAACGACGGAGACACAGTCTATGTTGACGGAATGGCACCTTCAGAACTTATCGCCACATCGTCAGACGTAAAACTCGACATAAGCCAGCGTGCCAAGGTAGTGCTGCAACTTGCATGGAAAAACCCGACATTGCTGTCAAGCGACGCCAACAATCCGGTCACCGGCGACCTGCTGAAGACATACATTGAAGCTTCAACTTCTGAAAACTTCGCTAACGCAACGTCTACTGCTGTCACCTCACTTACAAAAGCTTACACCGGAACCGAACTCAACACACTCGCCAAGAGCCTTGGCATCAACGTCAACACAGCCGGTCAGCTCTACTTCCGCATAAAGTCATTGCAGGGAGAGAATATGGAGCCGCAATATAGCAATGTGTGTTCAGTTACCGTTACACCTTATTATGTTGACATGACCAAGCTCGCAGTGCTCGCAACCAACAAGGTTGACACCATAGCTTATCTGCATTCGCCTGAAGCAGACGGCGTGTACACCGGCTACATGAACGCTACTCCGTGGCTCAACTGCTATTTCTACGAATACTCAGGCGACACTTGGGGCAACTACGCGGTTGACGGTCATGCCTTCGAAATATCAAATGCAAGCGATGCATGGAGCTGTTGGTTTGCTGATGGTAGCGGAGCCTGGTTTGTAAAGGTTGACACCAAGCAAATGGAATGGACCGCTACCCTACTCTCACAGATTCGTGCCAACGGCAACGACATGACCTATTACAGCAAGCGTCAGCAATGGGGATATTACATAACGACTACCGCCGACAACGAGAAGGTTACGATTGATGCCGATGCAAAGGAGTATAACAAGACGACACGAACCGACTATGCCGACGAAAAGACTCTTCACTTCGACGCAAACGACGGAAAGCTCTCGCAGGCTTCGGCTTCTACGGGCATCAACATAGCCAAGGCGGGCACTTATACGATAATCGTTGCTGCCGACGGTAAGGGTTATCTCACCTATTCGGTGGTTGAAGGCAAGGTTGACTTTACCGCAACGGACGAGCCGCAGGTTAAATATCCTGCCGAACTCTACATGGTTAAAAAGGATGACGTATCCGTTGAGCTTGCCCGATTCGCCAAGACTGGCGAGACGACATATAGCGGTACATACACACTTACAACCAAGTGGGAGGAATTCAAGATTGTCGACCGCGAGAATTCTGTAGTATATGGCTCTGATCCGAGCGACCAATTCACACTCTCTTCAGATGCCGGAGCATGGAACATATGGTTTGACGGTGATGTCGAAGCAGGCAAGACAGTGACCGTAACGGTCGACCTGAAGACGATGAAATGGGGCCGCACCATAATGGAATAGGAACTTCTACAAACCGATAGTTCCGACCATAAAACCTCCTTGATTAATGAATACGTTATCATCTGCCAATGAACACGTTATCGTTGACCAATGAATACGTTATCGTAGGCTTATGAATACGTTATCGTTTTTCATCAATCAAAGGACAAAACAAAAAGAAACAAAACGACAAACAAACAAAACGCTCTACCCTTCACTCCCTCCCTACTGGGGAGGAGTGGAACGGAGCCTTTACATTATATTATATACAATGAAAAAATCATTCCTTAAACCGCTTCTACTCGCTGCCTTGGCGTTCGTCACGTTATCTTCGTGCAGCGACGACCACGATACAATTCCGCAGAAAGAACCGACCTACGACATGACCGGTTTTGCAAAGGGTGCCGACGTGAGTTGGCTCACACAGATGCAGGCTTCAGGCAAAAAGTTCTACAACAGCAACGGTACCGAGCAGGACTGCATGTCGCTCTTGCGCGACCTTGGTGTCAATTCCATACGTCTTCGTGTATGGGTTGATCCCGCAGACGGATGGTGCAACAAGAAGGATCTGCTCACTAAGGCATGGCATGCGAAGAATCTTGGCGAGCGAATAATGGTAGATTTCCACTATTCTGACTCATGGGCCGACCCTGGCAAGCAGAACATCCCTGCTGCATGGAACGACTTCAAGGACGACCTCGACAAGATGAAGGCTGCCGTAGCAGAACATACAACCGACGTACTGAAGTATCTTAAGGACAACGGCATTGATGTTGAGTGGATACAGATAGGCAACGAGACTCGTACGGGAATGCTTTGGCCGCTCGGTCTTGCAAGCGACAACAACTTCAGCAATTACGCTGCGCTCAACAATGCGGGCTATGACGCTGCCAAGGCGGTTTATCCCAATGCCCAATGCATCATACACATTGACCAGGGCAACGACCTTGGCGGATTCACATGGATGTTTGACGGACTGAAAGCAGCCGGTGCAAAGTGGGACGTTATCGGTATGTCGCTCTATCCCGAAGACAACAACTGGCAGGAGTTGACCGACGACTGTCTCAACAACATCTCTACTCTCGCCACACGTTACAATAAGAAGGTGATGATATGCGAGATTGGCATGCCATGGGACTCGGAAAATGCCGCTGCAATGATGAAGAAGATGGTGGACGGATGCAAGGCCAAGGCTGAATGTCTGGGCATTTTCTACTGGGAACCGGAATGTTACGGAGGATGGAACGACTACAACAAGGGAGCGTTCGATTCCAACGGCAAGCCGACCGATGCTCTGAATGCTTTCAAGAATTGATAGTTGAGAATTATTATTAAACTCAATATATAATCTACTGAACTTTAGCAAGTTCAGAGAATTCAGAAGTTAAAGAAGTTAGCGCTCCATACGGTCGCTAGAATTTATAGCCATTACTCTTTTTGCTGAATATTCAGCTATAAGACATACGGCTTTAAAATCTATAACTTCTTTAAATTCTATAACTTCTGAACTTGCGAAAGTTCAATAATCTACATTTAATATATAATCAATGAATCGTTTATATACATTAATATATAATATACCTAACAGCATACCTCTCCCCTCCCTGCGGGGGAGGGGCTGGGGGTGGGGCTTCTGGGGCTTCTGCGCCCTTTCTCTCGCTGCATCACTCACAGCTTCTGCCCAACGCAGCACAATCAACCTGAAGCAATGGCAGTTCTCTCGCGACAGCATCAACTATAAAGCTGTCACCGTTCCGCACGACTGGGCGATAAACGGACCTTTCGACAAGAAGTGGGATCTTCAGTATGTTGCCATAGAGCAGAACGGCGAAAAGGAGAAGACGGAGAAGTCGGGACGCTCGGGCGCTCTGCCTTGGATAGGACGTGGATTCTATAAGACCACAGTCAACTTGAAGCGACTGCCCAAGACGGCTGTTCTGGAGTTTGACGGAGCCATGGCAGACCCTCATGTGTATATTAATGGCAAGCTGGCAGGTCACTGGGCTTACGGATATAACGCCTTCCGTGTTGACGCTGCGCCATTCTTGAAGAATGGCAGAAACGAGATTAGCGTGAGCCTCAACAACCGTGAGGAGAGTTCGCGATGGTATCCGGGTGGCGGATTGTATCGTCCCGTACAACTCGTGATGAATGCCGACGCTGCAACAATCAACCCTTGGGGCTGCTACTTCCGCACAGAGTCGATAAACAAAGGCAAGGCTGAGGTGAGTATCTGCACCAATATAAACAATGTAGACAAGACTCTGTCGATAGAAAACCAGCTCGTCGATGCCACGGGCAAGGTGGTGGCGCAATTCAAATACGGCGACTTCGACGCTCAAGGCAACGTTGTGAAGACGCTGACTGTGGACAATGCGCAGCTATGGTCGCCCGAATCACCTTATTTATATAAGCTCGTCACACGCCTCTACCGCAACAACAAGCTTATTGACCAGACTCAGCAGAAGGTGGGAATACGCACGGTACGTGTGGCGCAGTATGACGGTTTCCAGCTGAATGGAGTTTCGCGCAAGATAAAGGGAGTGTGTCTGCACCACGACCTGGGTCCGCTTGGGGCGGCAGTAAACAAGGCTGCACTCATCCGACAGATACGCACGATGAAGGATATGGGTTGCGACGCCATCCGCACGGCGCATAACATGCCGTCGACATGGCAGATGGAGATATGCGACTCGATGGGTATGATGGTGATGGCTGAGAGCTTCGACATGTGGATTTATCCGAAATGCAAGAACGGCTACGCCCTCAACTTCAAGCAGTGGGCTGACCGCGACATGGAAAACCTTGTGCTCAACCACCGCAACCATCCATCAATCGTCATGTGGAGCATTGGCAATGAGATACCAGAACAGTGGAGTGAGGAGGGCCGTAACATCTCAAAGCATCTGCAGAACATCTGCCATAAGCTCGACCCCACACGCCCAGTAACGCAGGGAATGGACCAGGCTGAGGCTGCGCTCAATTCGGGTTTCGCTCAGGTCATGGACGTTCCAGGCTTCAACTATCGTGTACACAAGTACGACAAGAACATCCGCCAGCTGCCTAAGGGATTCCTCTTGGGTTCGGAGACAGCTTCGACTGTCAGCTCGCGTGGCGTGTATAAGTTCCCCGTCGAGCCTTCAGACTCAAAGAAATATGCCGACGGCCAGTGCTCAAGCTATGACGTTGAGTATTGTCCGTGGAGCAATCTGCCCGACGACGACTGGCAGATGCAGGACGACCGCGACTATGTGATAGGCGAATTTGTATGGACCGGCTACGACTATCTGGGCGAACCGTCGCCCTACGACGAGTATTGGCCGTCGCGTTCGAGCTACTTCGGCATCTGCGACCTTGCGGGTCTGCCCAAGGACCGTTACTACCTGTATCGCTCACACTGGCGCAAGGACGACGCTACGCTGCACGTTCTGCCGCACTGGACATTCCCCGGACGCGAGGGCGAGACTACACCGGTATACTGCTACACGTCGTATCCGATGGCAGAACTCTTCGTCAACGGCAAGAGTCAGGGCAGAATTGCAAAGAATCCCGGCTCGCGTCTGGACCGCTACCGCCTGCGTTGGAACAACGTGAAGTACGAGCCGGGCGAGATACGCGTTGTGGCTTACGACTACGACGGCACTCCTAAGGCAGAAAAGACAATACGCACGGCGGGCGCTCCGGCACGTATCGTGCTGAAAGCCGACCGCAACAGCATCTCGTCGAAGGGCGAAGACCTTGCGTTTGTGACCGTATCGGTAGTTGACAAGGACGGTAATGCGTGTGCCACGGCTACCAACAAGATGAAGTTCCATGTAACGGGCGCTGCCAAATTCCGCGCAGCCTGCAACGGCGACGCAACATCGCTCGTGCCCTTCAATTCTACCGAGATGCCACTGTTCAGCGGCAAGCTTGTAGTGGTAGTGAAAGGAATGAAGCACGGCACGGCAACACTCAGCGTCTCAACCGAAGGCTTGCCCATGACAACGCTGCCCATAATGGTGGAATAAATAAAAGTGTTGCATATACGATTTACCGACCTCTGCTTCCTTCAGATTCCACCTCGCGATTGACACCCTTGCCTTTGACTATGCAATTTCCGCTATTAGGGCTTGCTCGGGACTTCCACCCGTTAGACAATGTTCATGCCGAGCGTACTAAAAAAGTAGCGGAGGTTCACTTCACAGTGACCTCCGCTACTTTTTCATTTCTATATATTATAATTACTGAACTTTCGCAAGTTCAGAGAATTCAGTAGTTAAAGGAGTTAAGAAGTTAAGCCAAATGCTTATAAAGCTATATCAAGCAAAACAAAGCTAATGGCTTAACTCCTTAGCGACCGTAGGGCGCGATAACTCCTTAACTTCTTAACTACTTTCGCTTGCGAAACTTAAATAATTACAACTAAAACCCTTAGCGATTATTTAGTAGTTCTTGTTCTGTTTGTACAATCCCGGCACATAGTAGAGCTGATTGTATGGTATCGGATAGAACTCGTTCTTGCCAGCTGTGTAGTGGGCATCCTTCAGATATGTGGCGTAGGTCTGTCCGTCGTACACATCGTTCTGCTCCTTGGCGAAGTAGGCGTTGAGTGTCTTGGAAGCAATGCCCCAACGGCGTAGGTCGAAGTAGCGTCCGTTCTCCATAGCGAGTTCCAGTCGGCGCTCCCAGCGCAGACACTTACGTGCAGTCTCCTTGTTCTGGAAGTAAGATTCGGGGTAGAGTGCTATGTCGCACTGGTTCGCAGCGTATGCAATGTGCTTGTCTACCGAGTTCTTGGCACGTTGGCGGATGTCGTTGATGATAGAGCGAGCCTCAGCGAGGTTGTCGGTCTCGATGAGAGCCTCAGCACGCATGAGCATCACGTCGGTGTAGCGGAACACGTAGTCGTTCATAGCGAACGCCTGCCATGAGCCGTTGTACGTCTCACCCTTTGAACGCTGCGGCACCTCTTTCATCGAACAGTAGTAGCCGTAAGTGTTAGGTGTGCGGCTATTAGCCTTAGTGAGGGTGTATTCCTTCTCATACTTGTATGGGAAAGTAGGCATACCCACAGTATGGAAGAGGCGTGGATCCCACTTCTGAGCGTTCGGTTCGCCGTTTATAGGATATGCGATGGACGTGTTGTAGTCGTCGAACTCGGGCAGACCGTTCTTTGTCTTAAATGCGTTAACGAGATCCTGCGACGGCTTGTGGAAGTCCCATCCGCATGACCACATGTTCCATACGCCATTAAGCACATTGCTCCAGTTGGCACGACCGAATGTTGTGTTGTCGTCCTTATAGTCGGAAGTCTGCACGGCGAAGATGCTCTCCTTGCTGTTCTTCTCTTCGGGGAGGAAGATATCGCCATAGTCTTCAAGATAACCGTAATCGGGTGAGTTCTTCACAACATCGGTATAATCCACCACTTTCTGCATATATTCTCTGTTGATATGGTCGTAGCCGTTGGTGGCTTCATAGCCGTCACCGTATGCAAGGGTGAGATAGCACTTGGCGAGATACGATGCAGCAGCGATTTTGTTGGCGCGGTTCTTGTCTTTCTGTACTTCTGGCAGCACGTCATAGGCCTCCTTAAAGTCGGCTATAATCTTATCGAACAGCTGCTCGTATGTAAACTCGTCGTTGCGAGTCTGCTCCTGAAGGTTGTTCTTTGTGACGTTCTCGTCAATCCAAGGCACCTGACGGAACATGGTGATGAGCTTGAAGTAGAAGTGAGCACGGAGGAATTTCACTTCGGCTACACGTTGTTTGCATACATCTTCGCCCAGTTTGGCGTTGCCGTACTGCTCGAGCGAGAGCAACGCACGGTTGCAACGGCTCACAGCACAATAAAGGCGATACCAGAGTTCGTCAAATTCGCCAGACGTAGAGGTCATTGTCGACCATATCTCCATTGGATGATAGCCAGTGTCGGTGGTTCCCGAACCGCCCTTCAAGCAATCGTCTGACGACAAGTCGCCATAAGGCCAGAGGTTGAACGGATACGAATACCAGCAGTCGCCGAGCATGGCGTAAGCCGAAGTAACCATTTCATCGGGGCGGCTGAAAGCCTTTTCTTCGTCAATGACGCCCTTCGGTGACTCATCGAGGAAGTCGCTGCATGATGTTGCTGTGGTAAGTGTCAGCATCGCTGCGAATATATATTTATATAGATTTTTCATTGTTTGGATTCTTTAAATTGTTTGGATTACCTTGTTATATACACCAATTATATATATGTCTCCAACTTATATTAGAAGCTGACCTGCAGTCCGAACGACACTGACGAAGAGTGAGGATAAGCCCAGTTTGGGTTCTCGGGGTCGGAGATGGTGAAGCTGTTGCTCTTTAATGTGAATAGATTCTGACCTGAAACATATACACGAGCCGATGTCATGTGCAGTTTCTTCAAGAGCGAGTCAGCGAAGTTGTAGCCAATCTGAAGCGTGCGCAGCTTCATCCAGCTGCCATGCTCGACGAAGTATGTTGAAGCGCGGCCCTCGTCACCGGTATTGTTGGTAGTCAGTGCGGGTATTGTCGACGATGTATTGTCCTTGGTCCATGCTCCAAGCATGCGGTTGCCCTTGTTGCTTCCGGCATCAGTGATGCTCCAGAAGTCGGTCTGGAATTTCTGATTGTTGTATACATCCACACCGCAGACACCCTGGAAGAACATTGAGAGGTCGAAGTTCTTGTAGCCGAGCTGTACGTTCAGACCCCAGTTGAAGTCGGGCACAGGATTGAAAATCCAAGTCTGGTCGTTGGCATCGATAGTGCCGCTATTGTCGAGATCGGCATATTTCAATCCGCCTACACGTGCGTTGGGCTGGCCAGAGGCATTAGCTTCCTCTTTGCTCTGATATAGTCCTTCAACCACGTAGCCCACGATTGAGCCATAAGGCTGCTTTGACTGTACGAGGTTCTCCTTCATTGTGTGTGCATACGAACCGGTGGTTGTAGATGGCAGATATGTCACCTTGTTGCGGAAGAAGTCGATATTGGCTGAAACGTCGTAGCGCAAACCGTACTTAGTAGTATGACGATAGCCCACATTGGCCTCCATACCTATGTTGCGGAGCGACGGACCGTTTGACCAACTTGCTCCGCCTTCACCCATTGCACCAAGGTAAGCCGGCGAGATGAGCATGTCCTTTACATCTTTAATATAAGCATCGACTGTTCCATAGAGTTCCTGATTGAACATTGAGAAGTCGGCACCAACGTTATACTGTATTGTTGTCTCCCACTTCAGATTATCGTTGGCTGTCTGTGTGGCGCGGAATCCAGAAGGGAAGATGCCTGTACCTTGACGGAAGATGTCGTAAGCGGTAGACGTTACGCGGTCTGCTCCGTAGTCGGCAACATACAATCCGTAGCGGGCAGTGTTCGAAATCTCCTGATTACCGGTCTTACCCCACGATGCACGAATCTTAAGATCGTCAATCCAAGATGCCTTCAGGTTCTTCGAAAGACGATAGCCGAGTGTGGCAGCGGGGAAGTTACCATAACGGTTGTTCTTGCCGAAGCGTGAGCTACCGTCACGACGTATGGTGAATGATGCGAGAACGAGGTCCTGCCAGTTGTAGTCAACCTTTCCGAAGAACGATGCCAATGTGTATCCAGAACCAATACCTGTTGCTCTCTGAATACCTGTTGCGGCGTCGGGCCACATATAGTCCTTGTCTTCTATTGCAAAGGTCTGGGCGTATGCACCTGCATCCTCTACAGTCTGCTTATGCAACTCCATACCGGCAAGCACCGTAAAGTCGTGGTCGCGTGCTATCTTGAAGTTGTAGTTGGCTGTATTGCTCCATGTCCAGCGAACGTCGTCGTGGGCAGAGAGCGTTGTGCTTGGAATATCATTGTTCACAATGTCCGACTTGAAGGTATGGGTCATTGAGTGAATGAACGAGTGATAATAGTCGAGACCGAAGTTAGAACGGAGCACAAGACCCTTCAATGGCTTGACATCAACATAAGCATTGCCGAACACACGCCATATCTTCATGGCGTTGTCGCGATTCATATACATCTCGCGCAGAGGGTTCTGACGGTCGCTCATACCACCTACTGGTCCGCCAAATGTGGTGCCGTCCTCTTCATATACGGGAACGGTAGGCGACATCTTCAGCGCGTTCTCCATTGGTGCGCAGTCTACCTGCTTTGAATAAGTGACTGTAGCATTCTCGCCTACACTTACAATCTTGTTGACATTGTAAGTAGAGTTGAATCGAGCTGAGAAGTTCTCAAAGTTAGAATACTTCAATATACCGTTGTTCTTCTTGTATCCTGCCGAGAAAAGACCAGTAAACTTGTCGGTGGCACCCGACAGAGAGAGGTCGTAGCTCTGCATGAAACCGGTGCGTGAAATCTCGTCAAGCCAGTCGGTATCCGACAGTCTCATCGTCTTCTTGGCATTGATATAGCCATCGTATGCACCGTTTACGGTATATGAATTGTAGTTGCCGGTAGCCGGGTCGTATGCCTTTATGGTGCGTCCGGTAGTGGCGTTGAGGTCCAGACCATAGTTGCGGGCATAGGCAACGGGGTCGATACCATCGTTGAGTGCAGCCTGAGCCATTGCTGTAGCATACTCAGATGTGTTGCAGAGTTTCATCATCGACTGCGAATTGTAGAACTGTGCCGTGAGATTTGTTGAGAAATCGACATTCAGCTTGCTTCCCTTCTTACCACGTTTTGTGGTGATGATGATGACACCATTGGCAGCACGCGAACCATATATAGATGCCGAAGCCGCATCCTTGAGCACCTGCATACTCTCGATGTCGTTCATGTTGAGCGAATTGAGGGCTGTTGTTGTAGGCACACCGTCAATAACGAAGAGTGGATCTTGTGATGAGTTGAACGAACCAATACCACGTATACGAACCGTACCCGTGCCAATAGGTGAGCCGTCGGTAGTGATAGTCATGCCTGGCACCTTGCCTTGCAGCGAACGCATAGGGTCGGTATCGGCAGACGATTTGAGGTCTTTGGCGCTCACTACCGACACCGAACCAGTCAGGTCGGCCTTGCGCTGCACCTGATAACCAGTCACAACGACCTCGCCCAATACCTCAGAGTTGTCTTCAAGTACAATTTTGAGATTTTCACCAGCCTTTACTTCCTGGTCCTTACATCCTATATAAGAGATGATAAGGGTTTCACCGGGTTTTACATTGAGTTTGAAGTTACCGTCAATGTCGGTAACAGTGCCCATGTTTGAGGATCCCTTAACTTTCACCGATGCACCAATAATAGGTTCACCCGTATTGTCAGTCACCGTTCCGCCAATGCCGTTGGTCTGAGCGTACATGCCAGATCCGGCAAGCATGAGCATACTTACTAAAGCTACTTTTGCTTTTTTCATAAGATATACGTTTTTGTTTTGGGTTTAAGTTTTACGTCTTTCTAACGGTTGCAAAGTTATAGGATAAAAAATAAGTGACATTTCATGAATCGTTCACAAAATATCACTCATGTTACATGCAACAATCGTTGACTGGATAGTCAAAAATGTTGAGTTTTTTGTTCTGTTGTGCCAATTATTTTATTTAGTTATGTAAACTAAACCTTCATTTCCTCTCTTATATCTGTAGGATATTTGTCATATTGTTTTTTAAAGCATGACGAAAAATAGCCTGGAGTGGCAAATCCTACTTCATTAGCTATTTCGGATACAGTCTTGTCAGTGGTCTTGAGCAGTTGCATGGCTCGTTTGAGTCGTGTCTCGCGCAGTATTTCAACGGGAGTCATGCCCGTAAGGGCTTTCACCTTACGGTATAGCTGCACGCGCGACAGTCCAACTTCGTCGCCAAGGTCTTCAATCTTGAGATTGGTGTTCGACATATGCTTCTCCATTGCCTTGAGGAATGTATCGAGGAATCGTCGGTCGGGCGAAGGAGAGTGTTGAGTGTTGAGTGTTGAATGTTGAGTTGACGGCTGCTCTGATTGCGAATTTTGAGCATTGAACAGTTGGCGAAGTTTCAGTCGGTTGGCAAGAAGCGATGCTATATTGGCAAGAAGCAGGTCGGCACTGAATGGTTTGGTCATATATATGTCGGCACCGGTCTGCAATCCTTCGATGTGCTGTTGCTCGCTACTGCGTGCTGTAAGCAGCAATACGGGGATGTGGCTTGTAGCCTCGTGCTGCTTAAGACGGGTGCAGAAGGTCAGTCCATCCATTACGGGCATCATCACGTCAGACACAACTATGTCGGGCACACTCTCCACTGCGAGCTTCAGTCCGCTCTGTCCGTCGGCTGCCTCTATCACATAGTAGCGGTCGAGAAGCAGCGTGCGCAGATAAGCACGCATATCGGCGTTGTCGTCAACGATGAGTACTGTGGCGAGTTCGTCGGCATTGTCGTTAATCAGAGTGTCGTGACGACTCTCCTGCACAGCCTTACGGCTTGCCATGAGTTGCTCGTCGGTAGTAGCATTGAAATCGTCGATGGTGGCGCGATTCTCCCGACGGAACAGCAATACGTCACCAACAAGGCGTTGCAGTTGCTCCACGTTGCGCTTAACGATGTCGATGAGTTGCTGCGAATCACCTTTGCCAGCAGCCAGTTGGTTGACGGGACCAGCTATAAGCGTAAGCGGAGTGCGCAACTGATGTGACGCATTGGTGAAGAATCGGGTCTGTTCGTCGTTCAGTTCGCGCATGCGACGGTTGGCACGACGTGTTGCACGCACGGCACGCCATGTGGTGAAAACAGCCACAGCCAATAGCAAGATGACGAGCATTGACACAATGAGCAGAGCACGTTGTATGTGATAGAAGCCCAGATAAGTCTCAAGTTTAGATTGAATCGTAGCAAGATATTGGTTTTGCTTCATTAGCGAGTTACTACTCAGCGAAATGTCGGCTACATTTTGCGGTGTTATAACAAAGCTCTTCAGGTTGTTAACACGTTCAAATGGTTTGCCCTCAAGAATGCGCACGGCAAGAGCTATCACCTCCTCGCCATGGGTAGGGTAGATATATGAAGCTGCGAGCTGTCCGTTTTGAATAGCGTCTATGCCTTCACCTGGTAGCCCGTCAATACCAAGAAAACGGATGTCGTGCTCCTTGTGAAATTCTTTGGCTGCCTCATAAGCACCAAAAACAACAAAATCACTGTGGCAGAATACAATATCTACATTTTTGCCATCCTTCAACCATCGTTGCATTATACGTTTACAGTCGTCGTATGACCATTGACCTGGCACATGATGATACTCAATGGATGGATATTGTTTCGCTAAAACCAGAATGTCGTTGTACAGCTGGGGACATATCTGATGGTCCACTCATTTCCAATACAATTGGTCGTCGACCGCCAGTCTTGATGCTGTCACGACACAGCATTGCTGCATATTCCGCCATCTTGCGTCCAGCCTCAACATTGTCGCCACCTATATAAGCGGTATAGTCGTTCATGGCTGTGATACGGTCATAGAAGACAATGGGAATATGCTTGTCGTGGGCACGTTGCAGACTGCCATTAAGAGCATGAAAGTCATTAGGCGAAACCACAAGCAGGTCGACACCCTCATCAACAAGGCTATCAATCTGTAGGCATTGCCGCTCGTTGCTATTGTCGGCATTCTTTATAATCACCTTAACATCGGTGTCATAGAGATGCTGTGCCGATAGCATCTCAATGTTGGCTTTATCGCGCCAGCGTCCACCCACACACTGCGACACACCTATTTTATATTT
>URDM01000072.1 GCA_900546575.1 uncultured Prevotella sp.
ATCGCATGTGGCATAGCTGGTTATAAACCTGAAGAAATCGCACCTATGTTCTTCGAAATTGCACATTTGGAAAATGTGTTTCTCCCTTTGTCCTTTTGGAAAGTTCTCACAAATAAAATGTTACAACTATGATTACAAACAATTCTCAAATGACAGGTGCTATAGGAGAAAGTCTTGTCGTTGCAGAACTAATTAAAAATGGGTGGGTGGCGATGAATGTAAATGCTGCCGTCAGAAACTGCAAGGCTATTGATGTGATCTGTATCAAGTGTGATGAAAACACATGGCAGCACCAATCTTCGCTTATACAAGTAAAAGCAAGACGCGGAAAGGATTTTCCTACCGGCTTTTCACTTAGGCAGAGCATCAACTTGGATGAACTAAACAGAGAGGTGAAAGGACCTTATGTGTTTGTTTCATTAGATGAAGACAACAATCCTGATTATTATATTTTGTCTCGCAGTCAATTCATAAAGCTGCTCTATTCGCTTAGTGATAGATACTGCAACAAAATTCAACGCGAGAAACCATTGAACCTGTCGCTACCAGCAGAACTTCATTTGGGGCTTTTGCAAGGAAACGATGGCAGACCGAGTAAAGGCTTGCCAGGTTTTAAGAATCCTTTCCCAGGAAATATATTCCATAATGCATGGGAAAACATCTGGAAAGATTAGAATAGACACTATCCTATATTTTACCGCATACCATTGTAGACAATTAGTCTATAAAGGTATGCGGTTCTTTTTTTCATACTCAAAATATAACTTCCGAGATTTATTGAAATTATTGTGCAAAGGTATTTGTTATGCCTTATCGCTTTGCAAGGTCAAGGCCCTGCTTGGCTTCAAAATCTCCACGCCTACGGGTCGTATTTTGGTGCCAAACCTTGCATCGATGTGCATAACACCTTTTTAAGGCACATAATTTCTAACAAATTCCGGAAGTAGTTTTCTACGAAAGGGAAAATAAAAATTTTGAAGTATGAGCAATATTTGTGATACTGCATTTGCCAGTTATGATTTAAAGCGATTAGTTGGACTGCAACAAGCAGAATCGGATATAATTATATAGATTAACGTGAGTTTGTCGTTAATGGTCTCTATGATTGCCCTCTTTTCATACTAAAATAGAAAAGGAGACTATGGCTTGTTGTGCCATAGTCTCCTTTTGGGGGATTTGTTTCGTATGAAGCGTTATTCCCATAAAGTATTATTCCAGCAGATGAGTAACTTCAGCAACGCTCATTCCCGTCATCTGCGAAATCTGATCGTTGCTCAGTCCGCTTGCCGACAAAGCTTTAGCCATATTCTTCAACTGTTCGCTTTGCTGTGAAAGCTGTTCGCTTTGCTGTGAAAGCTGTTCGCTTTGTTCTTTCAGTATTTTGTCTCGTTGCATGATAGCCGTGTCACGGTCTTCGATTGCCTTGTAGAATTCGTCTTCCACATTCATGTCCTGTCTCATTTCAGAGTTGGCGGCAGCGGCGGTGAGTTTGTGAAGCACATACATCATGTCGTTGTCGTCGGCATATTTGTCCTCGTCAATCTTAAGCACCTGCTGTGTGTCGCCCTCTACATTGGTCTGGTCGAACACGCTCAGCACCTTCTCCAGACGGTTGTTGACATTGCCTTGCAGACGTGGTATCTGCACGATGATGCTGTTGTGCGTAAGGCTCTCTACAAAAGGTTCGGTATTACCCTCAGCAACAACGTTGCCGTTATAGTCGAAAACGTCATGGTTTACGTATACTATCGGTTCCTTGATGTTGCCTACCTTATGGCCAAGCAGATAGACAGCCACCATAGGATAGGCAAAGCCCTTTTCGTCTGCCTCGCGGATATTGTTCTTGTTGTTGTATTGTGCTCCAAGATACTGGCGGAATCTCAGTGTCTCAGTGTTGAGCCAAGTCTTCTGCAACTCAATCAGCACAATGCGGTCCTTAATCTCATTGCCTTCCTTCTCGCGCACAGTAGCCGCGAAGTCAATGCGAAACATCGACAGCGTGTCGCGTGTAGTGTTGCTATACTCATGTGGCCGCACAGTTACATGAACCACTTCTTTCTTCAGCAGCGCCGACAGAATGGTTTTGGCTATACGCTCGTCCTCCATAATGTATTTGAATACGGAGTCGTAAATAGGATTGGCTACATGTATTATCATATTCGTACGTGTTTAATATTGCATTTGCAAATATACGATTTATTTGATTGAAAAAGAAATATAGCAAGGGATTTTTAGCTAAAAGAAGTTTTTGGTGTTGTAATCCTATACGTGTTCCTCCGTTCATCCCTGTGTAATAAGAACAGATGAATGGTTAAGACGTAGATTATGTATGCGTATAGTCTGTATCGTGGTATAAAGAACTGTTGCGTGCCTTGATACGGTCGTATCATGCCTTGATATGACCGTATTGTGTCTTGAAATGATCGTTTCATGCCATGATACGAAGTTTTTTGTGACTTATATAACCTCACAATAGGAGTCGATTGAGGGGGCTTGCCTGCAAGATTGCCATACTCTTGTAAAATAGCGTCAACTCCTTCCATTTTGTTTATATATTCTAGCATTTTATCAAATGCTACTAATGGTTGTGGAACCAAAAGTAGCATTTTTATATTGTTATATAAAATACACGAAGCTATCTGCCTCTACCATTAGCGCAGGCGACCAGAACTACAACTAAAATCCATATAAAAAAGAATTCCATAATAGCAGACGATTTGATTATTACACCCCAAATTTACGAAAATTATTTGAGGTGATAAAGACACCGTCAACTTTTATTCATTTATTTTTATTGTCTATTGAAAAAGACAAGCGATTTTTGTTATTACATCGCAAATATACAAAAAGTATTTGTGGTGGCAATGCAAATGGCAATATATCTATAGTTTCATTATTTTTAAGTATTGTGCATTCATTGGGAATTTAGTTCCTTTGTAGTCTGAAAATGATGATAGCATTATGAAATTGAAATGGAGAAAACAACATAAATGGTTGGGGATTGGCATGAGCTTTTTCATGCTTATGTTCTGCGTATCAGGTATTCTGCTTAATCATCGTTCACTTATTAAGAATGTGAACGTGAGCAGGAAGTATCTGCCAAGCCGTTATGAGTATCGCAATTGGAATGGCGGTTTGCTAAGAGGAACGCTCGATCTTGACAAAGCCTTTGTAGAAGACTCGTTGACTATGAAGGCTTTTTCTCATCGCCTGTTGCTTTACGGCAATGGAGGGATATGGCTCTCCGATACCAAGGCTTCGTGCTTCAATGACTTCAATGACGGATTGCCTATAGGCGCTGACTATCGCCAGATAAGAAATGTAATAAAGGCAGCAAATGGCAGTCTTTGGGCGGTATCGCCATTCGGAATATACCGATATGGAGTGCATGGTAAATGGAATGAGGTGAAGATGCCGTTGGAAGACGACGAAAAGTTGACCGATATAGCTTCGCATGGCGACACTCTTGTGGTGCTTAGCCGTTCCTTTGCTTACGTGTCGCTGCCTCCATATACAACATTCAAGCGCATACAACTTTCTGCTCCAAAGAATTATGACGGCAAGGTGACGGTATTCCGTACTGTTTGGTTGCTTCATAGCGGAGAATTGTTTGGCATGGCAGGAAAACTTGTGGTTGATGCCATTGCCGTAATCCTGGTATTGCTCTGCATGACAGGTGTCATAATATGGTTGCGACCGAAACATAGAGTCCTGATGCAACAATCGTTTCGTCTGCATGACAGAATAGGGCGTTATACTATCATTCTCACATTGCTGATAGCTCTGACGGGTTGGTGTCTTCGTCCTCCTGTGATGATAGCATTGGTCTTGAACAAGATACCGGCACTTCCCGGAACAACTCTAAAGAGCGAAAATCCATGGCACGACAAGCTCCGTATGATTCGATATGATGACAGTTGTCACGACTGGCTTCTGTCAACGTCAGAAGGGTTTTATTCCCTGAATATGTCAAATGCAAAGGTGAAAGCACTCGCTTCAGCTCCTCCCGTAAGCGTGATGGGATTGAATGTGTTGCAGAAGGACGTGAAAGGCAGATGGCTTTGCGGTTCGTTTAGCGGTTTGTATGTTTGGGACAGACAACAAGCTAAGGCTTTTGATTACTTTACGGGTGAGTCTGCACCGAAGAAACCAGGCGCTCCGTTCGGAAAGAAAGCCATTGCTGGTATGAGTCAGGACTTCTCCGTTCCGATAATAGCCGAATATTACGAAGGAACGACATTCTGCCCTCAACCTGCAAGTATGAACCAACTGCCTATGTCGCTATGGAATGTGGCATTGGAGGTGCATAGTGGAAGAATCTTCATAGGAAGCATTGCCACCTACATTTTTATTTTTGTGATGGGCATACTTGCCGTCTGGTGCTTATGGTCGGGCTACAGAATAAGGATTAGAATCAGAAAGAAGGCAATGCACAAAAACAAAGTCTCATAGAATGCAAAAATAAAAATGGATAACAGCGTAGAACGAAACAATTCTTTTTTAGAGTTTTGTTTCGTTCTCTTTTTTTTACAGTTTTATTTCGTTCTCCAATAAGTTTGTGTTATTTTTGTATATTCTTTTAAAACGAACCAATTGTAGCTGTTTATGGCATCAGAAAATACGCAAACTGTCAGCGGATTTATTCCCGACCCTTGTCAGCAGGAAGTGATTGAGGCTCAAGGTGGATTTCATCTTGTGCTTGCGCCTCCAGGATGTGGCAAGACCCAGATATTGACCGAACGCATACGCTATGCTCACGACTCAGAGGGCGTGGAGTATAAGGATATGTTGTGCCTTACGTTCACCAACCGTGCTGCACGCGGCATGATTGAACGCATTACGCAGAACATCGCGGATGATGATGTGAGGGACGTTTTCGTTGGTAATGTGCATCGTTTCTGTTCAAAGTTTCTGTTTGCCGAGGGACTTGTGGCTGCCGAGTCGAGCGTTATTGACGAGGATGATGCCGTATCGATACTTGCGCGCTATCTTGGTGAGGACGAATATCTGGTGCAATCAAACTACAATCGTCGTCGCTCGTATAGCGAGATATTCCATCTTGAGAGTATGATGCATCAGATTAGCCACGGACATCCTAAGGAATTGCGTGTGCATCCGGAGTGCATCAATCTTACTGACATAGCAGCCATGCGGCGTATCTGTACAGTTATGGGCAAGCCGTTTGATGCGGCAGCCATGACTGATATATATAATAATGTGGAGCAATATCGTGACCTTACTCAGTCGGACACGTGCGATTATGGCGACCGTCAGGCCATATTCAAGCTTCTGCAGAAGATGACGCTAGCCCAACAATACCACAAGTATAAGCGAGCCAACCGACTGCTTGACTTTCAGGATTTGCTTATGATGACGTACGATGCGCTTGTTGCCGATACGGAACGAAAACTGTACAAGCGTTATCCGTGGATACAGGTGGACGAGGTGCAGGACATCAATCCCTTGCAGATGGCTATAATCAAGATGCTTACTGCTCGCCCTTTCCGCACGGTCATGTTTCTTGGCGATGAGCAGCAAGCCATATTCTCGTTTATGGGAGCCAAGCTCGATACGCTTTCTGCCATTAAGTCAAAGCCGGCATGCCAGTTGCATCATCTGTCGGTAAACCATCGTTCGCCTCGCTATCTGCTCGACATATTCAATACTTATGCCGCTGAAGTGCTTCGTATAGATAGTGCGCTTTTGCCTGATGCCGGCAAGAGTAGCAATGAGGTGCTTATGGGCAACGAACTGAAGATTCTATGTAGCGAGGATTATGATCAGGAGGTGCGCGACTGCGTACAGTTTGCCGACAATTTGAACCGTACGTTCCCGCAATCTACTACGGCCTTTGTGGTTAATGCCAACCGCGATGCTGAGGATATAAGTCAGGAGCTGACACGTTGTGGTATCGGACATTTCAAGGTTTCGGGTACCGACCTCTTCTCACAGCCCGATGTGAAGCTTCTGTTGGCTCATCTTGGTGTGCTCAACAATGAGTTCAGCTTTATGTCGTGGGCAAGATTGATGAAGGGAGTGCGTGTCTACGAGAGCAATGCGGCGGCACGTAAGTTTGTGCGTGACTTGTTCGACCGTGCCATATTGCCGTCTGACCTGTTGCGCAACGATGATTCTACCTATCTTATGCGATTTGTCGATAGCTACGCCAATGACACGATAGTGGTGTTTGATACCGAGACAACCGGACTGAATGTGTTTGAGGACGACATCCTGCAGATAGCAGCTGTGAAGATGAGGAACGGCGAGGTGGTGAAAGGGTCGGAGTTTACGGTATATGTCGAAACCGACAAGGAGATTCCTGCTATGCTTGGCGACATCGTTAATCCTATTGTTGAGGAGCGCAAGCACCATGACTTACTGACTCACGAGGAAGCATTACGCCAGTTTATGGCTTATGCCGACGGATGTACTCTGCTCGGACACAATGCCGATTATGACTATAACATACTTGACTTCAATCTTCGTCGCTACACGCCAGACCTTAATCTGCATGATTTGCATCCGTCGTATCTCGACTCGTTGCGACTTGTACGTCTGTTGCATCCCGAACTTAGAGAGCACAAACTGAAGTATCTGCTTGAAGTGTTGCATCTCGAAGGCTCCAACTCGCATCTTGCCGATGATGATGTCAATGCTACGCGCAGCGTAGTGGTGCATTGCTATGAGCTTTCGAAGGATAGGGTAGGGCAGCAGCACGACTTTCTTAACGACAGTCGTGTGCGTCAGCGTGTCGAAACATTGCGTCGTAACTACAAGCAGATGTACGTATCGGCACTTGGCAGAATATACACCCAATTGGATGATGTCAAGCCGGCTTTGGTAATGGAACTAATGCGTTTCTATGACTATCTGCTTTCTGAAGGAATGGTGCAGGAGATAGACGGACTGCGTTTTGTGATGGATTATCTGTCGGGCGAGATGATAGATACGGGCCGGGAACCGTCACTATATGAGCAGCTTTCTAATCATACAATGGAGATAAGCACTCTGAAGGAAGCCGACCTTTGCGGCAGCAGCAATATGAAGGAGCGCATTTTCGTTACGACTATACACAAGGCGAAGGGACTGGAGTTTGACAATGTCATCATATTCGATGCCGTCGACGGACGTATGCCCAATTATTACAGTCGCAACAATCCCCGCCAATTGGCTGAGGACGCACGCAAGTTCTACGTAGCCTTGTCGCGTGCCAAGCACAGGCTGTATGTTTCGCAATGCATCACACGCCTCGACTATCAGAATGTGCCGCACGACGTACACCTCACGCCTTTCATGAAGCCGATAGCTAAATACTTTAAGGAAGAGCGCTTTGCAGCCGAAAAGAAGTAGGGGCGTAAAAGTCGTAAACCCTATAAGCAAAAAAAAACTGACAACTACTTGCCGCCAGTATCTATTGGATGAGTGGCAAGTGTTGTCAGTTTTTCAGTTTGAACGAGTTCTCTATACTCGTTATCTCACTTGAGAATTTCTTGTCTATCTTGATGCGTTGCTCCACCTGGTTGCAACTGTATATCACAGTAGAGTGGTCGCGTCCGCCAACGAGTCGTCCTATTCGGCTTGCCGGCATCTTGGTGTATTTCTGTGCCAGATATATCGACACCTGACGAGCCATGACGTAGTCTTTCTTTCGGCTGCGGCTGTTGATGTTGGCAGGTGTAACGTTGTAGTGCTGGCAAACGCTTTCGATGATGTCGTCTACAGTAAGCGGATTGTCCTCTACCTTGACCGAGCGCTTGATTACGCGCTGGGCGAGCTGCATGTCAACGTTGCAGTTGTACACTACGCTGTAAGCCATGAGCGAATTGATTACGCCTTGCAGGTCGCGCACGCTTCCGTTGGCTGTCGAAGCGATGAACTTCACCACATCCTCAGGAATGTTCAGGCCGTCGTGGCGTATCTTGCTTTGCAGAATGTCAACACACAACTGCACGTTAGGCTTCTCAAGCTCGGCGATGAGTCCGCAAGAGAATCGTGTGATGAGTCGCTCGTTCATGCCCTTCAGTTCTACCGGTGGACGGTCGCTGGCAAGAATGATGCGCTTGCCGGTGCGGAAGAGATGGTTGAAGATGTGGAAGAAGGTGTTCTGTGTACCCTTCTTGTCTTCCCACTCCTGTATGTCGTCAACGATCAGAACGTCGATGGTCTGATAGAAGTTGATGAAGTCGTTGATAGTGTTGCGCAGTACGGCATTGGTGTACTGCACCTCAAACAATCGGGCGCTGATGTAGAGCACACGCTTTTCGGGGTAGATGCGCTTAGCCTCGACACCTATAGCATTAATAAGGTGGGTCTTGCCACATCCCGAAGGACCGAATACGAAGAACGGGTTGAACTGCATGTTCTGCGGATGTTCGGCTATGGTCTGACCTATGGCGCGTGGCAACTTGTTGCTGTTGCCTTCGATATAGTTGCGGAAGGTGAGGTGAGGATTCAGCTGCGAGTCAATCTCCTGCAATGGTGATGCGTCAAGAATGTTGGGCGACTCGTTGGCATTGGTGCGTGTCTTGGGTCGCATATTCTCGTTGGTAGGCTCGTCGCCTTCCACCACCTGCGTTTTCTTGTTCTCGCTGTCGGTCACGATACGATATGAAAGCTGAACGTTTTCTCCAAACATACGTGTAAGCACTTTGCGCAACAAGTCTACATAGTTCTCCTCCAAATACTCGTACACGAACGGACTCGGTACGCGTATCAACACGGTCTTCGACTCCTCATTGAAGGATTCGAAGACAATGCTTTTGAACCATGCGTTGTATTGTTGCTCGGTAGTGTTCTCGTGTATTAGCGCGAGACACTTGTCCCAAAGCTTCTCAGGACTTAAATTCATTGGCTGTGGTACGTATGTTAAAATGTCTTTCGACAGTTGATTCTTAAAATTCCGTCTGCAAAATTACTTATTTTTTTTGATGTGAGCAAATACTCTGCATTTTATTGTTTAAGCAAAGTTTGTTAACATCCTTATTTACCGACAGTTAGCTTTTTTTATAAAATTGCGGTCGTATAAACGCGTTTTTCTTGAAAATCGGTTGATTCTCTGATAGTTACGTGGTTTGGGCATTTTCGGGGTGTTGTTGGTGAAACATTGTTTACAATCGTGCTAAGATGTTGAAACAATCGGCTTCAGAGCGAGTCTGAAGCCGTGAAACATTTCTTTATGCTTATTTATACAAAATCTATATTGCTTACTTGTCCTTCTTTCCGAACAGAGAGAAGTGTACATAGCGTTTCGGGTGCTGTCTGAGGTTGGTCAGAAGCGAGTCGGCGCTACACATGGTTGAGTTGAGATTGTTGTAGAGCGAGGGGTCGTTCATGAGCAATCCGAGTGTGCCGTTGTTGCTGTTGAGCTTTGCGGTGAGTTCCTTTACATTATTAATAGTCTGGTCCACCTGCTGCATTGTGTTCTGTATATCGAGCTGGGCGAGGTTGGATGTCAGCTTGTTTGTATTATCGAGCACTCCGTCGGCCTTTGCCATCATCACGGGCACACCCTTGTTGAGTGACGCCATGAGCTTGTTCAGCTCGGCGGTAGAAGTGGTGAGATTGCCGGTAATGGTCTGTACGTTGTGCAACGACTGTGCCAGAGCGGGGTCGGCAAGCAGGGTGTTGAGGCTGCCCAGAATGCTGTCGAGCTTAGGCAGCATCTTCTCGATAGTAGGAATCATGTCGGCTGCCTTGCCAAGGGCACCTCCGTTGACGTTGCCCTTGATCGTGCTGCCAGGCATGACACGCTCGCGTGGATTGTTGGCGAGCAGCAGGTTGACCTTGATATTGCCCATAAAGTCGCTCTCAATCTCGGCTGTTGAGCCGGCAGGAATGCGCATTGCCTTGTCCAGTCCGACGAGTACGCGTGTAGGATGGTCGCCCGAGTAGTCGTAGATGACATCCTTTACGGTGCCCACTTTGAATCCGTCGGCGTAGATGGGGCTTGATGTTGACAGTCCGCTTATGTCTTTGAACTCTATGTAGTAGTCGTCGGTCGACGAAAAGACGTTGAGTCCTTTCAGAAAATTCATTCCGAAGAACAGTATAATAACTCCCATGATAGCGACGAGTGCTATTTTCACTTCTTTCGTAAATCCTTTCATAATATTGTTGAATGTTTATTTGTTTCTGTTTTGTTTGAATTCGCGTATTGCCTGGTTCACGTCCATCTTGTCTCCGTTCTTGAATGCTATGATGAACGCTCCCGGGAACTTGTCGAGTATAGCCTTGCGCAGGCGGTATATCTCGTTATAGTTGTTTGAAGCTCCGTAGGTATACTTCGCCATTCCGTTCTCCTGATAGAACTCGCATCCCTCAAGTCCGCGGAAGTTAGGGTCGCCTGCCTTGAGCTTGCGTTGTGCTGCTATTATCTGCACCTTGAATACCGGCTGTGCCTTGTCAATTCTTCCTGTTGGTCGGGCTATAGTCTGCGTTTTTGCGGGCTTGTTCTCGGCATTGTTTGTTCGGGATGGTTTCGGGTTTCGTTCGGGATTGGCTGTGTTGTCAGCGTTGTCCTTATTGGGGTTGTCGGCGCTTGCCTGCATATCCGTATTGTCCTTCCCGGTGGTCTGTACCGGTTCGGGAGTTTCGGATACGGGGTCGGATATTGTCTTGTAAGGCACCGTCATGTGTGTGTCGTACTTGTTCTTGTATTGTACGAAGGCGTTGTATATGCCGCGTGCCATATTGTCCACCTGCGCCTTGTCGTTGAGCATGCGCTCCTCTTCGGGGGTTGAGATGTAGCCCAACTCAATCAGGCAGGCTGGCATAGACGTGAGTCGTAGCACGGCAAGGTTCTGCTGATGCACGCCCTTGTTGGGTCGGTTGGCTGCGCGACACACGTGTGTCTGAAGCATCTTGGCAAACTCTATGCTTCGTGTCAGGTTCTTGTCCTGGATGAATTCGAACATGATGTTGCTCTCAGGCGAGTTGGGGTCGAATCCCACGTAGTGCTGCTTATAGTCTTTCTCAAGCAGGATTACGGAGTTCTCACGTTTTGCCACCTCAAGGTTTTCCTTTTTAGCGTGCGAGCGTCCGTCGCCCAATGTGTATGTTTCGAATCCTCGCATGCTGTGGTTGCCCTTCAATGCATTGGTGTGTACGGATATAAAGAGGTCGGCTTTCTTTCGGTTGGCTATCTCGGCGCGTTCGTACAGGGGTATAAACACGTCGGTCTTGCGCGTATATACAACCGTTACGTCGGGACAGTTGCGCTCCACATAGCGTCCGAATGCGAGCGCCACGCTGAGGTTGATGTTCTTTTCTACCGATTTGCTTCCGGGTGCACCTGTGTCCTTACCGCCATGTCCTGGGTCGATGCAAAGCGTGAATTTGCGGTTGGCACCGGCTGCTGACGATACTAACGATATAATGAGAAATATAAAGAGCAATAATTTCTTTGCCATAAATGTGATGCGGTTGGTTGGTCCAAATGTCTGAACTGCAACAATTTTAGGTGCAAAGTTAGCGAATTAATCGTTAATAACTGCGTGAAACCGATAAAAACATTTAGGTATATTTTGCATTGTCTTTGATTTTGCGTAAATTCGCAATATAATAAAGTAAAATAGACAAACGTAAAAAATGACAATCAAGTTAAGCTCGGCTGTTGTCTGTTTCCTGTTGTCGGTCGGACTGACCTTGTCGTGCAGCAAGCCCAAACCTCAGCCCATAACGATGCGTTCGGTCTACTATTGGAGCACAACGCTCAATATTGACTCTACGAAGTCGGCTTTCATCAGTAGTTATGACATCGGCCGTATGTACATCAGATACTTCGACGTAGTGACTGATGCGAGTGGCAGGGCGGTGCCTAATGCAACGCTTAAGTTTGCTACAGGCGTACCACATGGCATAGACGTTGTGCCTACGGTATTCGTCTTGCCCGAATGTCTAAGGCAAGACCGCCAACAATTGGCTGCGCTCATCGTCAAGCGTGTGGTGCAGATGAACGAGACCAACGACGTGCATAACGTAAGGGAGATACAGATTGACTGCGACTGGACCCGCTCGACACGCCTGCTGTATGACGAATTCATGCGTGCCATGATGCGCGAGTGTCACAGCCGTCACCTCAAACTCTCGTCGACCATACGTCTGCATCAGCTTGCGCAGACACCTCCGCCTGCCGATCGAGGCGTGCTGATGATGTACAATACGGGCGATGCAACAGATATAGGATGCCATAAGCCGATACTCGACATGCACGATGCCGCCCCATACCTGCCCCGTCTGAAGGACTACAAGCTGAAGCTCAGCACGGCTTACCCCATATTCGCATGGCGCATACTGTTTCGTGGAGGCAGATTTGTGGGCTTCATCCATCACGATGGTGAATATCCTATACTGCCAAGCGACTCTATCGCTGTACGCCAACCGTCGGCTGCCGACATCATCGAAGCCGTTAATGTAATAGGTAGTCGCCGACCTGATGCCAACAACGAGATAATACTTTTTGATCTCAACAACAATAACATCAACCGATTTAAACGCAATGACTATGAAAAGATTCTTAATATGTAGTTTGATTGCAGCCTTGCCGCTCATCAACTCAACGGCTTGCGTATCTGAAGGAGCTACGCACAATCGTTATATGTTCTCGGTCTATCGTCACAACGCACTCACCGACGGACCCGCCTTTCTGTATGACATCGACCGTTATTGGCAGACGTACACCGACAACGACGGACCCTGTGGCATAGGGTTCTACAAATGGAACCGTGACGAGATTATGTCCACAGCCCGAAAGAAGAACGACACGGCTATGATAGCTTATCTCACGCTGTTCAACCGCTACTTCAAGACGTGCGAGGCTTATACAGAGGATGCATGGAACTATCCCACGAAGCAGCAGATGGCACAACGGCAGAAGTCCTTTCAGAATGTGCTGGCTGCTGCAAAGGCTTATCGTGGCACGGCGCTCCGACCGCAGTATGTGCTGCTGCAGATGCGTGCCAATATGATGTTGGGCTACAACAACGCCAACATAGCGTTGTGGAATTCTACGGCTTCGCGCCTTGCCGAGAGTCCGTGGCGTAATGCCATGCGCAACATCTATGCACGGGCTTTGCTCAAGAGCGGTCAGCGCACACGTGCCTGCAACATATATGCCGAGCAGGGCGACGTGCAGTCAATCAAGACCGTGATGCGCAACTTCCGCAATCTGGCTGGCATACGTACCATATTCGCACAAAATCCCAACGCCCCGACGCTACATTTCCTCGTACAGGACTTTGTCAATAATGTGCAGGAAACGCTCGACCAGAAGGCGGCTGGATTTGACGATGCCGAATGGTTTAAGACTATTGATGCCAAACAGGTGTATCGCAAGGAGGCGATGGCGTTCGTGCAGTTTGCCGTCGATGCCGCTGCCAATGCCAAGGTGAAGTCGCCAAGCCTGTGGCTGGCTGCTGCAAGTATGGTCGACTATCTCATAGGCAACAACCAACGTGCCATAGCCGAAGCCGACAAGGCTGTTGAGGCTGACGGAACGGAGCGCATGCGCGACAATGCACGTGCCATACGTCTGCTCGTGTCTACCCGTACAAACAAGCCGACAGCCGAATATACCGACTATCTGCTTGCCGAATTCCGTTGGCTTGATGCTAAGATAAAGGAAGAGCGTGGCAGCAGTAGCGAATACGAAAACCACTACACCGACGTTAAAGATCGTGTGGTGCATCGTGGATTGGAACCGCTATTCCGCAAGGTGGGTATGGACAACACGGCTCTGGCACTGTGTGCCATGATGAATGCTGAAGGCAACTATAATAATAATAATGTGTCGTATGGTCCGTGGAACGAGTATTTCAGCAAGATGGATAGTCTTAAAGCCGACCGCCTTGCCGACTATTATCAGTATCTGTCAACGCCACATGCCAACGCTTTCGAGACCTACTGCACGCAGAACACTTATCACGATGCCGACTACTTCAACGACCTCATCGGCACAAAACTCATAGCTGAGGGGCGCTTTGCCGATGCCATTCCTTATCTGAAGAAGGTCGGTATGTCGCTGCTTTCCACTCAGATGATTAGCATTTACAGTTCGCAGCGTCACTACGACACGCCGCGTTGGTTTGGCAAGCAGAGGGTGGAGGAGGCTTACGAGCCTGTTAAGGTGACCCGCAACGCAAAGCTCGACTTCTGTATTGACATGACCGACCGCCTAAGCCGATACAGTCTGGCGCGTGAAGGCAGAGCCAAGCAGCAGATGGCATACGACCTTGCCGTGCGCTATTATCAGGCTTCGTGCTATGGCGACTGCTGGTATCTGACGCATTACTATCACAGTGTGATGGATTCGGCACGCTCGTGGGAGAAGGACTTTGCTGCCGAGACGGTGAAGTATCTGAATGTTGCCAAGCAGTCGGACGACGTTCGGCTGCGCTATCGCTCTCTGTATGCTCTGGCTTTCATGCCGATAGAGCCGTGGGCAACTGTCGAATATGATACCAGCAACGGCTATAAGGAGGTACTGGTGGTGCATCATAAGTCGGCACAATATATGGCTTTGGGCGATCTTGACATGTTTGCCAAGGCCTATCCCAACGCTATTGACGACTACACCCGTCACTGTGATGTGCTGAGTGAGTTCCGAAAGAAATGAAGAGGGTGTGTCAAAACTCCCAATATAAATAAAAAAACTCGTTGTACGTTCTTGTGTGGATGTACAACGAGTTTTTG
>URDM01000073.1 GCA_900546575.1 uncultured Prevotella sp.
AATGTCAAGCTTATGAGCATGACCAATAAATTGAGAAACAAGTAATTTTTTTGCATAGTCGCAATCGGTAATTTTTTTAGTTTATAAGTTTAGGTGATATTATTTCTTGCTCCAAAATTAATACGTTTTTCCGTGTCGGCGTGTATGAACTATGCAAAAAAAAAAGAATACGCTATGCAAACGATTGCGTATTCCCATGGTTCAGAGTCAGCCCCTTTCAGGGGTGTGCACCTGTTTATTCGGTCGACTCCCTTTCTACTGTTTTGCCCCTCAGCACTACGTCCTCCACGTGCTTTTCGCTGTTGCCCATATTGAGCATAAGCAGCCGGCAAGCTTCCTCAGCCATTTGCTCTACGGGCTGTTCAACAGCGGTAATGGTGGGGTGTACGAGAGTGCAGAGCGTGGTGCCCGCCATACAGCACACACGCACATCGTCGGGTATGCGCAGCCCACGTTTCTGTATCAGGTTCTTGGCACCTATGAGAGCGGTCTCAGTAAATCCGAACACGGCGTCGAACGGGATGTTGCGGTCAAGAAAGTTGTCCATCACCTGGCTACCCTCCTCGGCGCTCAATGCCGGTGGCAGCACAAGGTCGGGATTGAAGTCGACGTGGAACTTCTCCAGAGCATCACGATAGCCGCGCTGGCGCTCATAGGCATTACGTATGCGTGACGGTCCGGGAATATGCACAATCCTCTTGTTGCCGCTGCGTATGAGTTGCTCCACTATGAAGAACGCCATAATATAATCGTCTGACCGTACTTGCGAAGCTTCCACATTGTCCATGGTACGGTCGAAGAACACGACGGGAGTGCCACGCGATACGATACGTCGGTAGACGTCCGTGTTGCGTTCCTTGTCGCATACGCTGATAAGAAGCCCGTCAACCATGCAGTGTTCCATCATTTCTATATTCCTGCACTCCTGTATGTAGCTTTCGTTGGAGGAGGCGATGAGCACATTGTAGCCGTGTTGGCGCAATATGGCCTGCACATGGCTGATGAATGTCATATAGAACGACGTGACTATCTCGGGAATGATGATGCCTACGCTGTGCGAGCTTTGCTTGCGCAGGCTCACAGCCATCTCATTGCGGTGGTAGCCCATGCGGCGTGCCGTCTCGATGATGAGTTGCATTGTTTCTGCCTTCACATTCGACGAGTCGCCCGACAGGGCGCGCGATACTGTCGACTTTGAGATGCCGAGTTCGTTGGCAATATCCTTTATGGTGATGTATTTTGACATTGTGTGGTTGGTTTTAGCTATTTGTTGCAATCATGGTGCAAATTTAGCAAAAGTTTTCTATCTATAGAACTATTGCGACTCTAAAACTTTCAATCGTCGGCTGCACTTGTTGATTGGCGTACTTTCTTTGGGAACGGTTGCGCAAATCGGGAACGGTTGCGGGAACGGTTGCGTAAAATGTCTGATATTTTATTCTTTGCTATCTTGCACCAAAGCATTAACTTTGCGTCAGAAAATAACCAAAAAACCTAAAAGCAATATGAATACAACCACACACAATGGCCGCGTGCCGTTCGTCAGCAAGATTGCCTATGGAATGGGCGATGTAGGCTGCAACTTCAGTTGGATGTTCGTCAGCAACTTCCTCATGATTTTCTACACCGACGTGTTTGGCATCGGAATGAGTGCTGTAGCAACACTTATGCTCATATCAAGAATATGGGATGCCGTAAACGACCCTATCATCGGAACCCTTACCGACAAGACCCACACACGCTGGGGACGCTTCCGCCCTTGGCTTCTGTTCGGAGCACCCGTAACAGCCATCATACTCATGCTCACTTTCTGGGCACACCCCGACTGGAGCCAGACTGCAAAGATTGTGTATATGGCTGTGACCTACTGCATATTGGTGCTTGGCTACACTTGCGTCAACCTGCCTTACGGCACACTGTGCGGAGCTATGACACAGGACATAGACGAGAGAGCCAAACTGAACACAAGCCGCTCGGTGAGCGCAATGATTGCCATCGGTGTGCTGAACATCATAACCGTGCCTCTCGTTACATTCTTGGGTAAGGGCAATGCACAGTTCGGTTATCTGGCAGTAGCTATAATATATGGCATTATCTTCGCTGCCTGCCATCTGTTCTGCTTCAGCAAGACAAAAGAGGTGGTTGAGGTGCCTGTGGGACAGAAGTTGCCTCTTTCAGTACAGCTGAAGTCGGTACTAAAGAATCGCCCTTATCAGCTTGCTATCCTCGGACAATTTCTCTTTGGATTCATTCTCTACGGACGCAATGCCGACATCCTCTACTACTTCACCTATGTTGAAGGTTCGGCAACGCTCTTCAGCTACTATTCCATGGCTATCATATTGCCATCAATAGCAGGAGCCGCATGTTTCCCGTGGGTGTTCCGCAAGACTGGCAACAAGGGATATGCAGCAGCCGTTTTCGCTCTACTCTGCGGAATATTCATGGCATTGCTCTATTTCTTCAGTCCTAACACCACCCCTATCCAGTTCTATATATGCTCGGCTATAGCATGGTTCTTCTTCTCTGGTTTCAACACAGCCATCTATGCCGTAATACCCGACTGTGTGGAATATGGCGAATGGAAGACGGGCATACGCAACGATGGTTTCCAATATGCCTTCGTGTCGCTTGCCAACAAGATGGGCATGGCTCTCGGTACAGCAATGTTTGCCTTGGCTCTCGACTCGGCAGGATATGTGGCAGGTGCAGAGCAGAATGCTGACGTAATAAATATCATGCGCCACACGTTCTCCACTATTCCTGGTATGCTTTGGATGGTAACAGCTGTGTGTCTGTGCTTCTACAAGCTCCACCGCCATGTGTACAACAAGATTGTGGAGGAATTGAAGGTCATCAAGAACAAATTATAAAAACCGCAATAAAACATAATAACATTACAATAACATCCTTTAAAAACATTACAACTATGAGACAAGCAATATTAGTAGCCCCTAAGCACATTGAGTTCAAAGAAGTGGCAGCACCTAAGGCAGCAGACCTTAAGGAACACCAGATACTCGCCAACATCAAGCGCATTGGCATCTGCGGCAGCGAGATCCACTCTTACCACGGACTCCATCCTGCCACATTCTATCCCGTTGTTCAGGGACATGAATATTCGGCTGTGGTTGTGGCATGTGGCAGCAAAGTGACGGTTTGCAAGCCTGGCGACAACATCACAGCACGCCCACAACTGGTTTGCGGAGAATGCAATCCTTGTAAGCGTGGACAATATAATGTATGCGAGCATCTGCGTGTGCAGGCTTTCCAGGCAGACGGTTGCGCACAAGACTACTTCATTATCGACGACGACCGTGTGGTTAAATTGCCAGAGGGAATGAGTCTCGACTATGGAGCTATGGTTGAGCCTGCGGCTGTAGGCGCACATGCAAGCAACCGTACCGACGTGAAAGGCAAGAACGTTGTGGTAAGCGGAGCGGGAACTATCGGCAATCTTGTGGCTCAGTTCTGCAAGGCTCGCGGAGCAAAGCGAGTGCTCATAACAGATGTGAGCGACCTTCGACTTGCCAAGGCTCGCGAGTGTGGCATTGCCGACACGCTTAACATTACAAAGCGACCATTGAAGGAAGCTGCCAAAGAGCTTTTCGGCGACGAGGGTTATCAGGTTGGCTTCGAGGTAGCTGGCGTTGAGTCATCTATACGCTCGCTTATGGAGACTATCGAAAAGGGCAGCGACATCGTTGTTGTGGCTGTCTTTGCCAAGGACCCTGCTCTTAGCATGTTCCACCTTGGCGAGCATGAGCTGCGACTCATAGGCTCGATGATGTATCGCCACGAGGACTATCAGACTGTCATCGACTATGTATCGCGTGGCATTGTAAATCTGGAGCCACTCGTAAGCAACCGCTTTGCCTTCGAGGAATACGATGATGCCTACAAGTATATCGACACTCACCGCGAGACTTCAATGAAGGTGATCATTGATCTTGAGAAGAAGCCTGAGGCCAACAAAGAGTAATCACACGCAAGTGGGAATAAGATAGGACATATAATAGCTAATAGGTCTAAGTGTAGATTAGTTTTCAAGATAACTGATTAGGAGAGAAAAGTAGTTGCAGAAATGCTATAAGCCCGACAAGAAGTGAGCACATGCGTCACTCTTGCCGGGCTTTTGCTTGATATAAAACATAAAAAAACAATCAATTTATCAACTACATAATCATTATAATAAAAAAAGTGTAACTTTGCAACATATTTTTATAACCAGATATTCAACTAATTTTAATAGATCTATGACACAACAATCAAACAAAAACTTCGCCATACCATTGGCGTTTGTCGGTCTGATGTTCTTCACATTAGGCTTTGCATTGGGCATCAACTCTTTCCTAATCCCCGTATTGAAGGGGTCGCTCAATCTGTCTTCGGGAGTGGCCTACCTGCTGTTGGCAGCCACATTCATTCCGTTCATTCTATTTGGCTATCCAGCCTCGCGCACCATTGCAGCAATAGGCTACAAGCGTACAATGGCTGTTTCGTTTGTTATCTTTGCCTTGGCATTCGTGGTGTTCGTGTTGTCGGCTAAGAACGAGAGTTTCATACTGTTTTTGGTAGCCTCGTTCGTAAGTGGCACAGCCAATGCTTATCTGCAGGCATCGGTAAATCCATACATCACGATACTTGGTCCTATCGACAGCGCAGCACGACGCATCAGTATGATGGGAATATGCAACAAACTGGCGTGGCCTGTAGCTCCGCTGTTCTTTGCAGCCGTAGTGCCCGACAGTACCAATGTGCAGATAGCCGACCTCTACTTGCCGTTCTATATCATCATTGGTGTGTTTGTAGTGCTGAGCATAGTTTCGCTTCTGGCTCCGCTGCCTGAGGTGAAGGCTACAGGTGAGGACGAAGGCTCGGCCGATGATTGTCCTTATGCATCAGGCAAGACATCGATATTGCAGTTTCCTCACTTGCTGCTTGGTGTTGTGGCCTTGTTTGTCTATGTAGGTGTTGAGACTTTAGCACTCAGCACAGCCATTGACTATGCCACGGCTGTAGGTCTGCCTTCGCCCGACCGCTATGCATGGATACCAAGTATAGGTATGGTGGTAGGATATATTTGCGGCATTGTGCTCATTCCTAAGTATCTGTCGCAGGACGGTGCCATGCGCATCTGTGCTTCGTTAGGCGTGGTAGGTTCGCTACTCATTGTGCTGCTGCCAGCCCAGATATCAATATGGGCAATATTCCTTATGGCTCTCGGATGCTCGTTGCTTTGGCCTTCGTTGTGGCCGTTGGCAATGGCCGACCTTGGCAGATTTACCAAGTCGGGCAGCGCCTTGCTTACTATGGCCATTGCCGGAGGAGCAGTAGTGCCGACATTGTTTGGTACACTTAAGGATTCGTTTGGTGCTCAGAATGCCTATTGGCTCGCTGTGCCTTGCTTCCTTTTCATATTCTATTATGGACTGGCTGGTCACAAGATCAGAAAGTAAAAAAATAGTATCCAATTGATACATTATAGTATATATCGATTGAAATAAAAATCTTTGGGAACGTTTGCGCAAATTGGGAACGATTGCGGTAACGTTCCCAATAAACAAGGATTATTTTTGTTTTGTCACCTATTTGGGATGACGTAAATTTGCAAGCGTAAAGAATAAAAATTTAAAAACCTAAACCTTGCAAATGAAAAGAATCACCACATCACTCATTGCCTCGGCAATATGCCTGACGGCTTCAGCACAAATCCATCTTACTGCCGACTTGCAGAACAACCATCTGTGGCGAGGCATGGAGGTGGCCGACGGTTGCCTTATACTTACCGACCTTGGCTATACGTTTGCCAATGGACACATGACACTCGGTCTGTGGGGAGGCACAAATACCCAAGGCTTATATAAGGAGTTCAACCATTACATCACGCTGCGCACGGGCGGACTGGAGTTCTCGGTTATGGATACTTACAACTTCTCGCCTGGAGCTACGTACAACAATAGGCAGTATTTTAATTATTCGGCACACGAGACAGGACGATTTCTTAACTGTACGCTGAATTACCGCTTACAGCAGTCTCGGCTTCCATTGCTGCTCAGCTGGTCGACAATAATGTTCGGACGCGACCGCTCGGCTGACAACACAGAGCAGAAATACTCAACATTCGTTTATGCCGAATATCCTGTATATAATAAGGAGGGATGGAGAGTGGATGCAGGAGTGGGAGGAGCATTCGCCCTGAACAAGGCTGGCGAGAAACAAAACTTCTACGGCGAAACTTCGGGCGTAGTGCATACACAACTGAAAGTGAGCCACGATCTGAAGATAGGTTCCTATACAATTCCAGTACATGCAATGGGAATGTGGAATCCGCAGACGGAGAAGGCTTACTTCCAGATTGGCGCACAAATCATCCACTTATAAAAACACTTAGATTGACAACATAAAATCCATAAAATCCATTAGCATTATGAACATCAAAGATTTCACAACAGGCGTTCAGCACATCGGTATCCCGACAAACAACATTGAAGAGACAATCAACTTCTATCTCACCCTGGGTTTCACAACAGTCTTGCGCACCATCAACGGCACAGAGGAAGTGGCATTCCTTCAGCTCCACAATCTCGTGATAGAGACTTATCAGAACCGTCAGGCTGCTATGGCATACGGAGCCATCGACCATATTGCCATCGACGTGAAGAATATCGACGAGCTGTTTAAGGTTGTACAGCGTGCAGGACTGAAAATGCTCGACACCGAGGTTAATGGTTTGCCTTTCTGGGAGAACGGAGTTAAGTTCTTCACAATTGAGGGACCTAACAAGGAAAAGATAGAGTTCTGCGAGAGGCTCTGATTAGTTGAGAATTGAGAGTTGAAAATTGAGAGTTATGATTACCAAGCTAAACATTTAATGTTAAAGCATATCATAACTCTCAACTCTCAAATCTCAACTGATAATTTACTTCTTCTTTATTTCGTAACCTATTTTCTTGAAAGCCTCAACATAGTCGTCGTACTTGGCTTTCTTGGAGTTGTAGATGATAGTAACCTTCTGGTCTTCGAGGGAGGTGCTGATTTGCTTTGTGCCCTTGACGAAGCGAATGTTACTCTTGATTTTCTTCTCACAGCTCTGGCAGTGCATCTGCGGCTGAGTGGTTACTGTCAATGTGTCGGCTGCTGTCTTGGCAAATGTATTGCCAGCTACTACAAGCATAAATGCTACTAAAAGATTCTTTTTCATAATAATCCTTGTTTTATAATGTTTGTTACTGAATTTTCGCAAGTTCAGAAGTTATAGAATTTAAAGTCGTATGCCTTACAGCTGAATATTCAGCAAAAAAAGAGTAATGGCTATAACTTCTATAACTTCTCTAACTTCTCAAAATTATAACTTCTCTAATTTGAATCTTATTCCAACGTAAGCCATTGCCCCTGTTACGGGTCCCCACACCTGAGTGGCATCGAAGGCGGCACTCCATGGATGATGGGCGCTTTGTATAGGAGAGTCAATCTTGTAGTTGGTGAGATTCTCGCCACCTAAGTAAAGACTGAAGTTGTGGAACTCTCGTGTCACTTGTGCCTGCAACTGGAAGTAGGCAGGATAGCGGCTTTGGTCGTAAAGCTCGCCACCACCATTAAGCTGACCGGTCATGTCGAATTGCCAAAGCTCCAGCGGAGTCTTGTACGAGAGAGTGAGCAAGCCTTTGTAGCGTGACGTGAGAGGCTTCTGGTGCAGACTGCCATCGTAGGTACACTTGACGTCGTTCAGACGGAAGGCTGCAGTGGCAGACATTCCATTAAACAATGAGTAAGTTGCATCTACCTGGAAGGTGTGGCTATAGCTCTTACCGTCGAGATTCTCGAACGAGAGAGTATGACTGCCTTTGGCTCCATCGAAGTTCATTATCATCTGATGCTTGAAGTCTGTGTAGTAATACTCCGCATTCAGCTCCAGATTCTTGCCGAAGAGAGGAATGTTGAAGCCCAAAGAAGCTCCCATGTTCCATGCCTCCTCCTGCTTAAGGTCGGAATCGATGATAATCTCTCTGCCGCTTGCCAACAGCGTAACATTTTCTGCCAAAGCATGAGGCGAACGGTAGCCCTTGCCTACAGAAGTACGTAGCGTGACAATCTTGGACGGAGAATACTTGATGTGCAAACGTGGTGTGAAGAAGCTGCCGTAAAGGTTGGAATAATCCCAACGTACACCAGGCATTACGGTAAGCTTGTCGCCCAACTTATATGTGTACTGAGCGTAGAGACCAGGAGTGGTTTCCTTTGTCACCTTGCTTTCTGCTTTAGGCAATGTTCCAAATGGATTGAAGCGTTCGTCATAGTAGTCGTGGTTGAGCGACGCTCCCACACTAATATTATGCTTCTCCGTAATATCTGTCTCAAACATCAGCTGTGCATAACCATTCTTCTGAGTGACATCATATTGGGTCTTTCCGAACATATTGTCGGCATCATGCCACGAACCATGCAGCATTAAGGCTATTGAGGTGTTGTGGTCGGCATTAATGGTAAAACCGTTTTTCCATTGCATCTCATAGCGGTTGGTCTTTACCGAGGTTGAGTAGAGAGGCTCCGACGAAGAGGCTGCCAAATGCTTGCGGCTCTGTCCACCTTCGCGCTCATCATGCAAACCACGCACCATCAACTGACTAATCCATCGTGGCGACACGTAAGCCCAGCGGTGCATCAAGTTGTATTGTCGCAACTTTGGCATATCCATGAATCCGTCGTCATTGCCATCATGGTCCATCTGTCGGTTCTCGAAGTGAAGAAGGGTTGCTGTAGAAAGGCGGTCGTTGAGATGTATGCTTCCGTCGAGGTTTACTTCTGTCTTCAACTCGCTATCTTGATAAACATTCGCACGCACACCATCTGTGCCTTGTGGCTTGAGAAACTCGATGTTTATCTGACCAGTAGTGCTCTCATATCCGTTCTTGACGCTCGATGCACCCTTGCTCACCTGTATCGACTGCATCCAAGGTCCAGGCACATAGCCCAGACTGTATGGTAAGGAAGCGCCACGCAAATTAGGGATGTTCTCAGTGAGCATCTGCACATAAGTGCCGCTAAGTCCAAGCAGCTTTATCTGCTTTGCTCCAGTAGCAGCGTCGCTGTAGCTAACGTCGACCGAAGGATTGGCTGTGAACGACTCGCCAAGGTTGCAGCAAGCCGCACGTATCAGCTGGCCTTGCCCTATTATCTCGGCATTGTCAACACGGTATTTCGACTTGATGCCATTAGTGGCTTTCACTGTCACATTCTTCAATTCGTGTCTGCTGGCTATGCTATCGGTCTGTGCCAACATTTGTTGCGACACAAATGTATATCCCAACAAGCCAATCAATATTTTTCTCATGTACTTAATATATATATAACAATCTCTAATACTAATAACAATATATTTTTTCTTAACGTGAATTAGCATGAATTATATTTATACTGCGTATTTCTACACAACAACAATTTTCGAATATTCACGTGACATTTACGACAATTTACGTTCAGCGACAGCGTACATTACAATGCATCCAGGGATGTTCTGTCGTGTTTTCCCATTCCGCGAAATTCCTTGGGAGTCATTCCCGTCATTTGCTTAAACTGTGAGGAGAGGTGTGCTGGCGAGCTGTATCCAAGCCTATAGGCTATCTCGCTTGTGGAAAGCTGGCTGTAGCACATAAGTTCCTTGGCGTATTCAATGCGGTGCAGGATGGAGAACCGCTCGATGGTGATGCCTCGCACTTCGGAGAACAGCTTGCTCATGGTGCTGTAGTCCTTGTTGAGATGACGCGACAGATAATCGGACAGCTTGGGACGCTCCTCGCTCGTTCTTACCCATTGCTGCACGGCTAAGCGTATCTGCTCCACCAACTGCGAGCGTGGGTCGTCAAGCAGTTCAAATCCTATGTCTTGCAATTTCTTTTCTATAGAAAGATGTTGCTCGTCAGTAAGTTCTTCCTCTATCTCTGCATCGCCCAAACTTATTGACTTCACCGTCAGACCTTCGGACACAAGAATATCCTTTGCCGCCGAGACGCAGCGTGGACAAACCATGTTCTTTATCAATAGCTTCATTGGCGTATATATTTATCTGTTTTTTTATTACGGTGCAAAGATATAGATTTTCGATTGATAATATATACAAAATTAGGGAGAAAACTTACAATCACATAAAAAGCCCCACCCCCTAACCCCTCCCCCGTATGGAGGGGAGTAGTATGCTTTGTTAGCAATGTGCAATTGACTCTTATAACAAATTGTTATATTTTGTCTTTTGCATGCTTTGACTATAGTTGGGTTTCTATAGCCAATTGTGCATATCACTCCCCTCCCTACGGGGGAGGGGCTGGGGGTGGGGCTTTTGTGTGGCTTTTTTGTTTATTTCCTATATCCCCTAATTCCATACCACAACAGTACAAACTCGCAAACAAGAGCTATTGTCCACGTGAACTGCCATGAGCCTATCCAGTCGGCCATCATTCCTTGCAGCACAGGGAATACAGCACCACCGAACACGCCCATCATAAACACTCCCGAGGCGCGTGATGTGTATTCGCCAAGACCGTCAACGGCAAGAGTGAACACGCAACTCCACATAACAGAGTGGAAAATACCTACAGCTGCCAAGAGCCAAAGGTTCTCTGTGAGCATGGCGGCTGTCATGAGTGCTATTGCTCCGAGTGTGACGGTGATGAGCATAGGGCGTGGCTTAACGTTTTTCATTGAAGCTGACACCATACGTCCGACAAGGAAACCGCCCCAATATATTGTGGCAAGCAAGGCTGGAGACAGAGCTGCACCACTGGATGCAAGCTCCATTGCGTGCAGATTGATATTGTTGCCAATGCTCACCTCTGTACCTACGTAGAAGAATATTGTTATCACTCCATATTTCAGATTGCGGAACGACCATACGCTTTTTGTATTTCCTGCAGAAGATGCAGAAGACGTTGCATCTGACGATGAAGAGCGTATGCCCTCGATGTCGGGCAAAGCTAGTCGGCGTGTGGTCATAGTGGTGACGACAATACAGAGTGTCATGAGTATAAAGGGCAAGGTAAGTTGTGAAGCTTCAACGCTATCGAGAGGAACTCCTGCAAACATAATGCCCGTCACGAAGAGTGGTGCTATTGTCGTTCCAAACGAGTTGACTGCACATGTGAAGTTCATACGCTGTACAGCACTTGTGCCAGGCAACGGATAGGCAGCGATGTATGGATTGATCACTACCTGAAGCATAGCGGCAGCCGTACCCATAAGGAATGAACCCATGAGAAACACGAAGTAGCCGAACGGTACGAAGTCGCCATTAAAAACGATGCCAGCACCACCAACGTACTCTGCACAAAAGGCAGATGCTGTATATAACACCAAGCCTTCCACCATGACGATGAGCGAACGTATCAGCGTGCGCTTGTAGCCGATAAGGTTTAGCATTCGTCCTGTGCGCGAACTGTTGAGCAGATAGCCCAAAAAGAAAGCGAAGGAGATGAGTGTGGTTAATGAGTTGCGCATTGTTGTGGTTTCGGAGAGGAACGCTATCTTGAGCGGTCCCTGGCACTGGCCGTTTACTGTAGTAAGGAATCCTACAATAAAATATATAAAGGTGAGCAGCAGGAACGGTCCTGCGGTCTTTAGGCTTAGGGATTTCATATTGTTGTTAGGTTTTTTTATTAAAGTTGAGAGTTGAAAGTTTATTAAAGTTGAGAGTTGAAAGTTGAAAATTGAGAGTTATGATTACCAAGCTAAATTTAATATTAAAACATATCATAACTTTCAACTCTCAACTCTCAATTCTCAACTAAAAAAGAACTCTCAACTAAAGATTATAGTATTTCCTCAAGAGTCTGCATTGCTCCCTTGGTCTTGATGCTCTCCACCATCTTCAGATAAGGCTGTGTGAAGTTGTTTGCCGCACGCAGGTCTGTGCTGCGGAACGGGGATAGGGCGAGGAAGTCGAGCGGCTCATCGCTTGCAATAAGCTTCTGGTCGTCGGCTGTGAGCCATGGATCTGCCACCTCAAACTGTTCGCCATTGTCGTCGGTGTGATACTTCAGGTAGTGGCGGTAGGCAGCGAATAGATAAGCCACACGGATGAGCTCCTTGTCGTCAGCAATCATCTTTTCAAGATTAGGCATTACATACACTGGGAACTTAGAAGCGCCATCGAAGCAAAGACGAGCCACCTGGTCGCTTACTGTGCGGTTGCCGAAACGCTCGCAGAGAGTCTGCTTGTAGAGTTCAAGGTCGGTGTCCTGTGGAGCCGGAACATACGGAGTGATGTCGATGTCCATAAACTGGCGCACAAACTTGGCTATGCGCTCGTCGTGCATGGCAGCGTCCACCTTGCGGTAACCGTAGAGGAACGAGGGGTAGGAGAGCAGCGTGTGTGAAGCGTTGAGCAGCGAGAGTTTCATGTTCTCAAAGGCAGTCACGTCATCAGTCATCTGTGCGCCGACATTCTCCCATGCCGGGCGACCTGCGGCGAAGTTGTCCTCCACTACCCACTGTATGAAGTCCTCGCAATATACAGGAGCCTGGTCGTTGGTGCCGTTCTCCTCGTTGAGGCGCTTGATGTCCTCAGGACGTGTGGCAGGAGTGATGCGGTCGACCATTGAGTTGGGGAAGGTCACGTTCTCCTCCATCCATGCAGCCAGTTCTTTGTCTTGTGCCTCAACGAACGACATGAATGCGCGGCGTGCCGTATTGCCGTTGTGCTGAAGATTGTCGCAAGAGAGTATGGTGATAGGGCCAGCACCCGATGCCACGCGACGGCGGAGTCCTTCGGCTACATATCCGAATACTGTCTGAGGGTCGTGAGGATGTTCAAGGTCGTGAGCCACCTGCGGATTGTCGAGCATGAACTCGCCTGTCTGTCGTGAAATGTTGTAGCCGCCCTCGGTGATGGTGAGGGTGATGATACGGATGTTGGGGTCGGCAATCTTGTTCAGAATAGATTCCTTCTCCTCAACTCCCCAATACAACTCAACAAGAGCGCCCAGACGATAAACCTCGTTGTTACCGTCGCGTCCGCATACTGTCAGGGTATACTCGCCATTCTGTGCCTTCAGAGCCTTGTACAGAGGTTGGTCTCTCTCCAGAATCATAGCTCCGCAGATGCCCCAACCATGCTGGGTAGGGTCTTCGAGCAGACGGCTTGTCATATATTCGAGGTGAGCACGATGGAAATTGCCAACACCGAAATGAAGAATGCCAGACTTGACCGAGTTACGGTCGAAAGAATACGAGTTGATTACATTTGTTGCCATAATCTTTAAGTTATTAGTTATTGTTTCTTTAGTTATTATTTGTTCTTTTCGCTTACAAAATTATATTGCAAAAAGATTATGGCAAAGAATAATTTTAAGGTAAGTTATGGAAACGTTTGCGGTAACGTTTCCAAAATCTGCAAACGTTTGAAATAGTAAACAATTATTTTAGGATAGGTAATTGTTTTAGGATAGGTACGGCATGAAGCCGTACTCTCCTATCTATTCTCCTGTAGATGCCCTGCACTTCATTTCCGTGCGCAACACTATCTTACGATTCTCTGCCTCCGGATTGCGCACCTTTTCAAGCACCAGTTCGGCAGCTCGCTGTCCCATCTCGGTGAGAGGTGGCTCAACGGTGGTGAGTTGTGGGTAAACTATCGTGGAAAGTTCTGTGCCCGAAAATCCTGCCACAGCCACATCCTCCGGTATACGTCGTCCTATCTCGCGCAGACGGTTCATGGCACCAATGGCAAGAGTGTCGGTGAACGCATACACGGCGTCAAACTCGATGTCTTGTCGTACCAGGCTGTCCACAGCTGCAGCACCATCGGCAAACGTCATTCCTGTCTTCACCACGAGTTGTGGGTCGTACAGGTGGAATTTCTCCATTGCCTCGCGATAGCCGCCAGCACGCTCCACTGCGTTATACACATCGTCCGGACCATAGAGATAAGCTATGCGTCGACGGCCGAGGCGTATTAGGTGTTCTGCCATGAAGTAAGAGTCGTTGTTATCATCCACCATTACCTGCGGCATGTCGTCCATACCATGTGGTATACGGTCGTAGAAAACAATGGCTACACCCTCTTTGGCAAGACGGCGATAGGTTTCGACATTATGCTTATAGCTGCAAATGCTTACTATGAGACCATCTACCATGAACTCCTCCATCATCTGCAGGCTTTCTCGCTCACGGTTAGGGTTCTCGTCCGACTCGGCTATCATCACTTTCTGATTGTTCTTGTAGAGCACGCTCTGAATACCAGCCACTACCTGCGAGGCGTATGGCGTATGCATTTCGGGCACTATCACACCTATAGTATTTGTGCGTCCCATCTTAAGGTTCATTGCCACAGGATTGCGTCGATAACCAAGACGCTCAGCCTCGCGCAGCACAGCCTCACGGGTCTCACGACGTATATTCTTGTCATCAGTAAGCGCACGCGACACTGTCGACACCGAGATGCATAGCGAGCGTGCTATGTCTTTTATTGTTACATGTTTCATTGTCGGTAGAATAAATACAGGTGTTATGTATCAATAGTTCGTTAAAATTTGAGATAAAGGCTAAGCAGTTTTACGCTGCCAGCCAAAGAGTTCTTTGATAGTATG
>URDM01000074.1 GCA_900546575.1 uncultured Prevotella sp.
AATACGTAAACTTCATTAACGACAAGCCCATTGGCAGAATTAAGTATGCACTAAATTAATTCCGCCAACAGGTTAAATTAAACTTTTAAAGTACCTACGAACGACCATTCAAAAATGGAATTATCCAATATATTGGGCGAGTAATTTGGAGGTTACAAGTTATAAGTGGACCAATGTATAATAATAAGGTGTTAGCTCCCCTCCCTATGGGGGAGGGGGCCAGAGGTGGAGCTTTTACTTCTCCTCCTTAAATAGCTCCTTTATTCCTCCCAAGCTGCCCAGCATATTTGTAGCCTCAAATGGCAGGAATACGGTCTTTGTCTTATCGCCCTCTGCAAGTTGCTGCATCATCTGGATATATTTCTGCGCAAGCAGATAGTTGGCGGGATTGGTACTCTTGCCAACAGCCTCGGTAATCTTCTCGATGGCAATAGCCTCAGCCTCTGCCTTGCGAATACGAGCCTGAGCCTGGCCCTCGGCACGAAGTATCTCCTGCTGCTTGGCAGCCTCAGCACGGTTGATGGTAGAAGTCTTCTCTCCCTCCGACTTGAGGATTTCGGCCTGCTTCTGTCCCTCTGACGTAAGGATAGTAGCACGCTTGTTGCGCTCAGCCTGCATCTGCTTTTCCATAGCCTGAAGAACGCTTGACGGCGGAATAATATCCTGCAACTCTACACGGTTCACCTTAATACCCCACTTGTTGGTAGCATCGTCGAGCACGGCACGCAGCTTTGTGTTGATAGTGTCGCGCGAGGTAAGAGTCTGGTCGAGCTCCATCTCACCGATGATATTACGCAGAGTGGTCTGTGTGAGTTTCTCGATAGCGTTAGGCAGATTGTTGATTTCGTAAACAGCCTTAAACGGGTCTACAATCTGGAAATAAAGCAAGGCATTAATCTGCATCTGGATATTATCCTTAGTGATTACGTTCTGCTTGTCGAAATCGTACACCTGTTCGCGCAGGTCGATAGTGGTAGAATAGGCATAGCGTCCACGATACATAGTTACTATAGTCTTGGCACGATCGATGAACGGAATGATGATATTTATACCCGGACTGAGCGTGGCGTAGTACTTACCAAGACGCTCTACAATTTTTGTCTCACTCTGAGGAATGATAACAACAGCCATCTTCACAAAAATGACTGCAAGCACTACCAGTGCAATAAGAATGATTGTCATGATTTCCATTGTACTAATGTTTTAATTGTTAATGATTAGTGTTTATTTTTCGGGAACCACCTTTATGATGATGCTCTCACGTCCCACGATGCGCACCTTACTGCCTATTTCAAGGTCGGCAGCGCAGTCTGACTGAGCCTTCCAGTCGTCGCCGTCAAGTTTCACGCGTCCATAGCCGCCAGCCTTAATTGCCTCTGTCACCTCACCTGTACGACCAATGATGGCATCGGCATTGCTCACACGACGGTCGGCATCATGATTGAGCAGAGCTACCAGGCTTGGTCGAAGATAGAAGATGGAAAGCACGCTGAACATCGCAAACACCACTACCTGTAACCAGAACGGTGCTGCAAACAAAGACGCTATAAGAGCAATGACTGCTCCGATGCCAAAACAGGTGATGTAGAAATCGCCCGACGACATCTCCATTATAAGACACACCATTGCCACTAATGTCCATATAGCCCAAAGGTGTTGCAACAGATATTCTACCATAATAAGATGAGGGTTTAAGGGTTATTTTATCAAGTACAAGATTAAGCCTTACAGCTTGGTCATGTGGTAACCGAGAGCTTTCAACTCAACAGCTACACCCATGACATACATCTGATGCAGAGCAGCAGTAAAAGCACGCATGGCAGCTGCTGTGCCAGACTCGAGACACATGTGCGACATCATATTATATGTACGCGAAGCACTCTCTGCCACAGCATCATTCATCTTCTTACGGGTGTCAGCATCAAGACAGAGCACCTTGTCAAGAATGTAGTCGTCCATATGGTCGAAGTCAATTCGGTCGCGCAGATAGACATACAAATCGGGCACCTTGCCGTACACTTCCCATTCCACATCCCAATACTTTGCCACAGCCATACCTATGAACATCATCCATCCCAATGCCACCGACGGATAGCCTGTATTGTACTCGCGTATGCCGTCAGTCATATAGCTCTGGCCTATCTTAAACCACAATTCGTCAAGGTCGGGAGCTTCTGGTATCCGCTCGTCTACCAAGTCTAATGATCGCAAATAACCATAAAGGTCGTCATGAAATATCTGTTCTACGGGGTTGTCATATTCAATGTTACTCATTTCGTTGTTGGTTTACTTTTTCGAAAATTTATTAATAGATACCATTAATCAGCACCGGCTCTACAATACTCTCGTCGGGCCAATGCGGAAGGAAAAGCAATGGATGCTCCTTGCCACCGAGGAAGCTCCAGTCCACGCCCTTCAAGAAGTCGAAATCAGGCCGTCCGAAGTCAAACGAACGTCCGTAGAGCACTATAGCTCCACGATTGTTGTCTACCTTCCACAATCCACCGCCAAACGGGCAGCGTTCGCCTCTGTTGAGCAGTTCGCGATGCAGATAGACATTACCAAACTTCAGCACTCCATTCTGGTTTATTATGAATTTCTGATACATAGTGTAAAATTACATATAAAATCAGATAACAGCAACGAAAGTAACAAATTTTTATGTTTTTATTTTATAAAACGACATGAGGTTAGGTCTTCTGTGTTTTTATGCGTAACTTTGCACGCTAAAAAAATTCAGAACATCAATAATGAGACGTATAACAATTCTTCTTATTGCAATATGCTGCAATATTGCACTTTATGCACAGACAAGCCGACGCACCATAGAACGATTTGCCACCGAAGCGGTAAAACAAAGAACCCTGACTGGCCGCACCCCTACAATAGACATTCTCGACTCACTCGCCAACAATGCTGAGGTAAGTGTGGAAATGCTCAGCCGAATGGGTGAGCCCGACGACGCACGCCAATACAGAGCATGCCTGCAAACCATCGATGCTATTGTAGACTACACTATGAGCAGTTCAGGCAGAAAATATACAGATGTTTTGCGAAGTGGACTGAAGAAGGCTCTCGACCGCAGCTACGACTCCGACGTTCAGCAGCACATGATGCAGCTACTCGCCAAATGTGCCAAGCCTGCCGATGCCGGCCACATAGCAATGTATCTGGAAGTGCCCGAACTGTCAACGACGGCTTATGATATTCTGCTTTCTATGAACGGCATTGACGACCGAATTGCCGAGGCCGCTGCCGCACAACCGGGCATAAAGGCAAAGGTAAAAGAAATTCTCGACATTCATGCCGGACGTAAGAAGGCTGCCAAACCAACAGTTACAACAAAGCCCAAACCTGCTGCTATTCCTTTCTGGCCAACAAGTCTTAACCGCGAAATAGTCGAAATGAGCAAGCAGCCACAGGACGAAGCAGACAAGATAATAATTGACAACGCTCCGGAAAAGGCGTTGCAGCAGCTGGCAGGCATGGCTAAGCAAAAGTCGGCAGCTGAACGCGAGGCTATTGTGGCAAGAATATTAATGACAGCCGAACGTGCCACACTTACCCCAGAGCAACGCTATCTGATCTTGCGCGAAGCTGACGCTCTGACTACCAACGAAAATCTGCGTCGCAAGATTATTGTCGAAATGGGCTACACCCACAGCATTCAGGCTCTGACCTATATGCGCAAGTATTATGGCAACGCCAACCTTGACGACGCTATGGCTCTTGCCTCAGCAGAAATAATAAGCTCTCACCCCGAAGCCAACGCTGGCAAATATGTCTACGCCCTGCTATATGCCGCCAAGCAGTCGTTTATTCGCCACTATGACGAAGAGGGGGTTGACACCCACATCGACCAGGTGCTTGCTGCCATTGACAACTGGCACGCCGAAGGCGGCTACAACCAAAACCACACCGAGGAAACAAGAATGGAGAAACGCGGATTCTGGATTATCCACGACGAGCTTGCCAACTTCGACATTGCATTCGACTGGCTCACCGAAGGCGACCTTACCCTAAACCTGCGCTCTGTACCTGCGCTCATATTCAACCGCCAGCATGGAGTAAGACTGTACGGAAGCGACGTATGGCACAAGTTTGCAAGCAACGACAAATGGTGTACTACCAACGTAAGCGTACATGGCGACAACATCAGCGTATGGGTGAATGGTCAGAAAGCAATAGATAATGAGCGTTTGGCCAGCACCAACACAAATAATAACAAGGCTGGTTTTGTAAAATTCCTTGCCGACGACAATGGAGCCGTTGTAAGACAATACAGCTTCCTTAAGAAATAAAAGGAGTCTACATGAAACATTCGTATCATGGCATGAAACGATCGTATCAAGGCACAATACGGTCATATCATGGCATGATACGATTGTTTCAAGCCACGCCACAGAAGTTTATCACGTAACTGACATTAGTATCACGATTGCAAAAGGCCATACATTCACATTCGCAACGTCGTCAGTCGTAGCCTTGTGCCGTTACACCATTTTTCCTTTTTTATATACCAAAAATTCTCTTAACAGTAGCATTTGTAGTATCAGCCACACATTGCAAATCTACCCCATAGCACTCAGCAAGCTTCTGCAATACATATGCTACATAAGCACTTTCGTTGCGCTTGCCACGCATAGGCACAGGTGCCATATACGGAGAGTCGGTTTCGAGAACTATACGATTTAGCGGCACCACGCTGGGCAACACTTCAGGCAGATGGCTCTTCTTGAATGTCAGCACACCTCCAATGCCAAGAACAAAACGTTCAAACTGCAACAGTTCTTCCGCCTCATGCTCGTTGCCCGTAAAGCAATGGAACACGCCGCCCGGCAATTCATCGGCATAATGGCGCAGCATGCTTACCATCTCGTTCTGTCCCTTACGGCAATGTATCATAAGCGGCAGACGCGTTTCTATCGACCACTCCACCTGACGCTCAAAAGCCATGAGCTGTTCTTTCTCAAACTCGCGCGACCAGTAATAGTCGATTCCCACTTCGCCCACAGCGATGAAGGGATGACCTGGCTGCAAGCGTTTGTACATTTCGTCGAGCACGCTGTTCCAGTCGGCCCTCACCTCCTCGGGATGCAGTCCGATCATCGGATAGGCGTAACCTGGAAACTTGCGGCACGTCTCCACCACCGTGTCAACCGACTTAAGGTCGATAGCCGGCACAAACACCTTGCTAACACCAGCTTCACGAGCTCTGCCGACAACCCCATACAGGTCAGCAGCAAACTCCTCGCCGTCAAGATGCGTGTGTGTGTCTATGAAATTCATATTTTCAATTCTCCTTTACGATAATAATATATCAAGCCGTATTTGCGACACTCGTCGTAGCGTGTCTCGGGCGGCAGATCAGCAAAGTGAGCCTCCACCGCATTCCATATTTCCACCAGAAGAGCATCAATCTGCGCACGCAGAACCTTCAGTTCGGCAAGTGTGCGGTCTGCCTTGTCATTAAGGATGCTCTGCTGCTTGTAAATATCGAGAAAGATGTCGAAATGCGTTGCCACCATACCTATAGTAGGATTGTAAATGGGTCGTCCGCCGGCAGCTATACGTTTCTTCTCTTCCTCTATCACCCTTGGAGCTATTTCACAGGCATCGTCCACGATATGCAACTGGCGCAATGTCTCGTCGGGATTTTTGATAGCATAATATTCGCTGAGTGCCGAAATCTTTATTTCGCCACGCTCTACTCCCATAAGCAGTACGCGCACAAAGTGCTGCAAATACATCATCATGTGCTTCTGCGGTTTTGCCAAGCGCTTGTAGTTGCGCATCTGGGCTTCATAACACAACATGAACCGGGCGCTGAGTGTCTTCAGCTGGTCGTGCAGCTTCTTGGCTTGAGCGATTAAGTCCATGCTGATGAATCTTGTCTTGGCAGCATAAACGTCATTATTCTCAAGCAACTCTCCGAGCGAACGCAGGCGGGCCGTGTCTGTCTTAGGAAATCTACGATAGGGCACTTTTTAATGTTTAATTATTAATGAGTAATTATTAATGATTGACCGGATGAAACACGAACAATTAATACTTGCGCTTCATCATACGCTGAGCATAGGCAGCCAGTTCGGTCTTACGTTCATCGGCCACGCTAACAGCATCGAGATACTTGCGGCTCTCGTCGAAGTATTGGGCTATTTTGTCCTGCGCCAGACGGTCGATGCCAATCTCGTTGTACAGTCTTGTCACGGCAGCAATCTTCTCCTCACGGTCGAAAGCCTCAGCATTCACCCAACGCTCCAGTTCGGCACGCTGCTCTGCATTGGCACGATTGAAGGCGTTGATGAGCATGTAGGTCTTCTTGTTAGAAGTAATGTCGCCGCCGATAGCCTTGCCGAACACCTTCGGGTCGCCGTATACGTCGAGATAGTCGTCCTGCAACTGAAAGGCAAGACCTATGCGTTCGCCGAACTTATAGAGATTGTCGGCATCCTCGTCAGACGCTCCTGCCAGCACAGCACCAATCTTAAGCGCACACGCAAGCAACACACTCGTCTTGAGGCGTATCATCTCTATATATTCGTCTTCTGCCACATCATTGCGATGCTCGAAGTCCATGTCATACTGCTGGCCCTCGCCTATCTGCAGGGCAGTCTCAGTAAAGATGGCGAGCACCTGTGACAGATAAGCCTTGTCGCATTGTGCCATGCGCTGATAGGCAAGCACAAGCATAGAGTCGCCCGAAAGGATAGCTGTATTGGCATCCCACTTACAATGCACGGTCTGATGTCCACGACGTATCGAAGCGTTGTCCATAAGGTCGTCGTGCAGCAATGTATAGTTGTGATAGGTTTCAAGAGCGCAAGCCGGCATCAGGATGCTTTCGGGATTGTCCTTGAACATATTGTAGCCAAGGAGCATCAGCACCGGACGGATGCGTTTGCCTCCCATAGAGAGCACGTAGCGTATCGGGGCATAAAGCGACTCTGGCTTGCGGTCGTAAGCAAGGTTGTCGAGGAAATCGTTCACTTGCTTCAATATTTCATCAGCTGTCTTCATAATATCTTTTTTGAATATCTTTAATGTCTTTATAAATGAATGTCTGTTTTTAGTCTGCTCCTATAATGCAAATTCAACGGGTATTGCCATCATAGTGCGGCAGGGGCGGTTGTTGGCAACGCCCGGCTTCCAGCGCGGCATCATACGCATTACACGCATGGCCTCGCGGTCGAGAATGGGATGAGCCGACTTCGACACCTTCAGCTCAGATGTAGTTCCGTCACGATTGACTATGAACGTAATGACCACCCGTCCCTTTATCTTCTGGTTTTGTGCCGAGTAGGGATACTTCAAGTTGTCGGTAATCCACTTGACGAATGCCGACATACCACCCGGAAACTCGGGCAGCTGCTCTACGATACGGAAGTTGAGCGGATTGTCGCCCATATCTACAGCAATGGGTTGAGGCGTCGCCTTGGTGTCGTTCTCTGCCTTTTCGGCATCGGCAGCCTCATCGCCGTCTTCGCCTTCAGTATGGCTTTTAGCTATGTCGCCGAGCTGCTCTGCGGGTGTCTTGTGATCTACCACCTTAAGCTGCTGCGTATCGGGCTTCTTTGGCTTGGCAGCGGCGGCAGCCACCATATTAGTGCGGTCGGGTACGTACGCTGGTACATACTCGTTCTCCTTCGAAACGTCGTCCAACAGGCTCGACACGTCGATGTCCGAGTCGTCAGAGGTTCGGTATCCCAATGCGGCAAAAAACAGCGACAGCGACACTACGAGTCCCACGAGAAACAATGCAGGACGCCATCTCTCCAAATCGGCACGCTGTGACTTTTTCTGTTCCACTCCTTATTATATTCTTTATTTGTTTTTAATGTTCATTGAGGGCTGGGGCGAAGCCTCTATTTTGCAAAGTTACACAATGTCTAGCACAAAAAGCAACGAAATATCATAAATTATTCTTTATGACAACCGCTTTTGCCGCTTTTGCTTAGTTACGATTTTGCCATCTTCTAAAAAATGCTTAATTTTGCAGTCGTTTACAGGAAACTATAGTTTTATATTCAATTCATTTCAACACTTAAAATTTGAGGATGAAAACATTCGATTTTAAACCCCAACTGTTTACGATGCTTAAGTCGTACAACCGCAAGACGTTCATGAGCGACCTCATGGCGGGCATCATTGTGGGCATCGTGGCGCTGCCGCTTGCCATTGCCTTTGGTATTGCCTCGGGCGTAACGCCTGAGAAAGGCATCATCACGGCCATCGTAGCCGGATTCATCATCTCGCTGCTCGGCGGCAGCAAAGTGCAGATTGGAGGTCCTACGGGTGCTTTCATCATCATCATATACGGTATAATCCAGAAGTATGGTCTTGAGGGCCTCACCATAGCCACGCTCATGGCAGGCGTGTTCCTCATCATGTTCGGCGTGCTGAAGCTCGGCACCATCATCAAGTACATCCCCTACCCCATCGTAGTAGGATTTACGAGCGGTATTGCCGTGACCATCTTCACCACCCAGATCAAGGACCTCTTCGGACTGACCATCGACTCCGTACCGTCCGACTTCATCGAGAAGTGGGGCTGCTACATCTCGCATTTCTCTACAGCCGACCTGTGGTGTTCGCTCGTGGGCATATTGAGTGTTGTAATAATAGCCATCACCCCTAAGTTCAGCAAGAAGATTCCGGGCTCGCTCGTTGCCATCATAATCATGACCATTGCAGTCCTGATTCTCAAGACCTACTTTGGCGTTACTACCATAGAGACCATCGGCGACCGCTTCAGCGTGAGCAACGACATTCCTGACATGCAGGTTCCGGCAATGACATGGGACACCATAAAGAGCCTTGTACCACCTGCGCTCACCATTGCCGTGCTCGGAGCCATCGAGTCGCTGCTCTCAGCCACAGTAGCCGACGGTGTTATTGGCGACCACCACAATTCAAACACCGAGCTTATCGCCCAGGGTGTTGCCAACCTCGCCTCACCTCTCTTCGGCGGTATTCCTGCCACAGGAGCCATAGCCCGTACAATGACCAACATCAACAACGGCGGACGCACACCTATAGCCGGTATCATCCACGCCGTAGTGTTGCTGCTCATCTTCCTCTTCCTCATGCCGCTTGCCAAGTACATCCCTATGGCTTGCCTTGCCGGTGTGCTCGTAATCGTGTCGTACGGAATGTGCGGATGGCGCTCGTTTGTAGCGCTGATGAAGAACCCCAAGAGCGACGTCACCGTGCTGCTCATCACATTCTTCCTCACCATCATCTTCGACCTTACCGTAGCCATTGAGGTGGGACTCATCATAGCCTGTCTGCTCTTCATGAAGCGTATGTCGGAGACTACCGATGTGAAGGTTATCATGGACGAAATCAACGAGGAGTCGGACATCGTAAAGGGCAACCTCGAGCATCTCACCATTCCGCAGGGCGTAGAGGTTTACGAAATCAACGGCCCCTACTTCTTCGGTGCCGGCAACAAGTTTGAGGAGATTATGGCCACCTTCGGCGACCGCCCAAAGGTGCGCATCATACGTATGCGCAAGGTGCCGTTTGTAGACTCTACTGGTATTCACAACCTTACCAACCTCTGCCTTATGAGCAAGAACGAGGGCATTCAGATTGTGCTGTCGGGAGTAAGTCCGAAGGTGCACAGCCAGCTCGAAAAGGCCAAGTTCTACGACCTTATCGGCGAGGACAACATCTGCAGCCACATCAACCTGGCACTTGAGCGTGCCAAGGAAATCATAAAATGAGATAATAAAACGAGACAATAAAATGTGGCGTTTATCGTTTATTTATTAACTTTGCACCATATTATATAAACGATGAAAAGATTTTTAACCGCATTTTATATACTTACATTCGCCAGCATCGCCACAATGTGCGCCCAGGAAAGCCAGACACTGTATAATTTTCTGCGCCTTCCGGTAAGCGCACACGCTGCGGCGCTGGGTGGCGACAACACTACGCTTATCGAGGACGACGCTTCGCTTACGTTCCACAATCCTGCCCTGCTGTCGTCGGTAAGCGACAAGACCATCGGATTCAACTTCATGACCTACATGTCGGGCTCGATGGCAGCAAGCGCATCGTTCAACCGCAACGTGGGCGAAAAGATCTCGTGGGCCGTAAGTGGACAGTTTATCAATTACGGCACAATGCGGCAGACTGACGCCGACAACCAGCAGACGGGCGATTTTTCCGCCAAGGACATTGCCGTGAGCGGTCACTTCTCGTACATGCTCGGCAGCCGCATAGCAGGCGGTATTGCAGCCCGATTCATCACATCGTACATTGGCAGCTACAACTCGCTGGCTATGGGGGTTGACCTCGGTCTGAACTACTACGACCCCGATACAGAATGGTCGGTTTCGGCCGTGGCACGCAACCTCGGCGGACAGCTCAAGGCTTACGACGACAACTTTGAAAGTATGCCTGTCGACTTGCAGGTTGGCGCAAGCAAGAAGTTTGAAAACATGCCTTTCCGACTCTCGGCAACACTTGTCGACCTCAACCATTGGAACTACAGCTTTATCAACCACCTTGTGCTCGGAGTAGATGCCGTAATCTCAGAATCAATATGGATTGGTGGCGGCTACAACTTCCGTAGGGCTCACGACATGAAGATCGAGACGGCCGACGGCAAAAGCTCGCACGGAGCCGGACTGTCGTTCGGTGCCGGACTCAATCTCAGCCGCGTCAAGATTAACTTGGCTTATGGCAAATACCACGTGTCAAGCTCGTCAGTAGTGGTGAATGCGGCGTTCAACCTTTGAAAAGTAAAAGAGTAAAAAGGCAAAAGAGTAAAAAGGGAAAAATTAGAAACTATATACTGGAATGAAGAAAATTGTGATAGCCATTGACGGATACTCGTCGTGCGGAAAGAGCACTATGGCAAAAGACCTGGCCCGCGAGGTGGGCTACATCTACGTCGACACGGGCGCAATGTATCGTGCCGTGACGCTGTTTGCAATGCGCAACAACCTCTTCGACAGCGAGGGCAACGTCGAAGCCGAACGCCTGGAGCAGCTTATGCCACAGGTGCAGATTGCGTTCAAGCTGAATGCCGAGACCGGCCGACCCGAAGTTTGCCTTAACGGCGAGGTGGTGGAGCGCGAGATACGCTCGCTTGAAGTGTCGCAGCACGTAAGCCCTGTAGCAGCCCTGCCATTCGTTCGTGCCAAACTGGTGGAGCAGCAGCAGGCAATGGGACGTGAAAAAGGTATAGTGATGGACGGACGCGACATAGGAACTGTTGTGTTTCCAAATGCCGAACTGAAGATTTTCGTGACTGCTACAGCCCAGATACGTGCCATGCGCCGATACAAGGAGCTACAGGCCAAGGGAATGCCTGCCGACTTCGATGACATACTCAAGAATGTTGAGGAGCGCGACTATATCGACACCCACCGCGCCACATCACCGCTCCGTCAGGCCGATGACGCCCTGGTGCTCGACAACAGCAACCTGACCATTGCCGAACAGAAACAATGGCTCATGAAGATGTTTGAAGAAAGAACCAAATAACGAAGTTTGAAGACTAAAAACCATACAAACAAAAATGGAAAAGCTACAAAACGAATATTTGACAGTTGAAGTGTCCGACCTTGGTGCCGAACTTCAGAGTATAAAGGATGCCGACGACAAGGAATATCTTTGGCAGGGCGACGACAAGTATTGGGGCAGACGCTCGCCAATCCTCTTCCCTATAGTATGCGGATTGTGGAAAGGCACCTACCGCACCGAGGGCGAGACCTATCAGCTGGGCCGTCACGGATTTGCACGCGACATGAACTTCAAGGTGCTGCGCCAAACCGACCACAGCGTCACCTACGTGCTGCACGAGACCGAGCACACCCTGCGCCAGTATCCCTACCGCTTCATGCTCTCAGTAACCTACAAGCTGGTGAACAATGAGGTGCACGTAATATGGCACGTACACAACACCGATACTCGCGAGATGCACTTCCAGATAGGCGCTCATCCTGCCTTCAACCTGCCGGGCATCAGCGAGGGCGAGCCCATCAAGGGCGTGCTGCGATTTGACAATACTGACGAGATTGACCGCATCTACGGCAATCACGACGGCTGCATCACCGACGACCGCTATCCGCTGCCCACACTCGAAGGCGGACTGCTGCCCTTCAACGAGGAGACATTCAAGGACGACGCCATCGTGATAGACCATTGTCAGCTGCACTCAATCGAGATTCTCGACCCACAGGATGCACGTCCTGTTGTCACCATAAAGTTCAACACTCCCTGCGTAGGCATCTGGACACCCTACGGCAAGAACGCTCCCTTCATCTGCCTCGAACCGTGGTATGGCGTTCACGACCACTACGAGTATAAGGGACAGTTCCGCGACAAATATCTCATGAACCACCTGCAGCCGGGAGCCTCATTCATGAGCGAATATGTCATAAAAATAGGCGAGTAAACAACCTCTACTCGCCCCTATTTTTTATTTATTATACCTCCATGTAGGCGGCACACATCTCGGCACATCGTTCGCCATCGACACCTGCCGATACGATGCCGCCTGCATATCCTGCTCCCTCGCCACACGGGAAAAGACCTTTTATACGCACATGCTGCAATGTCTCACGGTCGCGCACGATACGTACTGGCGACGATGTACGTGTCTCGGTGGCTATCATTACAGCCTCGTTGGTAAGAAATCCGTGGCTCATCTTGCCAAACTTCTTGAATCCCTCCTGCAATCGCTTGCCCACCTGACGAGGCAACCAGAAGTGCAACGGTGACGAAATCAGACCGGGCGCATAGCTGCTCTTGGGAAGGTCGTACGACAGGCGGCCGTTGACGAAATCGGCCATACGCTGCGCTGGAGCCGTCTGCTTCATATTGCCCTGCTGCCAGCACGCACGCTCAAGCTGCTCCTGAAAGTGCATCACACGCAACGGATCGTTCTCGTCGCCTTCCACATCCTCCGGGCGCGTCTCTACCACCATTCCCGAATTGCTCCATTGAGTGCCACGATTGCTCGGACTCATTCCATTCACAACAAGCTGCTCCTTGTCGGTAGCTGCCGGAATGACAAAACCTCCGGGACACATGCAGAACGAATAGACACCACGGTCGGCCACCTGCGTAACAAAGCTGTATTCAGCCGCAGGCAGATACTTGCCCCTGCCCTGCTTGGAGTGATACTGTATCTGGTCGATGAGATGCGAGGGATGCTCCAGACGCACGCCGACGGCAATGCCCTTTGCCTCTATCTCAATCTTTGCCTCTGCCAGATAACGATAAACGTCGCGTGCCGAATGGCCTGTAGCGAGTATTACCGGTCCGCGATAGGTCTGCTCAGCACCCGTAATCAGATTCACAGCCTCCACGCCTACCACCATGTCGCCATCGATAATCAGACGCGTCATCTTGGTCTGGAAGTGAACCTCACCTCCGCATCGTATTATCGTCTCGCGCATATTCTCAATCACCTTAGGCAGCTTGTCGGTACCGATGTGCGGATGAGCGTCGGCAAGGATTGAAGTAGAAGCGCCGTGCTGGCAGAACACATTCAGGATTTTCTCAATGTTGCCACGCTTCTTTGAGCGGGTGTAGAGTTTGCCGTCAGAATAGGCACCTGCCCCACCCTCGCCGAAGCAATAGTTGCTCTCGGGGTCTACCTTCTGGGTCTTCTTTATATTTGCCAGGTCTACCTTGCGGTCGCGCACATTCTTGCCACGTTCCAGCACTATCGGGCGCAGACCGAGTTCGATGAGTCGCAGCGAGGCAAACAGACCGCCAGGCCCCTCGCCCACCACTACCACAGCCGGCTTGCAACTAACGTCGCCATATTCGGTGCTGACGTACTCGTCGTCCTGCGGCAATTCGTTGATGTAGACTCTTACGGTGAGATTGATGAAAATGGTGCGCTGGCGTGCGTCAATGCTACGCTTCAGCACACGCACGGCATTAATCGTGCGGACATCAATGCCCTTGTCCTCTGCCACAAACTGTCGTATATTCTGCTCGCTTGAAGCCACAACGGGCAAAACTCGTATCTGGTATTCCTGTATCATCTTGTGTGTCTGTATCTGTTTTTGGGTGAAACGTTTGTTGTTATGAGTGTGTGATATTGAAGCTGTTTTGCTGCCTGTCGAGAGAGTTTTTACTGCCTCCCGAGAAAGTTTTTGCTGCCTCCCGAGGGCGCAAATATCAGTTCTGTATCACGTATGCAAAGTTAATACATTCCAAGCACACTTGCAATAGTTGTCCCGAATGACGTGACCATTTTGTCGGGAAGTAGATAGTGACACGGCAGTTGGGGAAGGCACGGTAGTCGATGGTTTAGTCATTTAGTCATTTAGTCATTTAGTCAAAATCAAAAAAAAAGTGCAATCAGCCCCTATAGTAAATATATAATTAATTATATATTTACTATAGGCCCCAAACTGACATTCTACAATCGAAAATGACTAAATGACTAAATGACTAAATGACTGAGCCTTAATAACAAATACACATATAGCTAACGTTCATAACTCGCTCTAAATTGGACTTTGATTGAAAATCAAGAAGTTGGGTGTTTGCCTATATTATATAGGTAACAATATG
>URDM01000075.1 GCA_900546575.1 uncultured Prevotella sp.
AAATTTTATTAGTTATATTACGTTAATTAACTCCCTCATTTTCAAACGATTACGTTAGAATTAACAGAGTATTGATGTATTATAATTTAATATTATCTGCAAAAATACAAAAATAGATTGAATATCTCTTGACCTATAATATGAAAATCACAGTCGTCGGTCTGGCGTAACGGATATTTCAATAAAAAGTCGTAACTTTGCATAGCAATTAAGGATAACTCCACAACACAATAGGATAACTTCCACAACACATATTGCAAACGTTTGCGAATATTGGGAACGTTTCCGCAATCGTTTCCATAAATTAAAACACAACAAAATAGAATAGTCTGCTCAATAATGGCTAATTTAGCCGTCACAAAGAGTAACTGAATAAACCTTTTTATATTTATCGTATGAGCATCAATATCCAGAGAAATCAGAAGAAGAGAGTAGTAATCGTTGGTGGCGGACTTGGCGGACTGCGCCTTGCAGAAGACCTCTACGGGTCGGGCATGCAGGTAGTGCTGATCGACAAGAACAACTTCCATCAGTTTCCACCGCTTATTTATCAGATTGCCTCGGCAGGTATCGACCCGAGCAGCATCTCATTCCCCTTCCGTCAGATATTCCGCAAGCGCAAGGATTTCTATTTCCGCATGGCTGAGGCTCGTATGGTAGACACCGACAAGAAGATTCTGCAGACTTCTATCGGCAAAATCGACTACGACTACCTTGTGCTGGCAGCTGGAGCCACAACTAATTTCTTCGGCAACAAGAACATTGAGGAGTGGGCCATTCCGATGAAGACCGTGCCCGAGGCAATGGGTCTGCGCAATGCCTTGCTCTCCAACTTCGAGCGTGCGCTGACATGCGCTACTGAGGAGGAGCGACAGGAGCTGCTCAACATCGTCATCGTAGGCGGTGGCGCTACAGGCGTGGAGATAGCCGGAGCGCTGTCGGAGATGAAGCGCTACGTTATTCCTTACGACTATCCCGACATGGACTTCTCGTTGATGCACATTTACCTCATAGAGGCTGGCGACCGTCTGCTTGCCGGAATGTCGCAAGACTCGTCGCGCAAGGCTTACGACTTCCTCAAGAGCATGGGTGTCGACGTGCAGTTCGGCAAGATGGTGACCGACTATCGCGACCACAAGGTAATCATGAAGGACGGCACAGAGATTCCTACACGTACATTTCTCTGGGTGTCGGGCATTCGTGCCAACGCCATGCCTGGCATCAGCGACGACCATATGGGACGTGGTTTCCGCTTCAAGGTAGACCAGTTTAACCGCATTCCCGGACTGGATGGCGTATTTGCCATTGGCGACCAGTGTCTGCAGACTACCGATGCTGCTTACCCCAACGGACACCCGCAGGTGGCACAGGTGGCAATACAGCAGGCCAAGAATCTTGCCAAGAACCTCAAGAAGATTAACGAAGGTCAGGACGAGAGCTCTCTTACAGCCTTCAAGTACAACAACCTCGGTTCAATGGCAACTATCGGCCGCAACAAGGCAGTTGTAGAGATAGGCAAGTTCCGCAGCCAGGGATTCTTCGCATGGATTCTGTGGCTCGTAGTTCACCTGCGCTCAATCCTCGGCGTCAAGAACAAGATGATGGTGTTGCTCAACTGGCTTTGGAAATACGTCAGCTACAACGATTCTATCCGCATGATCACCTACGCCACAAAGCCGCGTGAGGTAGTGGAGCGTATGGAGCGTGAGCAGACCACACACTTGGGTGAGGACCTCATGGATTGATAAAAGCTGAAAGCGGAGATTTTTTTATTTATAATTCTGTATTTTATAATTCTAAAAATAGTATATTTGCAGAAGAATGGACGGCGTCATGACCATGGCGCCGTTTTTAAATTTAAAAATCTGAGACATGAAAAGAAAGACAGCTCTTATCACTGGTGCTACAAGCGGAATAGGAATGGCTTGCGCACGCCGTTTTGCCGTTGGTGGCTACAATCTTATCATTACCGGCCGTTCTGCCGACAAGCTTCAGGCGTTGAAGGCTGAACTTGAGGCTGGTGGGGTGAAAGTGCTCGCGCTCGCCTTCGACGTGTGCAATCGTGAGGCTACGTGCGATGCTGTGGCAAGCATACCCGATGCTTTCAAGCCCATCGACGTGCTCATCAACAACGCCGGACTGGCACGTGGTTTGGAGCCAGAATACGAGGGTGACTTCCATGACTGGGACGAGATGATTGACACCAACATCAAGGGATTGCTCAACATGACTCGCTTTGTGGTGCCCGAGATGGTGAGCCTTAACCACGGTCATGTGATAAATATAGGTAGTGTAGCTGGCGATGCAGCTTATGCCGGAGGCGGAGTCTACTGTGCCACAAAGGCTGCCGTCAAAGCACTTACCGACGGACTGCGCATCGACGTTGCCCATACAAGTGTACGAGTGACCAACCTGAAGCCCGGACTCGTTGAGACCAACTTCTCCAACGTCCGTTTCCATGGCGATAACGAGCGTGCCGACAATGTATATAAGGGCATCAAGCCGCTCGTAGGCGACGACATTGCCGACGTAGCGTTCTACGCAGCAAGCGCTCCCGAGCACGTGCAGATAGCCGAAGTGCTGGTGCTTGCCACACATCAGGCCAATGGAACTGTTGTGCATAGAAAAAGTTGAAAGTTGAAATTTGAGAGTTATGATTACCAAGCTAAACATTAATGTTAAAGCACATCATAACTCTCAATTCTCAACTCTTAACTGTAAACTAAATAAGCCTTGCCAAGTAGTCGTAGTGCTCACCCTCTGCCACAATCTCACACTGCCAGCCGCATTGCTTGCTTATAGAGGCGAGCAGTGCGGGGTCGGTGTATAGCCAGTCGAAGGGTTCGCCCTTCACGTTTTTGTATTGCATCTGGTAGTCCACCTCGCCATAGTACGGCGCATTGAGGTCGATATCCATCGTCCCGTCCTCGTTCTCGTATATGTATTTCAGGTCGGACGAGTCCACCAGAATCTGTCCGCCATCAGCCAGCAGTTCCTTCAGACGGTTGAGCAGCGATGGCAGACGCTCGAGTTTGCCGGCAATGCCTGTGCCGTTCATCAGTAGCAGCAGCGTGTCGTATTTGCCCTGCAGTTGCGGGTCAAACAGGTTCACGCACTCCACATCCTTAATTCCACGCTCACTCATCACCTCGCAGCTCAGCGGCGAGATGTCGATGGCCTTCACCTCAATGCCACGCTCCTGCAGAGCCAGCGCATGACATCCGGCACCTGCACCGATGTCGAGCACACGTCCGCATGCCATTTCCAGAGCCTTCTGCTCCAGACGTGGCATCTTGTTGAACGGGCGGAACAGATGCGCCACAGGCATTTCGTCCTCTTCAAACATCGACGACAACACACGCAGACGGGCAGCCTTGCCCGAGCGGTGGAAGTCGCTTATAGCCGCACCCATAGGGTCGTGGCTTTTATCTAATATGGAATATTTCATCTTAAGCTTTTCAGTTTTTATATTTAGACGTTTATTCGATTTTGTATTGAAATGGCTACAAAGTTATGCTTAACAGATGAAATATCCAAGCCTAAACATTCTTATTTTCGGCTTCTCTATTTGTAAATCAATAAAAATACCGTATATTTGCTGATGAAATCAAAAATGTAGCTTTATGACAGAAAAATACATTAATCCACATACAGATTTTGGCTTTAAGCGACTCTTCGGATCAGAGTTTAACAAGGAACTGCTTATCAGCTTTCTGAACGCTATGTTTCATGGCGAGCAGAATGTTCAAGATGTCACGTATCTTAATTCCGAGCAACTTGGCGACCGTGCTGATGCCCGACGTGCCATCTTCGATGTATATTGCGAGAACGACAGAGGCGAGAAGTTTATTGTTGAGATGCAGAATGTCTATCAGGAATTCTTCAAGGACCGCACCATATATTATTCGACCTTTCCTATCCGTGAACAGGCTCAGCGTGGAGGCGAATGGGACTTCCATCTCAATCCTGTATATACTATCGGCTTGCTGAACTTCAACTTTGCTGAGGGACTTCAGAATGCGAAACGCTGGCACCATGAAGTGAAATTGATAGAGGTGGATACGCACGAGGTGTTCTATGACAAACTGACATATATATATGTAGAGATTCCTAAATTCGACAAAAAGGAAACGGAACTTGTAAGTATGTACGACAAGTGGATGTATGTGCTGAAGAATCTCTCCAACTTGATGCAGCGCCCGGCAGCCCTGCAGGAGCGTGTATTTACTCGTCTTTTTGAACAAGCCGAGATTGCAAAGTTTGACAATCAAGAACGTAGACTGTATGAAGATAGTGTCAATGCTTATCGCGATATAGTTAACGCCATACGAACAGCTGAGAAAAAGAAATTTGCCGAAGGTCGTGCCGAAGGTCGTGCAGAGGGTCGTGCAGAAGGCATAATTGAAGTTGCTAAATCAATGATTAAAAAGGGAATGTCAGTCGAACTTATTTCCGAAGTTACTGGCTTGTCTCATGATGAAATACAACGTATATAATTGATATGAACAAACGTGAATATGCAAAGGCAAACCTCGAATGGCTTGCCGAGAAAGCTAAGGAAGAGGGCGTAAAATCGCTTCCGCGTGGCATTTACTATAAGGTTTTATCCGAGGGCAACGCTGACGGCAAACATCCCACGCCGCGCAGCATCGTCACCGCCCATTACACCGGTCGCACCATCAATGGCAAGAAGTTTGATTCAAGCCGTGGTGGAGCACCATTGGCTGTGCGCCTGTGCGACCTCATTGAGGGCTGGATTGTAGCCATGCAGCAGATGTGCGTGGGCGACAAGTGGGAGGTCTACATCCCTGCCGAAATGGGCTACGGCAAATTCTCGCAACCCGGAATACCAGGTGGCTCAACACTCATTTTCGAAATCGAACTCCTGGGAATTGCTTAGAAGGTTGAGATGGTGACAGGTTGAGATGGTGTCGGTTTGTAATGCCTCTTAATTATTAGTCGGATTTCAATAGTAAATAAAATAGATAAAAACAAATAAAAGAACTAACCCAAATAATAAACGTATGAATTTCAATAACACAGTCCTAACCTTTGGCTTGGTAGCTGCCTTCCTGCAGATGCCAGCCACATCGTTCGCCCAAGGCTCGGGCACCAATCGTCCTAATCCTCTCTTGCAGAAGAGCAGCCTGCCATTTGGCGCGCCCGACTTCAGCAAGATTCAGGAGACCGACTATCTGCCGGCAATCCTGGCAGCCATCAAGAATCAGCGTGAGAACATCCAGAAGATTGTCGACAACAAGAAGAAGCCGACATTCCAGAACACTATCCTCGCCTATGAGGAGAGCGGCATAATGCTCGACCGCGTCATCAACGTGTTCGACGGACTCACCAGCGCACACAAGACCCCCGTCATAGCCGAGACCGAAGATAAGGTGATGCCGCTGCTCACCGACCTCAACAATGAGATTTCATTCAATCAGCGCCTTTTCGAGCGCATCAAGTACGTCTACGACCATGAGTACAGCAAGCTTAAGGGCGAAGACCAGCGCCTCACCGAAGTCGTCTACAAGAGCTTCGTACGTTCGGGCGCTTTGCTTCCTGCCGACAAGATGGAACGCATGAAGCAGATCAATTCGCGCATCTCCGAGTTGCAGCAGCAGTGGGGCAACCTCCTGCCCGCCGCCACCAACAACGCCGTAGTATGGGTAGACAGCAAGGAGCAGCTTGCCGGACTCAGCGATGCCGACATTGCCCAGTGCAAGAAGGATGCCGAGAGCCGTGGCAGCAAGTCGCCCTATTGCATCGTCATCATCAACACCACACAGCAGCCCATCCTCGCCAGTCTACAGAATCGCGATCTGCGCCGCAAGGTGTTTGAGGCAAGCGTCCACCGTGCCGATGCCACCAACCCTAAGTACAACACTTTCCCTATCGTAACCGAACTTGCCAAGCTGCGTGCCGAGAAGGGCAAACTCATGGGCTACGCCACCTATGCCGACTACTCGCTCGAGCGCACAATGGCTAAGAATCCCAAGAACGTCTACAACTTCCTGCGCCAGCTCATCAAGGACTATTCGCCAAAGGCCGATGCCGAGACACGAGCTATCGAGCAGTATGCCCAGAAGCTTGAGGGCCCCGACTTCCGTCTGCAGCCCTACGACCGCTTCTACTATTCTGCCAAGATGAAGAAGGAGATGCTTAATATATCCGACGACGAGATAAAGCCCTACTTCAATGTTGACAGCGTGCAGATCAACGGCGTGTTCTACGCAGCCCAGCGTGCCTACGGCCTCACCTTCAAGCAGCGCAAGGACATCCCGACTTATCATCCCGACATGAAGGTGTTTGAGGTGATTGACAAGAACGGCAAGCCCATTGCTCTTTTCTACAGCGACTTCTTCCGTCGTCCCACCAAGCGTGGCGGAGCATGGATGAGCGCCTTTGCCAAGCAGAGCCGCCAGCGCGGACAGCTCCCCATCATCTACAATGTGTGCAACAACGCCAAGGCTCCCGAAGGTCAGCCGTCGCTCATCACTTGGGACGAGGTGTGCACCATGTTCCATGAGTTTGGTCACGCCCTCCACGGCATCCTTTCCAACTGCCAGTACAACACCCTCTCAGGTACAGCCGTGGCACGCGACTTCGTAGAGCTTCCGTCGCAGTTCAACGAGTCGTTTGCAAGCATTCCCGAGATATTCGACCACTTCGCACGCCATACCGAGACAGGCAAGCCGATGCCAGCCGATCTCAAGGCACGTATGCTCGAAAGCATCAACTTCCAGACAGCTTACGCCCTTGGCGAGAATCTTGCCTCTACATGTCTCGACCTCGCATGGCACATGATCAGCGCCGACGAAGTGCCCTCGCCCTATATGGCAGGAGCATTCGAAAAGGAGCAGCTCCACAACATCGGTCTGCTCAATACACAGATACCTCCACGCTACTCTACCTCTTACTTCAACCACGTGTGGGGTGGGGGCTACGCAGCTGGCTACTATAGCTATCTGTGGACTGAGGTGCTCGCTGTCAACGTTGCCGACTACTTCGCCAAGCACGGAGCACTCGACCCCGCCGTCGGACAGGCTTTCCGCGACAAGGTTCTGAGCCGTGGCAATACCAAGGACCAAATGCAGATGTTCACCGACTTCACCGGAATGCAGAGCCCTGATGCTTCAGGCCTGCTCAAGGCAAGAGGACTGTAGTGTTGAAGAAAAGTCACGAATGTCCACGAATTACTCACGAATTCTGTAGCTTAGATTCATGGTTAATTCATGATAATTCGTGACAATAAAAGAAAATTATTATCAATTTATTAATCGACAAATTAAAAAAATGATCAATCGACTTTTATCATTTCTCGATGCTTCGCCAGTCAATTTCCTGGCAGTCAAAAACATAGCTGACATGCTTGAGGCAGGCGGATTCCGTCGTCTCGACCCATGCCAGCCGCTCGGCACAGTCAATGCCGGCGACCGATTCTTCGTCACCAAGAACGACTCCTCAATCTACGCCTTCCGCATAGGTCGCAAGCCGCTTGCCGAAGCAGGATTCCACATGATATGTGCCCATAGCGACTCGCCCACGTTCCGCATCAAGCCCAACGCTGAGATGCTATGCGAGGGCGGACTCGTCAAGCTCAACACCGAAGTGTATGGCGGTCCGATAATGTCTACATGGTTCGACCGTCCGCTCACACTTGCCGGACGTGTCATCGTGCGCAGCCAGGACGTGATGCGTCCCGACACGATGTTGCTCCACATCAAGCGACCGCTGCTGCAGATCAGCAACCTCGCCATCCACTTCAACCGTCAGGTCAACGATGGCGTTAAGCTCAGCCGTCAGAAGGATGTGTTGCCGCTCTTGGGGCAGATTACAAGCCAGCTCGAAGCCGGCAATCTGCTCCTCAACGTCATTCTTGAAGAGCTGGGCAAGCAGCGCCCCGTAAGCCGTGAGGACATTCTCGACTTCGACCTCTATCTTGCCGACACAGCGCCAGCATGCACCTTCGGCGTTCACAACGAGTTTGTCTCATCCGGACGTCTCGACGACCTTTCGATGTGCTTTGCCGGACTTGAAGCCATCCTTGCCGCTGCCGACAGCGACACCACACAGGTGCTCGGCATCTTCGACAACGAGGAGACCGGCTCGCAGACCAAGCAGGGAGCAGGCAGCCCCTTCCTTTCGTACATGCTGCGTCGCATAGCCTTGGCACAGAGTGGCACCGAGGAAGCCTACTATCAGGCCGTGGAGCGTGCCTTCATGATTTCGGCAGACAACGCTCACGCATGGCATCCCAACTATCCCGAGAAGTACGACCCAACCAATCATCCTATGCTTGGCGGCGGACCGGTCATCAAGTTCAACGCAGCCCAGAAGTATGCTTCCGATGCAGCCTCGGCAGCCGTCTTTGCCGGAATATGCGCCAAGGCAGGCGTACCGTGCCAGCGCTTCGTCAACCATAGCGACGTAGCAGGCGGCAGCACCCTCGGCAACATCCTCGCCTCGTCAATACCCTTGCGTGGTGTCGATATGGGCAATGCCATCCTCGCCATGCACAGCTGCCGCGAGACAGGCAGCGTGCGCGACCATGGGTATTGCGTAAAGGTGTTTACGGAGTTTTATAATCTGTAGAAGCCCTACCCCCAGCCCCTCCCCCGCAGGGAGGGGAGTGGTATGCATAGCTAAATGTTAAATTATTAATGTTTAATGTTTAATTTGTGGGAAACGAATCAAGCTGTAGGAGGGTATGGCGTCCTCGCCATACCCTGAGCAGCAGACAAAAGGAACTATTATATTACTTCGTTGAATGAAGAATTCAAAATTGAACAATTCCTAATCGCCGCAGGCGACCAATTCCACACTCCACATTCCACACTCCACACTCAACATTCAACACTCCACAATGTGTTTTCCCACGACGTGTCCCATTGTCCACGCCGCTTGCAGGTTGAATCCGCCAGTTATGGCATCCACGTCGAGCACTTCGCCTGCGAAGAACAGTCCCTTGCACACCTTGCTTTCGAGCGTATGCAGGTCGATAGACGCCAGCGAAACGCCGCCGCACGTCACGAATTCGTCGCGTGCCTTGCCACGTCCCTCAATCTGGTAGATGTCGTTGGTTAGCGTCTCTATGATGCGGTTGAGGCTCTTCTTGCCCAGTTCGCCCCATCGATGCTCAAGCGAGTGTCCCGTGCGACGTATAATGTAGTGCCACAGTCGGGTAGGGATGTTGAATGGCCTTACCGTAGCCAGTTGTTTCTGCGGGTTGCAGGCAGCAATGCCTCCAATTTCCTCCTCAGCCACCGAGCGTCGGCTCTCGCCCGTCCAGTTGATAGCTACAGGCGACTGATACTGCCGCTCGTTCAGATGGCGTGCAGCGTGCGACGACAGCTTCAGCGCAGCCGGACCGCTCATTCCCCAGTGGGTGATGAGCAGCGGTCCCTCGGCACGCATCTTCGTACCTGGTATCGAAGCTATCACAGGCTCCACCACCGTTCCCATCAGTTCAAGGAAGTTGCGGTCCTTGATGTTGAACGTGAAGAGCGACGGCACGGGTTGTTCAATCTCGTGGCCCAGCATGGCGTGCATCTTCAGCCCTTCGCCCTTCGGACTGCCTCCCGTAGTGATTGCTACGCGGTCGAAGTCGCGCTCCATACCGTTGGCAAAGCACAGGTGCAGCGTCCCGTCGTCGTTGCGGGCGATACTGTCGAGGCAGTGGCGTGTCTTCTGCTTTACGCCCAGCCTTGTGGCAAGCCCCATGAGACAGTCGATGATGCTGTGCGAGTCCTGCGATTGCGGAAACACGCACTCGTCCTCCTGCGTGGTAAGTCCCACACCCTCGCGTTCAAACCATTCGTAGGCGCTGCGGTGGTCAAACCGCTTGAACAGCCTCTTCATCAGTTTGTGTCCGCGCGGATAGGCATGCTTCACGTCGCTTATCAGGCGAAAAGAATTGGTAAGGTTGCAGCGTCCGCCGCCCGTGATTTCCACCTTGGCGAGCATCTTGGGCGCCTTCTCGAAGATTGTGATGTCGGCAGAAGGGCAGTTGCGTTTTGCTTCGATTGCAGCAAAGTAGCCCGCCGCTCCGCCACCGATAATGGCAATGTTCATATTTTGAATTTTGAGTTTTGATTTTATTGTCATGAATTATCACGAATTGTCCATAAATTTCACCACGAATTCCACTAATCCCACGAATGTTGGGTGTGCTATAGTCACGAATTATCATGAATTGACCATGAATTTAGTTGTGTTGGGTGTGCTATAGTCACGAATTATCATGAATTAACCATGAATTTATACTGCGACATTATATGCTTCATAATTCGTGATTAATTCGTGGACATTCGTGACCTTTTTTTATAGTCACGAATTGTCAATGAATTCCAAATTGAATAATTCTTAATTGCCGTAGGCGACCAATTCCTAATTCCTAATTCGTAATTCCAAATTCTTAACGCTCCCGGCCTTCATTATCAATGCCCTCACCTCGTCGTAGTCGGTGAATTGCGGGTTGCGTTCCATGAATATTCTCACGGCACGGTCGATGAGTTTATGGTTGATGAGTTTGGCGTTCACCATCTTGTTGCCTTCCACGCGTCCCAGTCGTATCTGCACCGTAGTGCTTATCATGTCGAATATGAGCTTCTGCGAAGTGCCCGCCTTCATGCGTGTACTGCCCGTTACGAATTCCGGACCCGTCAGCACCTCCACCCGATAGTCGGCTTGTGCGGCAATGGGCGAGTTGGGGTTGTTCACGATACATCCTGTGGCAATGCCCTCGGCACGTGCGTGTCGCAGCGCAGCCAGCACAAATGGTGTGGTGCCGCTTGCCGAGATGCCCACCACGATGTCCTCCTGACAGACTCCCCTTGCCGTGAGCTGCGTCCAGCTGTCGTCGGTGTCGTCCTCGCGCGACTCTCGCGTCTGCGTCAGACACTCTATGCCGCCAGGGAAAATGGCTTGGATTTGTCGTCCGTCGATGCCGTAGGTGTTCTGCACCTCAATGGTGTCGAGAGTGGCGAGTCGTCCGCCCGTGCCGCATCCCACATAAAACAGTCGGCCGCCGCAGCGCAGCTTGTGTTCCACGGCATCAATCAGTCGGTTGATGGCAGGCAGCGCCTTGTCCACAGCCATGGGCACCGACATGTTCTCGCGGTTGATATTGGCAGTTATCTGTTCCACGCTCATCTGTTCCAGGTGGTCGTAGGGCGATGGTTGCTCTGTAATTCTCTTGTCCATATTAGCACGATTTTATTTCATATCTGCATCTGCAAATTTAGATAAAAATACCGAATTATAAGCCAATAGGGATAAACAAATTTTATAAAGGTAATTTCACTAATCTCGAATGTTGCGTGCGTTATCTGAATTCATGAATAATTCGTGGTAATTCACGACAAAAAGACTGCGTGGTGTTTAGTCACGAATTGAAGCCTTTGGCAATGTTAAATGTTAAGTGTTGGATTGTCGGGAAAACTGTCAATTCAACATTGAACAATTCCTAATGCGCGTAGCGCACCAATTCAACACTCAACATTCAACACTCCACATTCCACATTCTAAATGCAGACGCAGCTCTGTACGCCGAGGGTGGCGAGGAGTGCGGTGATTACGCTCACGATAAACTGGAGCACGGTCTTGAGTGTTTCTTTGTTTGAGTTTTTCATGGTATTTTGATTATTAAAGTTATTGATATGACTTCGAGATGCGTTCGGGATGCGTTCGGCCGACGAGTCCTTTTGTTTATATTGCAAAGTTACGACATTTGCGGATGGCAATCATACGTTAGCGTACGTTGGTGAGTTTTTTCTTCGAAAAATGATAAATTTTGATAATTGTTTACTTAGATGTAAACAAGCAAGAAAAATATTTCTTACCTTTGCACTATCAGAAACAAAAATATGAAAAAATGGAAGAAAAACCTCTTTTTGACATTAAAGTATTGGAGGAAGCGCAGATTTTTATAGAAAGTGTTCCGCCAGATGCCCGAAAGAAGATATACTACAATATGGGCAAGAGCAGGTATTGTATAGACAAGGAGATTTTCAAGAAATTAGAAAACTCTAATATATGGGAATTCCGTACGTTATACAACAAAACCGCTTATCGTCTGTTTGCCTTTTGGGATGATAGCAACAATAAATTGGTCGTTGCCACTCACGGCATCATCAAGAAGACGCAAAAGACACCACGCAAAGAGATAAAGAGGGCAGAAGACATAAGAATGCAATATTTTCAAGAAAACAACAATTAAATTTTAGAGATATGAAAACGTACACTTTTGAAGAATCACTAAACCGAGCATTAGGACAGAAGGGCAAACCACTCCGTGATGAATACGAGAACGAAATGAAGTCCTTTCTTATAGGCGAAAGCATAAGGAAAGCACGTCAGGCAAAAGAACTCACACAAGAGCAACTTGGCGAACTTATGGGAGTGAAACGTGCACAAGTCTGTCGGATTGAAAAGGGACGCAACCTTTCACTAACCACCATCGCAAGAGCATTCAAGGCTATGGGCATTAATGCCACTTTCGATATGGGCAAGTTCGGTAAAGTAGCACTTTGGTAGATATACTGATAATATTGAATAAAGCGTGTAGTCTTCTTATTGGAAGGTTACACGCTTTTCTTAGTCACGAATTATCGTGAATTGACCATAAATTTTACCACGAATTATTCTTTCAGTCACGAATTGAAGCCTTCGGCAATGTTTAATGTTGAGTGTTAACTTGTTGGGATTCTGTCAATTCAAAATTGAACAATTCCTAATGCGCGTAGCGCACCAATTCAAAACTCAAAATTCAAAACTCAAAACTCAAACTGCGCCTTCGCCGCTACGGTTCTCCGAGATATTCCGTTATGAGCTTTACTTCGCGTGGCGAGAGCCACTTGGTTGTCTTCCGATAGCCTTGGTCGAGGAGAGCATCGTGGAGGGGTTTGCAACGGCGGATCCACGACATGAGACGGTTGACTGCCACGTCGACCATATAAAATCCCTCTCCGTACACTTCGTGGCTGAACCGGAAATCCGATACAATCTCCCCCACGATCGACACCTGGTTGTTTTCAAACATTTTATCTGCCATGAATTTTTGTCTCCCTTCCTTTTGTAAAATGTTTTTCCAGCTATTTTTAACATTTCCACAAAGTATATTTTCTCAAATAATGTCGACAAATCCAATAACATTTCACTTAATTTTATAAAAACTTTCAATGAAAACTTGCACATTGGAAAAATTATGATAGAATAAGTTAGTTGCAAACTTAGCTTTATTTATTAAAGAAAGAAGGAAAATATGAAAACAACAAGAGACGATATTCGTAATATAGCAATTATTGCCCACGTTGATCATGGTAAAACAACACTTGTAGATGAGCTTCTTAAGCAAAGCGGTGTGTTCCGTGACAATCAGGAAGTTCAGGATCGAGTAATGGATTCAAACGACATCGAGCGTGAAAGAGGTATCACAATCCTCTCCAAAAACACAGCTATTCAGTATAAGGACATCAAAATCAACATCATCGACACTCCGGGTCATGCTGACTTCGGCGGTGAGGTAGAGCGTGTTCTTAAGATGGTAAACGGAGTTATCCTCGTGGTTGATGCCTTTGAGGGTGTTATGCCACAGACCAAGTTCGTAGTTATGAAGGCTCTTGCACTCAAGCTGCCTATCATTGTCTGCGTCAACAAGATTGACCGTCCGGAGGCACGTCCTAATGAGGTCATCGATGAGGTATTAGAGCTCTTCATGGATCTCGATGCTTCTGAGGAGCAGCTTGACTGCCCATTCGTTTTTGCATCAGCCAGAGACGGCTATGCCATGAAGGACTTGAACGACGAGAGAAAGGATATGACTCCTCTCTTCGAGACTATCGTAAACTACATCCCTGCTCCAACAGGTGATCCTGATGCCAACACACAGATTCTTATCAGTACAATCGACTACAACGAGTATGTAGGACGTATCGGAATCGGTAAAGTGGATAACGGTAAAATCAAGGTCAATCAGGAGGCTGTCGTTGTAAACCACCACGACCCTGACAAGCTTGAGAAGGTCCGTATCAGCAAACTTTACGAGTTTGACGGACTCAACAAGGTAGATGTAGCCGAGGCTAACATCGGTTCGATTGTAGCAATCTCAGGTATCGCAGATATCCACATCGGAGATACAATCTGCTCACCGGAAGCACCGGAGGCTATTACTTTCCAGAAGATTTC
>URDM01000076.1 GCA_900546575.1 uncultured Prevotella sp.
TTGAACAATTCCTAATCGGCTTAGCCGACAATTCAACATTCAAAACTCATAATTCAACATTCTACATCGCAGATGTAGCAGCTACCAGCCATCCGTAAACGCAGCTGCATACACCGAAGAGGAGTACACCTGCTGTGCAGAGGGCGAGAGCTGTGCGTGTAGCGCCATCGCTCTTGAATGTAGCGATTGGAGTATCTGTCTTGTTGATGTACATGCACTTCACAATCTTCAAGTAGTAGTAGAGTGACGGTACGGTGTTGACCAATGCCAGGAATACTACTGCATAGGCGATATTAGTGCCCTGCTGGGCTGCTGCCATGAACACGAAGAACTTACAGAACATACCAGCGAATGGAGGAATACCTGCCAATGAGAATAGAGCGAGTGTGAGGAGGAACGAGAGTTTCGGGTTGGTGGTGTAGAAACCATCGAATACCGACATCTCTGTGTTGCCCTTGCCACGTGTCTCAACAACGTTGATGACTGTGAACACAGCCATATTGGCTGCCACGTAGATAAGCACGTAGTACATCAAGGCTGTGAGGCCCATTGTCTCGTTGCCTACAGCTGCAAGCATGATGTAACCTGCCTGTGAGATAGAGCTGAATGCCATGAATCGCTTAAGCTCTGTCTGACGAAGTGCGAAGAGGTTGGCGATGGTGATGGTGAGAACGATGACAATATACATCAGAGTCTCGTAGTATTCAACCATCGGACCGAACACCTTCAGCAGGATTGTCATCAAGGCGAAGGCAGCAGCACCCTTAGAGACAACGCTCAGATAACCTGTCACGGCTGTAGGAGCACCCTGATATGTATCAGCTGTCCAGAAGTGGAAAGGCACAAGCGAAATCTTGAAGCCGAGTCCACTGAAGAAGAACACAAGACCCATTATTGTCAAAGGTGTTGCGCTAATCTTGGCAGCCATATCGTCGAAGTAGAGTGTGCCACAAGCACCATAGAGGAACGAGATGCCATAGAGCATAACGCCGCTTGAGAATGTAGCGGTGAGGATGAACTTGGCAGCGCCCTCAGCCGAAATCTTCTTATACTTGTCGAAAGCCACGAGGCAAGCCATAGGTACAGAAGCCATTTCCAGACCGAGGAAGAACATGAGGAAATGTCCTGATGAAATCATCATGTACATACCGAGCAATGTAGAGATGATGAGCTCGTAGAACTCACCCTCCTTGCGCAGCACATCCTCACGCTCAATCCATGACTGAGCCATAACAACAACAATGTACGCTCCGGCTGTAAGGATGACCTTCATCACCTGAGCAGCTGCTGTGGCTGTATAGAGTCCTGCAAATGCCTCTGCAGGCTGGGCATTGAAGCATAATACCACCTGAGCTACCAACAAAGCACATGTCAGCATGCTCAATGTAGCGTGTTTCTTCTCGCCCTTCAAGAAGAGGTCGGCGAGGAATACTATCACGAGGATTGCCATGAGGCCAGCCTCGGGTATCATATTAAAAAACTGACTATAATCCATTTTTTACTGCTGAACGGTTATTAAAGTGTTGGAATTACGCTAAGGATAGGAGCTACTGCATTGTTGATGACGTGGCTTGCCCACAATGGAGCCGAACCAAGACCGGCAACACAGAAGATGAGGCAGCATACAGCGAAACGCTCGTCCCATGTAGCGTCGGTGAGTTCCTCGAAGTGCGGATTCTTCACCTTCTCGAAGAGGATGAAACCTACAGTACGGAGGATGTACACAGCTGTCACAACGATTGATGTGATGGCGATGATGGTGCAGCAACGGTGGAATGTATCGGCATTCTCGAACGAACCGTTGAAGATTGTCATCTCAGCGATAAAGCCAGAGAAGCCCGGAAGACCGAGGTTGGCAAGACCGGCAATCACATAACCTACTGAGAGGAACGGCATAATCTTCATCAAACCGCCAAGCTCGCGGATGTCACGTGTATGTGTACGACCGTAAATCATACCGATGAGGGCAAAGAAGAGAGCTGTCATCAAACCGTGAGAGAGCATCTGAAGGATAGCACCTGTGCAAGACACGCGTGTCATCATCAACAGAGCGAAGAGCACCAGACCACAGTGTGAAACTGAAGAGTAAGCATTGATGAACTTCAAGTCGGTCTGAACGCAAGCCGAGAATGCACCGTAAACTACTGAGATAGTGGTGAGGATAAGGAATATCCAAGCCAAATCATGAGCAGCCTGTGGCAGGAGGAACATGGCGATACGGAAGCAACCGTAACCACCAAGCTTCATAAGCACACCAGCGTGAAGCATTGACACAGATGTAGGGGCACAACCGTGACCGATTGGTGACCATGTGTGGAACGGGAACAGAGCACCAAGTACACCGAAACCGATGAACACAAACGGGAACAACACGTTCTGAACGGCTGCAGGGATGTGGTTGTTGTGGGCAATCTCAAGGATGCTCATTGTAGAGGCACCGTTGAAGAAGTAGATACCTACCAAGCCGAGGATGATGAGGGCTGAACCACCCATAAGCATCAATGTCAGCTTCATGGCTGCATACTCCTTGCGACCTGAACCCCAGTAGCCAATCAAGAGGTACATAGGGATGAGAGCTACCTCATAGAACATGAACATGGTGAAGAGGTCGATCGAGATGAAGAAACCGTAAACACCTGTTGAGAGCAATGTGAACCACATGAAGAACTCCTTGGTAAGCGGCTTAAGCTTCCATGAAGCGAAGGTACCTGTGAACACGATGATGCTCGAAAGCAGAAGCATCACAACGGAGATGCCGTCAACACCCACCTCATAGTTGATGTGGAGCGAAGGGAACCATTCCGTAGTGGCGCGGAGAATCATCTCCTCGGTGTTGCCTGCTGCGCGCTCGCCGATGAAGTGGAGTGTGAGCCATACGCTCAGTGCCAAGAGGCAGGATGAACCGGCAACCATCACACCACGCACCTGATTGACATTGCGTGCGATCCAAAGACCGAGCAACATCAAGACAGGGATTACTACGAATAAACTTAATATATTCATATTTTAATTATAAGCAAAGTAATAACAATGTTAAAGCTACCGTACCTGTGAGGAACCATACTGCATACTGGCGAACGTCGCCGCTCTGCCAAGGACGGATGGTTTCGCCAGCCTCGTTGGCACCCCAAGCAGAGAAGTCGATAAGACCGTTGATGATCTTCTCGTCAATCCACTGTGCCGTGCGGCTTACGTAGCGGAACAGAATCTTGTGTGTGACGTACTGATAAACCTCATCCATGTAGAAGCGCTTGTAAGCCCAACGATGCAGACGCGGGAATGTAGCGTACATCTTGTCGGCGATAGGCTGCTTCTCACCTTTATATATATAGGTGGCGAGGGCGATAGAGAGGATTGCAATCACGGTTGATGTGGCTGCAACCTGCGGGTCGAAGTGAACTGTGTAGGCTGTGCCTGCTGCGCTCACGATTGAGCCGAAGCTTGCCCAGCTCCAGTCGCAGAAACCTCCAAGTGTGGTGAATACACCTACACCTACAGTGATGATGCTCAAGAAGATGAGCGGGAATGTCATTGTAGCAGGAGCCTCGTGCGGAGTGTGATGAGCGTGGAGTTCCTTGTTCTCTGTACCCCAGAAGATGCCGTAGTAAAGACGGAACATATAGAATGCTGTCATGGCGGCAACACCTGTCATCCACCAACCGCATACAGGAGAATACTCGAAGCAAGCGGTGATAATCTCATCCTTAGAGCTGAAGCCCGAGAAGAATGGAATACCAGCGATGGCGAGACAAGAGATAAGGAATGTAGCGTGAGTGATAGGCATATACTTGCGCAATCCACCCATTGCCGACATCTCGTTAGAGTGAACAGCGTGGATGATGCAACCTGCTCCGAGGAACAGACAAGCCTTGAACATAGCGTGTGTGAACAAGTGGAACATTGATGCCATGTAACCAAGCTGAGCGTGGTTGTCAAGAACGGCACCGTGATGACCAGGCAGACATACACCGAGGGCTACCATCATAAATGCAATCTGTGAGATTGTAGAGAAGGCAAGCACACGCTTGATGTCGCTCTGTGCACAAGCTACAGCAGCAGCATAGAAAGCGGTGAAAGCACCTACAATCACTACTACCTCAAGAGCCTGAGGAGCGTACTCAATCCATACCGGGAAGAGACGTGCAATCTGGAACACACCAGCAACCACCATGGTGGCAGCGTGGATAAGTGCAGATACTGGAGTAGGACCCTCCATAGCATCTGGCAACCAGATGTGCAACGGGAACATAGCCGACTTACCAGCACCACCGATGAACATCAGCACAAGAGCTGTAGGCAGAATCATACCGCCAGCAGCAAGAGCGCGAGCGTTGTCGGCAACGGTAAAGGCTGTAGCGCATGAACCGTAAGCAATCTCAGTACCGGTGAACGAGAAGTTGTAGCTTCCAGTGTAGTAACCGAAGATGAGAATACCGATAAGGAAGAACATATCGGCAAAACGGGTCACGATAAACGCCTTCTTCGAAGCATGTACGGCAGCCTTCAGAGTGTAGTAGAAGCCAATGAGGAGGTAAGAGCTAACGCCCACAAGCTCCCAGAACATATACATCTGGAAAATGTTGGTGGCGAGCACCAGTCCGAGCATTGACATAGTGAAGAGCGAGAGGAAAGCGTAGTAGCGCTGGAATCCCTTCTCACCGTGCATGTAGCCGAATGAGTAGATGTGAACCATGAGGCTGACCGTAGATATGACGATGAGCATCATCACTGAGATAGGGTCGAGCAGGATGCCGAGATCGAAGTGCAGATGACCCAGTGGCAACCATGTCACGTTGTACGGAACGAAGGTTGCGAAGGTGCCGTCGGCAAGACGGTCGGCTGAGAAATACTTGAACGCTGTGAAGTAGCTCAACACTGTCACCAGTCCGAGCGAACTGGTACCGATGAGTCCGGCTACCTTGTGCGACCAGGCATACTTCTTATTCACGAATTCTGGCAGACCGATAACCAGGAAGCTGATCAGCGGCAACAGAAGAATCCATATTGAATATGTAAAATCCATAATCTAAAATTAATATTTCATGTTTTCAATACTGTTCACCTGATCGCTGTGGAAATTGCGGTAAACGTTGATAATAATCGCGATAGCTACGGCACTCTCGGCAGCGCTCACACCGATAGAGAAGAGGGTCATGAAGAATCCCTCAAACTCGCCCGGGAAGAGCAGACGGTTGAATGCCGCAAAGTTCAAGTCGACAGCGTTGAGCACGAGCTCTATAGAGACGAGCATTGCTATCAGGTTGCGGCGGGTGATGAAACCGAACACGCCGATGAAGAACAGAAGTGCGCTAAGCACGAAATAACATTCTACTGGTATCATAATTACTTGTCCTCCTTTTCTTTACGTGCTACAACAATTGCACCTATGATACATGCCAGCAAGAATACTGAGATGAACTCGAAGGGCAATACATACTGATACTTCTCCGAACCGAGGAGAGCCTCACCGATGGTCTGCATCGGAACCTCCTCGCCCTCAACAGCGAGAGTCAGGAAGCCGTTCTTGAGCTGGATGCCAGCTACGGTAAGCAAACCTACGATGCAGAGCAATGCACCTGAGAGAGCGCGGCTACCCTTAACGTGCTCAACCAATCCCTGAAGAGTGCGCTTGCTTACGAGCTGCACGGCGAAGATATACATCATCACCATACCACCGGCGTAAACGCTGATCTGGGCAGCACCAAGATAGGTGTAGTCGAGCAGGAAGTAGAGACCTGCCACTCCAAGGAGCACGAAAAGCAGGAATGTGATAGAACGCATGATGCGCTTTGTCATCACGCACATGACAGCCGAGCCAAGGATGACCACTGCCAAGATGCAAAACATTACTAAACTTGCCATTGTTTTCTTACTCCTTATTTGGTTTTAGTGTTAAATGTTCCGATCTCGAAGTCGGCGCCGCCGTCGATGATGTTAGGCAGCGAACCGCCCTTATAGTCCTCCTTGTCGAGGTGAAGCACGAGTGCCTCGCGGTCGAACACAGAGTTCTCGAAATCGTTGACAAACTTGATGGCACCGAAGTTACAAGCATTGACACAAAGCTCGCAGAACATGCAGTCGCCAAGGTCGTACTGGTAGTCGACAAGCTGCTTTTTCTTCTTGCCGGTCTCCGGGTTCTCCACCATCTGCGATACAATCTTGATGGTGCCGTTCGGGCAAGCCTTCTCGCAAAGTGTACAAGCAGTACACTTAACCGCTCCGTTCTCGTCGCGGTTCATCACAAGGCGTCCGCGGTGACGGGCTGCAATGTGAAGCGTAGTCTTGCGGTTCTCGGGATACTGCTCAGTGCTCTTCGGTGTGAAGTACTCCTTCCAGGTGGTCTTCATACCTACAGCGAGAGTCTTCACAGCAGCTCCGATTTCTCCGAAATATGATTTTTTGTTTTCTTCCATTGTTTATTATTATTAAGAATTCAGAAGTGAGAAGTTATCGTTCCCTTTGGTCACTTGTAGTTAAGCCATAACCTTTTTTCCATATCAATCAGTACATTTGGCTTAACTCCTTAACTTCTTTACTCCTTAACTTCTAATTAAAAGTGCCAACCGAATGCCACAACTACTGTCATGAGAATCAAGTTGATGAGACACAAAGGCATGAGGTATTTCCACTCGAGCTTCAGTATCTGGTCGATACGCAGACGTGGGAATGTCCAGCGTACCCACATGAGCAGCCATACAACAGCGAATGTCTTGCCAAGGAACCAAACGATACCAGGGATGAAGTTGAGAATGCCGTCAACGGCCTCTACGCCGATGTTGAACGGAGCCCAACCGCCAAGGAATACTGTTGTGGCGATGCCTGAAACTACGAAGAGGTTGAGGTACTCGGCGAGATAGTAGAAGCCGAATCCCATACCCGAATACTCGGTATGATAACCGGCTGTAAGCTCCGACTCAGCCTCAGCCAAGTCGAACGGGCCACGGTTAGCCTCGGCATTACCTGCTACGAGGAACACGAGGAAGGCGATGATAGCCGGGATGTGTCCCTTGAAGATGAGCCAGCCGAAAGCACCGGTCTGAGCCTCAACGATACCGCTAACCCGCATTGTACCTGTCAAGACAACGGCTGTGATAAGGCAAAGTGCAAGTGACATTTCGTAAGAGATGAGCTGCACGGCACCACGCATAGCCGAAACTACTGAGTACTTGTTGTTAGAACCCCAACCTGCCATAAAGATACCTACGATGCCGATGCTTGAAATAGCCGACATGAGGAATACGCCAACATTGAAGTCGAGCACCTCGGCACCATTGTTCCAAGGCAGGAACGAGAATGTGCCTACAGAAGCGATAATCACGAGGAACGGAGCAACATAGTAGAGCACCTTGTCGGCGCCGTCGACTGAGAAGATCTCCTTGATGAGCATCTTCAGCACGTCGGCAAACACCTGGAACACGCCCCAAGGACCTACACGCATCGGGCCAAGACGGCACTGGAAGTAGGCGCAGACCTTACGCTCCATGAAGATCAAGATGATTGCAAGGATGGCATAACCTGCGAGAATGCAGACACCAACCAGGATGCACTCGATCAGTATTGTCCAGAAATCTCCGAGGCCGCAGGTTACTGCGAGGAGATTGTGGAACCAGTTTGTTACTATACTAAAGTCAAACATTTTGTTTAAATTTTGATTTTTGAGTTTTGAATTTTGAATTGTTGCGGCAAGCCGCAATTTTGAATTATGAGTTGTGAGTTTTGAATTATTGAATTGCGATTTACCCTATCAATTCTAAATTCTTAACTCCTAATCGGCGAAGCCGACAATTCAACATTCAACATTCAAAATTCAACATTCCTTTTATCTGTCGATGTCCGGAATAACGAAGTCGATAGCAGCACCTGTTGTAATCAAGTCGGCAATCTTCTGTCCACGAAGCATCGGATCGAGAGCACCGGTAAGGGTCAAGCCCATCGGACGCATCTTCATACGGTAAGGACTCTTGTCGCCCTTAGAGTCGAGATAAACGCCAAACTCACCGCTGGCACCCTCAACTGAGAAGTACCACTGTCCCTCGGGCACCTTGATGATAGGCTTCTGCTTGATGTAGAAGTCGCCCTCCGGGATATTGTCGATGAGCTGTTCGATGATGTTAAGGCTCTGATAAAGCTCCTTGATGTGGCAGTAGTAACGATCCATTGAGTCGCAACCGGTCATTGTTATCTCCTCCCACTCTACCTTGTCGTAGAGGTCGTACGGATGACGCTTACGAGTATCGTTCTTCCATCCGGCTGCACGTCCGGCAGGACCTGTCACGCCGTAGTTGATACAATCCTCAAGACCCATAGGTCCAACGCCTACAAGACGATTGTGAGTGATAACGTTGTCGCCAAATACGTCGAGATACTCCTGAATCATCGGACGCAGATACTTGCAGAGCTTCTTTGTGTTCTCTACAAACTTCGGGTCGATGTCGGCCTGGAGTCCGCCGATGCGGTAGTAGTTCTGGATAAGGCGTCCGCCTGTAGTCTCCTCCATCACGTTCAATACGTGCTCACGGTCGCGCATGCAGTAGAGGAATGCTGTCAAGGCGCCCAAGTCCTGAGCTGTACAGCCGAGGTAGAGCAAGTGCGAGTCGATACGCTGCAACTCGTCCATGATGGTACGGATATAGTGGATGCGGTCGCTGAGTTCAATACCCATACCCTCCTCTATCACGCCAACAAGAGCGTGGCGGTGCATCATAGCCGAGAGATAGTTCAAGCGGTCGGTCAAGGCGAGAGTCTGCGGATAGGTCATGCCCTCCCACATCTTCTCAATACCACGGTGGATATATCCGAGGTGAGGATAGATGCGCTTCACCTTCTCGCCGTCGAGCACAGTCTGCAAGCGGAGCACACCGTGAGTTGACGGGTGGTTAGGACCGATGTTCACTACGAAGTCCTCGTCGTCGAACAGACGCTTCTTGGTAGCAACGAGGTGGCCGTCAGCGTTGAGCGAGTATTCTACAGTGTAGTCGCTCTCCGGCTCATCGGTCAACGGGAACTGGTTTGCCTCGGGACTCATGTCGAAGTCCTTGCGCAAAGGATAGCCGTTGAAGTCGGTGCGCAGGAAGAGACGGCGCATATCGGGATGACCAAGGAACTTGATGCCCACGAAGTCGAACACCTCGCGCTCAAGCAACTCAGCCGACTTCCACAGATTGATGACAGTAGGGATAACGTCGCTGCCGTCTACCTTCTTGGCGATGGTCTTTACAGAGCAGCGCTCGTTGTTGTCGGTATTCTCAAGGATGTAGATACATCCGTAGCCTTCCTCGCCGAAGTCCTCGCCGATGATGGTAACAAGGTAGTCGAAATGTTTCTGGTTCTTCAGCTTCGACATCTCACTTGCGAAATTGTCAAATGAGAGTTCAATGTTTTCAAGTTTCATATCTTATACCTTATTATATTAATCAGTTAGACCTTTCTTAGCGTCGAAGTCCTCGGGAACGTTGTTCACTACGATGGTCTCGCGATTCTTCTCGCTTGCGAGAGCCTCGTTGCTGAGTCCGTGCAGACCACCCTTCGACATTGAGAGTTCCTTCTCCTCGCTGTTCATCTTGTGGTTAGCACCACCGAAGAACTTCTCTACCTTCACCTTACGCTGAAGCTGCATCATGCCATAGAGGATAGCCTCTGGACGTGGAGGACAGCCCGGAACGTAAACGTCTACCGGAACAATCTCCGAGATACCACGCACTACATTGTACGAGTTCTTGAACGGACCGCCCGAGATGGCGCAACCGCCCACAGCTACAACATACTTAGGCTCAGCCATCTCGTCGTAGAGACGCTTGAAGACAGGAGCCATCTTGTTGGTGATGGTACCGGCACACATGATAAGGTCGGCCTGACGTGGAGAGTTACGTGTTACCTCGAAGCCGAAGCGTGAGAAGTCGTAGCGGGCGCAGCCCACTGCCATGAACTCAATACCGCAGCACGAAGTACCGAATGTTAATGACCACAAAGAGTTGGAACGGCCCCAGTTGATAGCCTGGTCGAGCGAGCCAACCACTACGTTGACGCCTCCTTTATGGAGTTCGTCTACGATTTTCTCAAGGCCCTCATTGTCCTTGAACTCATCGTAAGGGATACTCTTGATGACAGGTTTTCTTACTTCCATTCCAATGCTCCTTTCCGCCATGCATAAGCAAGGCCAAATACCAATACCAGCATAAAGAAGCCTACGCTCGCAAGCGCCATGGCTCCAAACTGCTTGACAACCACTGCCCAGGGGTAGAGGAAGAGTGTCTCAATGTCGAACATCAGGAAAAGGATAGCAAAGAGGTAGTAGCCCACGTGTACTGGAATCCAAGAGGTTCCACGCGTAGGAATACCACACTCAAAAGGCTGACCCTTAACCGGGTTGTACGAACGAGGACCTACGAGCTTTGCAACTACGTATGCACCTACCACCAATACAACAGCCGTCAAGATGACTGTGATTAATAAAATAAAATCCATAAAATTATTAAAACAATTTGTTTTCTCTACGTAGAATACTTTATAAGTATCCGAATTGCAATTTTCAGTTTGCAAAGTTAGCAATAAATATTGGAATGTTGTGGATTTTTAAGAAAAAATCCTAATAAGAATGAAAGAAAATGCCAACAAATTTATCAAACAAAAAAAACTCAAATATTGCCCGTAGCCACAATCTTAGGTTTATGGCTCGGGCAATGGTGGCATATTTAATAGTCGCCCAACTGGTAACGAAACGGCAGATTATCTCCTCATCACTCTTTCTCTCCCAAATGCAATTATTTTTAAATTCTCTTCCCATTAAAACAGGTTATGCAGAGCGAGATTGCAGCCAAGATAGCTCCCACCGCACACACTCCAATCCATCCATGATGTGTCCAAGCCAATCCGGCACAATAGGTGCCAAAGGAGCCGCCTATAAAATATGTTGTCATAAAGATGGTGTTGGCCCTGTTGGAAGCTTGAGGCATCTCCTGAATGCAGCCGCTTTGATTGCTTAGTTGCAGACATTGCAAGCCTATGTCTACCAAGATGATAGCTACGACAAGCCCCATGAAGGTGTCGCCAAACAGATAGGCCGTAGCCCACGCCACAAGCTGCAAGCAGGCTCCATAAACGCTCATATTCCTTATGCCCAAGCGGTTCACAAGCTTGCCAACACCGCTTGCCGCTATAGCCCCGGCTATGCCGCACAATCCTAAAGTTCCAACCATCTCGCTACCAGAATAGAACGGAGCCTGTGCCAACCGAAAGGCGAGGCACGCCCAAATGGCCATCATGCTGCCAAAACTGAAGGCGGCACGCACGGCATAAATACGTATGCGCCCATTACTCTTCACAATATTAAATACGCTGACCATCAAGCCCCCGTATGTGCCAACATAGTTGCTCTTTATCTGTGGCATAATCTTGAGCGTGATGGCCATGCACAGCACCATCACAAGAGCCGCTATTAAAAACATTTCGCGCCAGCCCAACCATTCGCCTACATAACCGCTAACCACTCTCGAGGCAAGTATGCCCGTCAGCAGCCCCGACAAAACGACGCCCATATTCCTGCTTTTATTCTCCTTCTCGGAAAATTGTCCAGCTATAGGTATGAAAAACTGCGGAATTACGGAGCAGGCTCCCAATAGCAGAGAGGCTCCCCAAATCATCCACACATTGTGGGCTACGGCAATGAAGACTGCCATAATGGCTGCCACCGTCATATTCACAACGATTATGCGACGGCGCGAGTAGAGGTCGCCCATAGGTATAAGGAAGCATAAACCAAGCGCATAGCCAATTTGGGTGACAACGGTTATCAGGTTTGCCTCATGTTGGCTCACTCCTATGTCGTGACGTATCATCTCCAGAAGAGGTTGGTTGTAATAGCAATTTGCCACGGTCAATCCTGCTATAACAGCCATTGCAAGCAACAAACTGCGCTCTATGCCTTCATTTTCCTTAAGTTGTTTCATCTCTTTTTTCCTTATGCCTATAATCTTACGGATTTAACCTTTCGGATTGTCCACAATTGCAAAATTACGAAATAAAAACATATAATCAAAAAAATTTTGGGATGGACAATTTGAATCGTAGCTTTAACAATTGATGATTAAATAATTATGGATTCTTTTGGCAAAAACAAAGATATATTGTATTTTTGTCAAAAGAAAACTTTAAAAGAAAGGATTTAGTATGGCATCAAAAATAAGGAAGAAGCAATAGCTGTGCTTCGTCATATGATTCAGCGAAAAAAGGGATAGAGAAACAAGTGAAAGAAGAATTTGCCAAAGCTCGTAAAGAGGCTGAAATCAGACATTGTCACAACCTATACAACAGAATGGCGGACTCCAATCCAACGCACAATTGGCATTATATGAAACTAAGAGATAAAGATACAAAGAAATATTTGCTCACAGTATTTGTGGCTACATTTGTTGCCTATATTATTCCTGCAGTGGTCTTGTACTTGGGATATTTTATGGGCATTATGCTTACGATTTGTATTTCCTTGTTTAACTTGAGTATGGCTTTGCTTGCTTGGCTTTGGGCAAAATCTGTTAGAAAGGAATTTTTGCTGAAAAGACAAATAATATTGAATAGTCTTGTGACGTTGCTTTTGATAGGCATTATTTCCTTAGTTGTAACCAATGGGGCAGCCTTATCTTTGAGTCTCATGGTGTTTGTATGGTTGGGGATATTCAATCTCTTGCCAATTTGTATCCAGTATGCCATTTATTCTTTTATTTCAAAAAGAACCAATTCAAAGAAAGAGAGGCCTATATGAAGTATATAGAATTGTTTTGGAATAGGCTATATTATTGCATTTTTAACTGCGATAAGAAAACGCAAACTCTTTTAAACAGATTTTTTGAATGTTTGTTTTACTATTTGAAGTTTTACAGAAATCGTAAAGGGAACAACACAAGAATACCTTATAACGAAACTGTAGGAATATGTGTATCGGATTATATCATGATTGGATTTACTTGTCTATTGATATGGACTTTGTTCAATCTCGTATCCATATTATTTCCATGTGTTTCTTTACTGCCTTTAGGCAAGACTGCGTTTATCCTTGTCTCAGTAGTACCTTGCCTCTTTATAAATTACTTTTTCTTATGGAGAAAGGATAAATATCTTAGGTACTGGGAGGTGTTTGCTAAAGATACGCCAGAAATCAGACGAGTATGGTATTGCATAACTTGCGTATGTTTGCTCCTCGTCTGGCCTATATTTATATTTAGCATGATAATAATGTCTAACTAAGAAAAATCAAATAATGGAATTTATGAAATATCTATGCTTTATACTCGGAGTTCTTCTTGTTGGAGCATGTTCCAGCAGAAGCTATAAGGACACATTGTTTTGTGAATTGGACAAAGAGATACAAGATACACTGTTATTTATAAACCAGCATTGTTTTGAAGAAGGTTATGATACTATAGATTTGATTGACTTCTCGGGCAACTGCAAATCAAACGTGAATTTTTTTAGTTCTTGGGTGATTAGCAACCAAATAGAAGATACTGTTAATAAGATAAGTGTTTCGTTACCTACAAATGCCCCAAAGCCATATATCGTGCATAATAACACTGTTTATTATCCCGAAGATTACAACTTGATGGTGTTTGGATTTAATAAAAATACAAAATTCAGAACAATAAGAATGAAGTAATGAGTAATGAAGAGACTAAAAGGAAGCTGCTGCAAAAGGACTCGTTTCGCCTTGCAAAAGGACTCGTTTTACTCTCCAAAAGGACTCCTTTTGGAATACAAAAGGACTCGTTTTGAAACGCAAAAGGACTACATTTGCTCAACTCCTACAAATCCATACATTATTTGCACGCAAATATTTGCCAAAACAGAGTTTTTTGATTAGATTTGCAGAAACCAAAAGAACCCCTACGCACCAAATAGTCTTATGCACGCAGAAAGCAATAGAACGTATCAGATATACGTCACATTATTTATTATAAGAAACCGCTTCAAGCCAATAACAAATGAAGAATACCCGTTGGCGGAATTAATTTAAGTTGATAAATATGAGTAAAAGGTTGTATATATCGCTGATTTTTAGTAACTTAG
>URDM01000077.1 GCA_900546575.1 uncultured Prevotella sp.
GGATTGGCTACATGTATTATCATATTCGTACGTGTTTAATATTGCATTTGCAAATATACGATTTATTTGATTGAAAATGAAATGTAGCAAGGAATTTTTAGCTAAAAGAAGTTGTTGGTATTGTGATCCTAATGTGTTCCTTCGTTCGTTATTCGTTCATCCTTCGTAGTGAACTCGATCATCCTCCGTAGTGAACTCGATCTGCCTCCGTTAACGAAGCGAAGGTATAATGGAGGCATAACGAAGGTAAATTGAAGGCATAACGGAGATGTAGCGAAGAGCGAACGAAGTATGAACGAATATGGAACGAGGGGGAATTATAATTGAATTACTGCAATGCCCCCACAGAATTACCGCAATGACCGATTTGGGTTAAAACTTTATTGACAGTTCAGTATTGATAAGACTGTAATTATGCTCGTTGAGATTGCGGTCGTTCACCAAGGCATACTCTGCCGAGAGTCTTAAGTTTTTGGTGAAATAATAATCCGCACCAGCTTCGTAGAATGTTTTTGCAGAATTCCATTCTGCATTGTTTCGATACAAGTCGTATCGAGCCTTTACATTCACTTTGTTCTTCACTACTGGTATAATCCCCAAAGCGTAGAAACCGTCAGCTTTATTGCCGATAGCAGACAGATTGCAATCAGATGCGCTACCGTCATTAGTGTTGGTCATGGTTTTGGTAAAGGCATTTCCAGTAGAATGAACATATTCAGAACGGAAAGTGAATCCCTCAGAAGCATATTCTCCACTAATGGCATATCGGTGTTGGGGCAGGCTTCTCACTCCACTTCTTTTTTCTCCCGTCTGTTCATCTGTCCAGTTGCCTTTTCGGGCATAGTATGAAACGTCTCTTACTTGATAAAGATGAATGGATAAGATGTAGAATACGCATGCGTATAGTCAGTATCGTGATATAAAGAACTGTTGCGTGCCTTGATATGGTCGTATTATGCCTTGATACGACCGTATTGTGTCTTGAAATGATCGTATCATGGCATGATACGAAGTTTTTTGTGACTTAGAGCACGTTGATGAAAGATTTCAGGTATGTTGGTCTTGACATTTTCCACGTAAGCAGCGAGTACTCGGAGATATTCATTTCTGTTTTTTATTCCAACTGGCTTATAATCCGAAAATTTTATCTAAATTTGTAGATGAAAAAATATCTTATGACTACGTAGATTTTTAAAGAGTCTTAAACACTATATAACCATGAAATCAAACGAAAATGGCACAATATAAAATCTCAAATATCACAGACTTGTACTGGGCTGAAAACGACGGTTTCAAATCAGGACGTGACCCTATGGGTATTCAGAACAGTTCTGTAGCTACTTATGGATGGTTGCTTCGTGGTATGACCAACCTTACGGGTCACATCCGTTATTATAGTCTGTACTGTTGGTTGCTCAGTGAGTATGACAGTATAGAGCAGCAAGGTACTGTTGCTCTACACCAGTATAATTTTTTAAGGAGGGCTGAACTCATTTTGGCTTTTATAATGAAAGGACAAAATATGCGTTCTGTTGTTGGTGCTGATTTTGCCCAAAATAGATGTGACACCATACTATATGATGATGTATATGATATTGCGAAAGGAGCTGACTATGGAGAGAAAGAAAAGTACTGGGCATTTAAAAGTGGGGCATTCGGACAGTATTATTTAGGATCACTGATTTACTATAACCTTGTAAAAATTGAATCAGGAAGATTCCATCTTCTTACAAAAGGAAAGGAGTTGGCACAAGCCGTCAAGGATAGCGTGGATGAAGAAATACGCAGTTTGATGTTGGAGTGTATAACAGAAGGTGGATTGTCTGAAGAAGAAATAACCCGATTACTCCCATTAGGTTTGAATGCTATTAATCCAAATTCTTCAGAATGGATTTTCCTTAATAATCTATTGACCAAGGAGGATTCCAATGGGTTAACATTGAGAAGAGAAACAGTGTATTTGATGTTGACTGCTTGTGAATCGGAAGTTCCCATATCGAATTTCGTTACACATGTTTTTCTCGAATATAAACAGTTGAGGAGAAGCAGCCCGGCAGTGTTTGGTTGGTATTTTTATTATCTGTGTGAAGCTCTGCATTATGGTATAGAATCAATCTTTTGTTATGTATTGGACTGCATTGACAAATTTCAGAATCCTCCAGTTTCTGTACTATTAGACAATGCAGTAGATGATTTGGTCATGTTGTTGAATGATGAGCAACAATACAAATCCATCGATGAATGGATAAAAGATTATCATGCAGAAATAGAATGGCAACTATCCGAAGTTAAGCGTTTGGTGAAAGAGCAAGACTATACAAAATCAGTAATTGAATCATTAAAGTTATTTTGGCTTTTATACCAAGAGTTTCAACAGAACAAGACCGCTATAATGGACTTTGAACAAAAGTATGATTTGGTACGGCAACGCGGAATTCTTAGTGAGGGGTTGAAGGATTATGTCGAAAGGTATGTTAGTTTACCTATTAGGACTTATTTGGAGAAAGTACTACGGCAGGTCATGAATGAGCACACTTTTGTTGCTATTAAAAAGATGGGAAATAGCGACTTGGATCTGCGTAAATTCATTTTGGAGAATGGTTGTGCCATATTGGTGGAGATGAGGTATCCTAATGAAACGAATCCACGTATAGAGTCGTTGCACAATTTTCTTGTAGATTTAGGCTATTTAAAGATTGATAATACAACTACACCCATAGCAAAAAAATTCTTATCGGAGTATGGCAAAGAATGAGCATATATTATTTCAAGATATTCCATTAGGAAGCAAGAACGGCACTTTTCATTCTGCTGTTCTGACTACCTATGCAATAGACTTGATACACTTTGATTGTTATCTGTGCAATATATTACATCGCAAGCAGATTACAAGTATAAATATATTAGCTGATAGTTCGCAACTCGATAAAGCTGTCGAGTGTGTAAATCCTCAGTTTCTCACGCATATAGGTAAGGAGTATTGTGTGTCGAGCATTAAGGCTAATGGAGCTTTTCATCCCAAAATAAATTTCTTTGTTGGATACAATACTGTATTAGTTTTGATAGGATCTGGAAATCTCACAGTAACCGGACATGGTAAGAATCATGAGGCTTTTACCGGATTCATGATTGATGCCGACAATGACCTGCACCGCCCTTTGATAGAGGAGTGTTGGGAGTATATTCTGTCGTTTAAGGGGCAATTTTGTGACTTTGAAAGAAGGAGACTCTTGGCCGAAATTCCTGACAATTGCAATCTTCTTAAGAAAGATTTTTCTCATAAGCATCATGTACTTCATAATGTTGCTGATAACCTCAAGGCAGCTTTGTTATATCCAGAAAAAGGTAATAGTATTCTGTCGCAAATAGCCGCTATTATCCCTGGTGAAAAGGTGACGAAAATATCAGTTCTAAGTCCATATTATGACGAAGATGGAGCTACGCTGCTCAATCTTCTCGCTCTTTGTCGTAGGGCAAAAATGGATGTGATTATACAAAAGAATTGCAGCCTTCCTCCATATAAACTGCAAGAGAATCCTCGTATCAATTTCTTCGATTTTGACGAAACTAAACGTGGAAGACAGGAACAGAGAGGGTTCAGAGGATATGAACGTCTTGCACACGCTAAAATATATTTCTTTGAGACAGAGAAGACCAAATACTGTATAGTAGGAAGTGCTAATGCCACGAAATCTGGACTTGGTACAATGGGACGACGGGGCGTTAACGATGAGTTCTGTGTGCTGTATGTGTCAGATCAAATTGATTTTCTATGTGAATTGGAACTAAAGGTTGCCAAGCGACATAAGCTTACAATAGCTGATTTTACGCCGCATATCCGAATTGCAGAAAGCCGTCCTTCCAATAATGTAATCCAACTCATAGGAGCGTGGTATGCATCGGGAGAGGTTATAATATCTCACAAAACATTAATGCCTGATTATTCTACAATCGTATTTGATAATGGGTCGGAAATATATTCTTTTGATAGTTTTGAAACTAAGGATCGTATAAGCAAAGTAAAAATGTCTGTGGGAAGACTGTCGTGGATATGTTATGTTAATAATATCAATGGAAAATGTATATCAAATAAAGTGTTCTTAAATAGAATCGATGAACTTGATACTACAAACCCGTCGCCAGCAGTCCGAGAGTTGAATCGTTTTGTATATAGGATAGAATCTGAAGGTTTTAACGGATTGGAAGTCGTTGACATGCTGTCTGATGTAATGTCACAATTGATAGAAGACAGCAATTCTATCTATACAAATAGTAATAGTGTTCACGCCTCGATGGTTCGTCGTCCTAAAGACACATCATTGCCTAATATTAAATATGATCCATCATTGGATAATGATGAAACTTCGACTTCGAGTGCTTTTCAACATGGTAGGGCTTCAAAGCTGATAGAATGCATAGAAGAAAGCATCAGAAGAAAAGTTCAGACTATGGAAGATGACTTGAAAGACGAAGAAGAGGAAGCTGATTCTGAAAGTAGCAATAAACGTGTTTCTACTATAGATGCAAGTATAACTTTGAAGAAAACAGAAGTGTACTACTGTGAAGACCAGGCATTTTCCATTCTTCAAAAATACTTGAATCTAATCACTAAGAGGAAGCAATATTGTCAGATGAAGCATAGGTCTATTTCTGCGGATGATTTATGTTTTTTTTCTCTCTCTATGTTTGCTTCTACAGAAATATGTTATTTGAATAGATTCTTATATGACTTTACCGGCTCAAACAGGCGTGAAGAAAGTCACTATAAAAAATTGTTGTTTGAAAGTCTGGATCGTGTTATGGAACATGAAGCACTCGAATGTCTAATAGAGTTTTCTAAATTCTGCAGTAGGTTTTATAGAGATAAATCATGTGATGAATCTTTCACAAAAGCTGCAAAAAGAGCTATGAAGTATGCTTTGCTATATGTTATGTTCTTCTTTAGATTCGCAAGTAGTAGAGATTTCAACGAGAAAAAAGTCAAGGAGTCTATGGAGTTACTTATTAATATCTTTGGGATGCCGGACAGAGTGTATTTAGAAGAAGGGTATAAGCCGTTAATCGAGAAGTATAATCATGTATTTGAATTTAGATACATAGAGCAGACATTGTATAAATTAGGTTTCTCCATACCTGATTCTTGTGATAGTTTGTCCGTGAAATAATTATTATATTGAATATCCTTAAAACGGCGATGATGCCGAAAGGCTCTGTAACTAAGTCTGTAGCATCATCGCCGTTGTTGCAAGGATTTTTTTTATTGCCTCTCTCTCCTCACAAACCGTTTGAGCAAGAAGGTCAGGAAGTAGGGGAAGGTATAGAACTTGCCGTCTTGCATAATACATTATCACAAAATTCCAAAGGAAAACGACTTGAAAATCACAAAATTCCATATGTTTTTGTTGTGAAAATCACAAAATTCCTGATTCTTTTGTGGCTCTGTTATCAAAAAATTCCGAAATATAGGGCAAAAAAAAAGCGACAGCCTTCACAGGCGACCGCTTCAAATCTTCAATAGGTATTAGCCTTTCTTTAAGGTAAAAAGATTGTTTTCAGGATAACTGATGCAAAGATATGATATTTTTTACACACTCCAAACTTTTTTGACGTTTATTTTTGAAAAAAAGTTCCGTGTTCCCACACATATATGAAAAAATGTAAGTATAAAGGTGTAGATAGTCTTATTCGGGGTCTTTATTGTATACATATTGTTTTTGGGGGTATTTTTGTGTTGTTTTTATTCAAATTGTCGGTTTTTGTTATTTTTCTTGTCATTTAGTAATTTATTTTGAGAAAAATATGACGAAATAAAATATTTTTCGTATTTTTGCAGTCGAATAATCATTATTGCCGCACAGAATTGTTGAACAATGGTTTTTAGTCGGCATGCACCGTAAAGGTAAAGAGATAGATAACACCCAAAAGCGTACAATCAATAAACGGTAGCATTTATGAACAAGGAATATTTGATTTACAAATTGTCTGACGAGGTTAAGAACTCGTGCAAGATTGACAACGATTTGTTTCAGAAGTATGGCGTGAAGCGCGGTTTGCGCAACGAGGACGGAAGCGGTGTGCTTGTCGGACTTACCAACATTGGTAATGTTGTGGGCTACGAGCGATCGGACGACGGACATCTGGAGCCTACCGAGGGCAAATTGTTTTATCGTGGCTATGAGCTTGACGACCTTGTTACACCTATTATAAATGAGCGCCGTTTCGGCTTTGAAGAAATCGCCTATTTGCTTCTTTCGGGAAATTTGCCCGACAAAGAGGATCTTGACGCATTCCGTGAGCTTATCAACGAGAACATGTCGCTCGACCATAAGACCATCGTTCACATTATCGACCTTGAGGGTTCGAACATCATGAACATCCTTGCGCGTAGCGTATTGGAGATGTACACGTTCGACCCCAATCCCGACGATCTCTCGCGCGATAACCTGATGCGTCAGGCGGTGGAACTTATTGCACGTTTCCCAACTGTGATAGCTTACGCATACAACATTTATCGTCATAGCGTGCAGGGCCGTTCGCTGCATATTCGACATCCGCGTGAGAACATGTCGATAGCCGAGAACTTCCTGTATATGCTTAAGCATGAAGACTTCACCGAGCTTGATGCCCGCATGCTCGACCTCCTGCTTATAATTCAGGCTGAGCATGGCGGCGGTAACAACTCTACGTTCACCGTGCGCGTAACTTCTTCATCGCGCACCGACACTTATTCGAGCATTGCTGCTGGCATCGGTTCGCTGAAGGGTCCGCTTCATGGTGGTGCCAATATCAAGGTGATAAATATGATACATCACCTCAAGGAGCAGATACATGACTGGACTTCGATTGACGAGATTGACACTTATCTCAACCGTATACTCAACAAGGAGGTGTACGACCGGACGGGTTTGATATATGGCATCGGTCATGCGGTGTACACACTGAGCGACCCTCGTGCCAAGGAGCTGAAGCGACTGGCAGGCGAACTGGCAAGAGAGAAGGGCAGAGAGAAGGAATATGAGTTCTTGCGACTGCTTGAACAGGAAGGCATCAAGTGTGTCCAGGCACATCGCAACACCAAGAAACCTATCTGTGCCAACGTCGACTTCTACTCGGGTTTCATCTATGAGATGATTGGACTGCCGCAGGAAATCTACACTCCGATATTCGCCATGGCGCGTATCGTAGGATGGATGGCACACCGAATTGAGGAGTTGAACATGGACGGCCGCCGAATAATACGTCCTGCATACAAGAATGTGCTTGGCGTGAAGGAGTATCGTCCTCTCAATGAGAGGTAATTTTGATTTTTGAGTTTTGAATTTTGAATTATCGGCGGAGCCGATTAGGAATTAATCAATTTTGAATTATGAATTGATTAATCAAATTCAAAACTCAAAAATTCCAAATTGCCAAAGGCAACAATTCTTGCTCTGGCAAGCGGCACAGCCGATTACAAAAATCAAAACTTAACAATCAAAAATAAAAGAAATGAATGCAATTGAAACAGTAGAGCGCCTTAAGCAGCGCTTCCCCAACGAGCCTGAGTATATACAGGCCGTAAGCCAGGTTCTCGGAACTATCGAGGAGGAGTACAACCGTCATCCGGAATTTGACCGCGCCAATCTTATTGATCGTCTTTGTATTCCCGATCGTATCATCACATTCCGTGTGACATGGGTTGATGACAAGGGCAACGTGCAGACCAACATGGGTTATCGCGTGCAGCACAACAATGCCATTGGTCCGTACAAGGGTGGCATTCGTTTCCACGCATCTGTAAATCCGTCAATCTTGAAGTTCCTTGCGTTTGAGCAGACATTCAAGAATGCCCTCACTACTCTGCCTATGGGTGGTGGCAAGGGAGGTTCTGACTTCTCTCCGCGTGGCAAGAGCAACGCTGAGGTGATGCGTTTCTGCCAGGCATTTATGAACGAGCTGTATCGTCACATTGGTCCTGACGAGGACGTTCCGGCTGGTGACATAGGTGTAGGTGGTCGTGAGGTAGGCTACATGTTCGGTCAGTACAAGAAGCTTACTCATACATTCGTAGGCGTATTGACCGGTAAGGGTCAGGAGTTCGGCGGTTCGCTGATTCGTCCTGAGGCTACTGGCTACGGCAACGTTTACTTCCTCGAAAACATGCTCAAGACACGTGGCATCGACATCAAGGGCAAGCGTGTGCTTGTGAGTGGTTCGGGCAACGTGGCACAGTATACTGTCGAGAAGCTCATCCAGCTGGGTGCTATTCCTGTTACTCTCTCTGACTCTGACGGCTACATCTACGATCCGGACGGAATTGATGCTGAGAAGCTCGCTTACGTTAAGGAGTTGAAGAACGTAGAGCGTGGACGTATCCGTGAGTATGCTGAGGAATATGGAGTGAAGTATGTAGCCGGTGCACGTCCTTGGGGCGAGAAGGCCGACATTGCTCTGCCTTCAGCAACACAGAACGAGATTGACGGCGACGATGCCCGCACACTCGTTGCCAACGGTGTGATAGCAGTGAGCGAGGGTGCCAACATGCCTTCTACTCCAGAAGCTATCAAGGTGTTCCAGGATGCCAAGTTGCTTTATGCTCCGGGCAAGGCTGCCAACGCCGGTGGTGTGGCTGTATCTGGTCTTGAGATGAGCCAGAACTCTGAGCGTCTGCGTTGGAGCAGCGAGGAGGTTGATGCCAAGTTGCACGGCATTATGAACGAAATCCACGCCAACTGCGTTAAGTACGGCACTCAGGCCGACGGTTATGTCAACTACGTACGTGGTGCCAACGTCACAGGCTTCCTCAAGGTTGCCAAGGCAATGATGGCTCAGGGTATTGTATAAGAAATAAAATCCTACCCATATTTTAAAAGGCTCTCGCTATTCCGTAATAATGGAATGGGCGAGAGCCTTTTTTATTTACAATGGTATTGACTAACTGCGCAGGCTACGGCGAGGACGCCATAGCCTCCTACTATTGTTTTAATGCAACCTTCCTCCTGCTATTACGGCTTCTTACCGATTAATACTGTGGCGCGCTGATGCAGATAGTCATTGAGTCGGAAACCCTCGTCCTTGACATAATTGAGCAATGCCCGTTTCTGCATTATCGTTTCCTTGAGAGCTGCATGTTGCTCGGTGAAACGCTTCTTTACGTCCTGTGTGTCAGTAGTCACCTTGGTCGATTTCACTAGTTGCTCAACATCCGACAGCGTGCGTGCGAAATACGTGGCGCCCTTGGTGAGCCGTTCCTGCAGATGCGTGTCGTGCTGATAGTCGGCTGTGGATATTACGATTTGGTTGTATTGCAGCTTGAAGCGTTCAGCCACGTCGTACATCTGTGTCTTAATGGTGCCCAGTCGTGCCTTATATTCCAATATCAGTTTGGGATAAGCACGGCGGAAATGTCCCGTGAGCAGGTCGATCATACGGTTGAACGAGTCGAGCAGCGGACGGAAGTCGAACAGTTCGCTCACCACCGACAGATAGTAGTCGCGCTGCAGTTGGCCTATCTGCTCGCTGGTAGGCGTATGTTCGATGGCGTGTGTTGCGTATTCGTCAACAGCAGCGTCGCGTATGATGGCCTGCTGGGGCAGGGGAGCGCTCAGCACGAGTCCTTCGAGCGTGCGACAACGCGACAAAGCCACGTAGGTCTGGCCGTGTGTGAAGGCACGCTGAACGTCGATGATAGCCTTATCGAACGTTAATCCCTGGCTCTTGTGTACGGTTATAGCCCAAGCCGGCTTGACTGGGAACTGCTTGAAAGTGCCGTCAATCTCCTCGGTTATCTCGTTAGTCTTCTCGTTGATTTCGTATCGTGTGTTTTCCCATTGGTCTGGCTCCACCTTTATAACATTGCCGGTGTCCTTGGTGCGCACCGTGAAGTTCTTAGGGTTGATGTCCTCGATGGTGCCAATCATACCGTTGTAGTACGCTTTCTCAGCCGACGAATCGTTCTTGACGAACATCACCTGCGCACCCTGCTTCAGAGTGAGCGTCTGTTCGGTAGGAAACAGCATTTCGGGGAACTTGCCCGTAATCTTAGCCTCGTAAGTAAACTCCTTGCCAGGCAGCAGGTCGAGCTGTCGGTCGTTCTCGCGTTGCGCCTGGAAGTTGTGCGTCACGAGTCGTATATATCCCTCGTCTGCGTCAGGCTGGAATCCCTGAATGTATCGGGAGTTGAGCGCAGCCAGCACCGAAGCGTCTGCACGGTTGTCGCGTACCTTATTAAGTATGTCGAGAAAGCGCCGGTCGTTCTGTCGGTAAACGGTCTTCAGCTCTACGATAGCATATCGGGTGCGCTGCAAGGCGAGCGACGAGAAGAAGTAGGGTGTGGCATAATAGCGCGAGAGCAGTTGCCACTCGTCGTCCTTGGCAACGGGTGCCAGCTGACCAAGGTCGCCTATCATGACCATCTGAACACCTCCAAACGGCAGATTGTTTTTGCGGAAACGACGCAGCACGGCATCCACAGCGTCGAGCAAGTCGGCTCGCACCATGGAAATCTCGTCTATCACGAGCGTGTCGATAGATTGTATAACGCGAATCTTCTGTTTGGAGAATCGGTATTGCTGTTCCTTGGTCTTGTACTGAGCGTCAGGAATAAAGGGCGCAAACGACAGTTGGAAGAACGAGTGAATGGTAGTGCCCTCGGCGTTGATGGCAGCAATACCCGTAGGAGCCACTACGATAATGCGCTTCGACGACTCCTGCTTCAGTCGGCGCAGAAACGTAGTCTTACCAGTACCGGCTTTACCGGTAAGGAACAGGTTTGTATTGGTTGTCTCAATGATGTTCCACGCGAGTTGCGTCTGTTCGTTCATTTCCATTGCTTGTATGTATGTGCTTCTTTTAGGTCTGTTATTCAATGCAGAATTGTATGGATTTCCCTCACTTTTCAAAAGGAGTCCTTTTGGGTTGTAAAAGGAGTCCTTTTAGGTGGCAAAAGGAGTCCTTTTGGAGTGTAAAAGGAGCCCTTTGGGAGTGCAAAAGGACTACATTCCGTTTTGACGGCATTTTAATGCTATGCAAAAGTAGTCATTTTTTATGATTCAGCCCACATTTACACCATTCTTATAATATTGTTGACAACAATCAAGTACTTGTTTTTTGTATGTTTATTATTTTCTGAGTACCTTTGCCAATAGATATGATAAAAGCAATGTTCTTTGATGTTGACGGAACACTCGTCAGCTTCAACACCCACCATATACCCGAGTCTACAATCCAGGCGTTGCAAGAGGCTCACGACCGTGGCGTTAAGATATTTACCGCTACGGGTCGTCCGCGCCAGTTGCTCAACAACATTCGCGAGGTGGAACCGATAATGGACGGCTACATACTCACCACAGGAGCGCTCTGCACTTATGGCGACCACACCGTGCGCGAGGACCTCATACCATTTGACGAGGTCCATGCCGTAGTCGACTTCTGCAACGAGCGCAATCTTCCGGCTGTGGTTGTGGGCAAGGAGGACATACAGATAATCAATCGCAACGATTTGGTCAACCACGTGTTCTACGATATGCTGAAGGTAGACTACCATAAGTTTGACGTGCCCGTTGACGATGTCATCAGCCAGGGCGTATTGCAGATAACGCCATTCCTCACCGAAGACGAGGAGCGCAGCATATTGCCCGATCTGCCTGGATGCACTTCGGCACGCTGGTATCCTGCCTTCTGCGACATCACATCGGCAGCAGCCGACAAGGCCAACGGCATACGTGCCATAGCCCAATACATGGGACTGGACATAAGCGAGACAATGGCGTTTGGCGACGGAGGCAACGACATGTCTATGCTTAGTGCCGCCGGTGTAGGCGTAGCGATGGGCAATGCACTCGACAAGGTGAAGGCCGAAGCCGACTATGTCACCACAAGCGTCGACGACGATGGCATAAGAAACGCATTGCTCCACTTCGGAGTCATTGACAACTGACCGGGGCTATAACAACAATAGCCCAAAACTATAGAACGACTGACCATAAACTGCAAAACAACTGAAAACTATGAAAATTTCTACTATTCTACGTTCTTTACTGATTATCATTGTGGGCTTGCCTGCTATGGCAAGCGCCCAGACCAAATGGATGAACCCTACCGATGCCAACGAGCCTTACATATGTGGCCGTGCTTGGAACAAGGAGATGGGAAAGTCGTACAACCGACTGCCGCAGCGCTTCAAGGCCACTGTGCCTGGAAGAGTATGGGGCAACTCAACCATGACCGCCGGACTCACCGTGCGCTTCGTCACCACATCGCCCAACATCTCGGTCAAGTATGTATGCACATCACAAAGCTACGGCACGTTCAACCTCTCGGGCATGGTTCATTCGGGTGTCGACCTCTATGGCAAAGCCGCTGACGGCAAGATGCACTGGATAGGCAACCATATGCGATGGAGCATGAAGGGCGACACCATAACAATTTCGTTCCCAAAACTCACAGTTCCTGCCAATCGCAGTACCGAATACACTCTGTATCTGCCCAACTACAATGGCGTGAAATGGCTTGCCGTGGGTGTGAACAGCAAGAGCAACTTCCAGTTTATGCGCCAGTCGAAGGGGCGTCCCGTCGTGATTTACGGCTCGTCAATCATTCACGGAGCCTCGCCTTCGCGTCCTGGCATGTCCATACCCAACATCGTAGGTCGCGAGATGGGCTTTCCTTTGATTAACCTCGGATTCTCGGGCAGCGCCTATATGGAGCCATCCGTGTTCGACATGTTGGGCGAGATAGACGCACGCCTGTTCATACTCGACCCTATACCCAACAGCAACAACCTGCCCGTAGCCGAAATCACCAAGCGGGCATTGGCTGGAGTGCGCAAGCTTCGCAGCGTGAGCAAGGCTCCGATATTGCTGGTTGAGAACCATCCACAACCCGACAGCATCTTCCGTGCTGACATAGCCAACCACTATCGTCGTGCAAGTCAGGCTCTGCACAAGGCCTATAAGCAGCTTCAGGCCGAAGGTGTTAAGGGACTATACTATATGTATGGCAGCGAGATAAAGCTCAAGGAGGACGACATGATTGAGGGTACTCATCCCAACGACACCGGTTGTCGTGCCTACGCTGAGGCCTACAAGCGCAAGATAAGAACAATATTAACTAAAAAATAAAAATCTATGATCGTATCAACACTTAAGCATAGCGACCGCATTGAGTCGCTGCACCCACTGTTCAAGAAAGTTTTCGACTACGTAAAGAGCCACGACCTGCTCAACACTCCATGCGGACGCATTGACATCGACGGCGACAATCTGTTCATCAACAACACCAATCCTACATGCGTGACAGCCGACAAGCAGGTGCTTGAGGTTCATCGCCAGTACATCGACATCCATATTCCGCTCGACGGAGTAGAGGTGATAGGATGGAAACCGCTTGAGGACTGCACCAACCTGACCAAGCCCTACGACGAAGCAGCCGACTGCGAACTCTACACCGAGCCAGCCACAAGCTACATCAATCTGCAGCCGGGCCAGTTCATGATTGTTTGGCCGGAGGATCCGCACGCTCCGATTATCGGCGAAGGCAAGTTGCGCAAGCTTTGCGTTAAGGTGAAGCTGTAGAAGAAATATAATTTTAAAAACAGGCTAAATACTTAGGATAATCAAAAATTAACAATTCGGGCTGAAAGCCCAATTTCTTCCATAGGAGGGTGTGTCAAAACTCCCTGATTCTTAAAAAATCACAAAGCCCTGACTTTCACAAGCCAGGGCTTTGC
>URDM01000078.1 GCA_900546575.1 uncultured Prevotella sp.
AAGCACACCTTAACACCCTGCTCCTCAAGATAGTTTGCCACCATATTGGTGCTCATTATCTCGCCCTGAGCCACGATATTCTTCTCCTCAAAGCTTGTAAACAAGTCCTTGGTGAAAGAACGCAGATAGTTGAATTCGGAGGCAAGGAATTCCTTGGTACGCTGCTTGTATTCGTCTGTGGAGTAGAGTTGCTCCACATGGTCCATATATTTTCTTTCGAGATTGTTAATTACATCATTAGCTCCATCCGAATTCTTCTTGTAGAGATAGTTTGAAATCTCGACAAGCGAGTTGGTTGTTCCCGACATTGCCGAGAGGACAATGAAAACCTGTTCGCCCGATTCTGACACCATTGCCGCTACCGACTTCATGCGCTCTGGTGTTCCTACGGAGGTTCCTCCAAACTTCATTACTTTCATAGTGTGTATATTTTTATTTGTTATTATCTTTGTTTGTTTTGTCTGTCATCTCAATCAGTTTTCCCTCCTCACATTTATAAACGCGACCTGGGAAACGTTCAATCAGTCCGTGGTTGTGGGTTGAAATCACCACGGGGGTACCCGTATGACTAATCTCATAGAGCAGTCCGACAATCTTCTCGGCTGTATCGGGATCAAGATTGCCTGTCGGCTCATCGGCTACGATCATCTTGGGATGATTGAGCAGGGCACGTGCAATAGCAATACGCTGCTGTTCACCACCTGAGAGTTCGTGCGGGCACTTGAATTTCTTGTCTTCCATACCCACAGCCGCCAGCACATTGTCTATACGGTCGTCAATTTCCTTCTTGTCCTTCCATCCGGTAGAATGGAGTACAAACTCCAGATTCTTGTAGATGTTACGGTCGTGAAGCAGCTGGAAGTCCTGGAATATAATGCCCATATCACGACGCAGAGCCGGAACGTCCTTACGCTTCAACGTTGTCAAGTCTCTACCGAGCACATTGGCAGTCTCGGCATCGTCCTTGTCGATATCCACCTCGCAATATAGGGTTTTAAGCAGAGTCGACTTTCCCGACCCCACCTTACCTATTATATATACAAACTGGTCAGCATCCACTTGAAAATCCACGCCTTCGAGAATCATCTCGTCAGCCTGATAGATATTGACCTTGTTATATTCTAACAACATAATATCGATATGTTTTTTGAATTCTTATATTTTAATGTTTGTGCCAACTTGGAGCATGGCGCTCCTTGAGTTCCTTGGCTATGTCTTCTATACGCAGTCCCTTGCTTGTGAGCAGCACAATCAAGTGATAGAACATGTCGGAAGCCTCATATATGAGTCGGTCGTTGGTGCCGTTTGTAGCCTCGATTACAGCCTCAAGAGCCTCCTCGCCCACCTTCTGTGCCATACGGTTCAGTCCGTCCTTGAACAGCGACGTGGTGTACGAGCCTTCGGGCATTTCCTCATGACGCTTGTTGATGAAGTCCTGCAGTTCGGTGAGGAACAGCAGCGGGTTGGCATCATTGGTCTCGCCCCAGCAGGTGTCAGTACCGAGATGGCAGGCAGGTCCGGTAGGGTTCACTCTAACCAAGAGAGTGTCGTTGTCGCAATCCACCTTTATGTCTACGAGATTGAGAAAATTGCCAGATGTCTCGCCCTTTGTCCACAAGCAGTTGCGTGAGCGGCTCCAGAAGGTCACCTTGCCCGTAGCCAGAGTCTTCTCGTAGGCTTCGCGATTCATGTAGCCCAGCATCAGCACGTTACGTGTTGTATTGTCTTGTATAATAGCAGGAACGAGTCCGTTCATCTTTTCGAAATCTATATTCATAACCAATCGTTTTATTTATGAGGTTCCTTTTTATATTCTTGTTTTCACTCCCTTTCCATTCAGAAACCGTTTGAGTTCCGGAATGCTTATCTCGCCAAAATGAAACACGCTTGCAGCAAGAGCCGCGTCAGCCCTACCTATGCTGAAAGCATCGTAGAAGTGCTGCATGTTGCCCGCTCCTCCACTTGCTATAATGGGTATTGGCAGCGTCGACAGCTGCGCAAGCGCCCCGTTGGCATAGCCGGTCTTCACTCCGTCGTGATTCATGCTGGTGAAGAGTATTTCGCCAGCTCCTCGGTCGGCCACCTCAGCAGCCCAATCGAACAGACGGCGTTCGGTGCGCTCTCGCCCACCCTTTACATAGCAATACCATTCGCCATCAGCCTCCTGACGTGCGTCAATAGCACATACGCACACCTGCGAACCGATCTTCGACGATATTTCGTCTATAAGCTGCGGGTTGCGTATTGCAGCCGAGTTGATGCTCACCTTGTCGGCTCCTGCATACAGCAGACGCTCAACATCAGAAAAGGCGTTGATGCCACCGCCAACAGTAAACGGAATGTTTATCACTTTGGCTACTCTTTCCACCATCTCGGTGAATGTATTGCGTCCTTCAGCACTTGCTGTGATGTCGAGAAACACCAGTTCGTCAGCTCCCTCTTCGCTATATCGTCTTGCAAGCTCCACGGGGTCGCCTGCGTTGCGCAGATTCTCGAAGTTGACACCCTTAACGGTCTGTCCGTCTTTCACATCAAGGCATGGTATGATTCTTTTGGCAAGTCCCATAATCGTTCATTTTTTTAATGAGGTGACTTATACGTTCTATGTCTATGCGTCCTTCGTAGTAAGCCTTTCCGAACACTACAGCCGGAATGCCTGCCTCGTCAAGAGCGATAATGTCATCGGCCGACGACACGCCTCCACTTGCTATGAGGTGAAGGTCGGGGAAGCGCTTCATTATCTTACGGTACAACTCGATGGATGTGCCTGAGAGCGCTCCGTCCTTTGAGATGTCGGTACACAACACCTGGCTTATGCCTTTGGCCTTGTAGAAGGCGATAAAATCGAATATGTCACGTTCGGTATGTTCCAGCCATCCGTTTATGGCTATCTTGCCGTCAAGCACGTCTGCGCCTAATATTATACGCTCCGGTCCGTAACGTTTCAGCCAATCGGCAAACATCTCGGGATTGGTATACGAGATGCTTCCTATCGTCACCATCGACGCTCCGTTGTCGAAAGCCGTGTCCATGTCGTGCTGCGTCTTGATGCCGCCGCCAAAGTCCACCTTGAGATTTGTACCCTTGCACACTTCGCTTAGTACGTCAGCATTTACAACGTGTTTGGACTTCGCCCCGTCCAAGTCGACCATATGAAGTCGCTTGAAACCTGTCCTTTCCAGTTCGGCAGCCATATCTATCGGCTTGCCATACACTTTCTTCTGCGAGTAGTCGCCCTTGGTGAGCCTTACGCATTCGCCGTTGATAATATCGATGGCAGGTATCAGTTCTATCATATGAGTTCAATGAAGTTTCTTAATATCTGTTCGCCTATGCTGCCACTCTTTTCGGGGTGAAACTGAGTTGCGTAGAAGTTGTCCTTTCTCAGAGCTGCGCTGAATGGCAGAGTGTAGTCGGCCTCAGCGATGGTATAATCGCACACGGGCACATAATAGCTATGTACGAAATACACGAAATCGTCTTCGCCAACGTGCTCAAACAGCCCCGTCTTGAGGTTGTGTATATTGTTCCATCCCATAGCAGGCACCTTTTCGCTGCTGTCTGTAGGGACAAAGCGCTTCACGTCTACGGAGAATATTCCCAGACAGTCGGTATTGTCCTCTTCCGAATGTCGGCACATGAGCTGCTGTCCTATACATATTCCAAGTACGGGCTGGCGTAATGCTCTTATCAGCCTGTCGAGGTTGTGTTCTTTCAGATACTTCATTGTCTCGCCGGCAGCCCCCTGTCCGGGGAATATAATCTTGTCTGCCGACATCAACGCTTCTGGCGAATCTGTTATAACGGGATTGCACCCGATGCGTTGCAAGGCGTTGACTACCGACCTAATGTTACCAGCATTATACTTGACTATTGCTATCTGCATAAGCTTTGTGTTTTGTTGAGATACATAAGGCTTCATGCCTATCAAGCATGAATATTTGACATGTTAGGGGTGCTATCCTCGGCAAAGTTACAAATTTTTCTGTTTTTATAATATGATTTTGCCGTTTTTTAATGTCCTGTCAGCTCATTATAACACGATTGACTCATATAATGGCTTATAAATGTCATTTTTATGCAAATACGAGCGCCCTATTTTACGATTTGTCACGCCAGCGACTCAAGTTCTTCCGATAGTTGCGTCCAGCGTTCCTCTTCCTCGTCCATACGCATCTTTACGGATGTGTATTCGTTGACGAGCTGCATGTCGGATGCGCCTTCGGGCGTACATAGCTTCTCGTCGAGTTCCTTCAGTCGGTTTTCCATCGACTCTATCTTAGCCTCCGACTCCTTGACGAGTTTCTCTATCTTGCGTATTTTCTTCTGCTTCTCCTTGTGCTCGGCATAGCTTTCCTTAGCCTGCGACTTCTCTGTGTCGTCAGCCTTATTTGCCGAATCGGCATTAGCCGAATTTGCAGCAAACGTGCTTGCCGTGTTCAGGGCTGCCATGTCTTCCACGTTGTGCGCCCGCAGATAGTCGTAGATGCCGCCCAAGTGCTCGCGCACCTTGCCTCCGCCGAATTCGTACACCTTGCTTACGAGACCGTCAAGGAATTCGCGGTCGTGGCTTACGATGATGGCTGTTCCGTCGAAGGCGAGTATTGCCTCCTTAAGCACCTCTTTCGATGGAATGTCGAGATGGTTGGTAGGCTCGTCGAGGATGAGCAGATTGACGGGTTCGAGCAGCAGCTTTATCATTGCCAGTCGGCTGCGTTCGCCTCCCGAGAGCACCTTCACCTGCTTGTCCACATCCTCGCCACAGAACATGAACGAGCCCAGTATGTTCTTTATCTTCAGTCGGATGTCGCCCTTTGCTACATTGTCAATGGTCTCAAACACGGTCAGTTCGCCATCGAGCAGCTGCGCCTGGTTCTGGGCAAAGTAGCCTATCTGCACGTTGTGTCCAACCTTCAGGTTGCCGTCGAACGGGATCTCGCCCATAATACACTTCACGAGCGTTGATTTACCCTCGCCATTCTTGCCTACGAACGCCACCTTCTCACCTCGCTTGATGGTGAGGTCTACATCCGAGAACACGTTGTGGTCGCCATAGCTCTTGCCCACTCCGTCGCATATCACGGGATAGTCGCCCGAGCGCAGACATGGTGGAAACTTCAGGTGCATCGTGGCATTGTCTACCTCGTCCACCTCAATAGGCACAATCTTCTCCAGCTGCTTTATGCGGCTCTGCACCTGCACGGCCTTAGTAGGCTTATAGCGGAACCGCTCTATGAAGTCCTTGATGTCGGCTATTTCCTTCTGCTGGTTCTCGTAGGCACGCAACTGCTGTTCGTGGCGTTCGTCGCGCAGCTTTATGTATTCGTCGTATTTCACACGATAGTCGTTCACCTGTCCGCAGGTGATCTCTATGGTGCGGTTTGTCACATTATTAATAAAAGCGCGGTCGTGGCTCACCAGCACCACGGCCTTGGCGCTCTGCTGCAGAAATCGCTCCAGCCATCCTATACTTTCGATGTCGAGATGATTGGTAGGCTCGTCGAGCAGCAGTATGTCGGGACGGCGCAACAGAATCTTTGCCAGCTCGATACGCATGCGCCAACCGCCCGAGAACTCGCTCGTGGGACGGTCGAAGTCTGTGCGCAAGAAACCCAGACCTGTCAGCGTACGCTCTATCTCAGCCTCATAGTTGTCGCCGCCCATCATCATGAAGCGGTCGTGCTCCTGCGCAAACTTCTCCACAAGTGCTGCATACGATTCACTCTCGTAATCGGTACGCTCTGTCAACTGGCGGTTAAGGTCGTCAATACGTGCCTTCATCTTTGTCACGTCCGAGAAAGCTTTGCGAGCCTCCTCCTTCACGGTGGTGTTGTCCTGCAGAATCATCACCTGTGGCAGGTAGCCTATAGTGGTGTCGTTGGGTATTGCCACCTTGCCGTCTGTAGGTTTCTGCAATCCGCATATTATCTTCAGCATGGTCGACTTGCCTGCTCCGTTCTTGCCCACAAGGGCTATGCGGTCGCGGTCGTTCACTACAAAGCTCACATTTCTGAACAATGGCTTTGCGCTGAACTCAACTGAGAGTCCTTCTATTGATATCATATTTTCGTTTCTTATTCTTCTGTTTTTGTGACGGGGCCGTCGAGGTCTACCTTCCACGTTTCCCCTTCCTTTCTTAGCGTCAGCCGGCACTTGCCTTGCTTGCACATTCTGCCCGGGCGTCCTATTGAGTCGCACAACAGGAAGTTGCGGACCGTCATTTTCACCCGTGCGCTGTCGCCGTCGATGTCGATGTCGTCGATGTCACACAATGCGCTGTCGGTCTGCGCGTTCAGCACGTCCACATCGCCCTGGCTGATGTTCGACGCATGAAATTCAATCCACTTGTACGAGCGGTCGGTACACAGCGCCAAAGCCTGCTTCAGGCGTAGATTGAAGTAGTTCTGGCCGAAGCTTTTGGCACAGGATTCCACAGCTGCATCGTCTTTTAGCGAGCATGCGCTTGCAAGGCACAACGCAGCGACAAGGGCGAAGGAGATGAGTATTGTTTGTTTTGCTGACATACCCTATAACTTCTTTGGTTGATTACAACTACAAAATTACTTATTTTCTTTGGCATATTCACCTCTTTTGCTTAATTTTGTATAAAAATCCAAACCGACAAAGGCAAATGCATCTATATTCTGCACTTGCCCTTGCCGGTATTTTAATGTTTATAGAAGAAAAAAATGCTGAATTTCATATCTTTTGGAAGCGGAAGTAGCGGCAACTGCTACTACATATACACACAGAATTCGGGTCTGCTTATTGATGTTGGCGTAGGAACGAGGTCGCTCAAGAAGGCGTTTCATGATTACGGACTGCGGTTTGTGGACGGTTTCGACGGCATTCTCGTCACTCACGACCATGCCGACCACATCAAGTCGGTGGGAAGCCTGAGCAAGAAGTTCAATCTGCCTGTCTACGCTACGGAGACGGTTCATGCCGGCATGGACCGCAACTACTGCATGCGCTGCAAGCTCGCCCAATCCAACCGTATGAAGGTTGTGAAGGGAGAGAGTTTCGACGTGGGCGACTTCCATATCACTCCCTTTGACGTGCCTCACGACAGCTCCGACAATGTGGGTTATCTGATTGAGGCTGACGGTATTGTATTCTGTCTGCTCACGGATGTAGGCGCCATTACCGACGAGATGAAGCAGCTCATAAGCCGTGCCGACTACCTGGTAATAGAGGCCAACTACGACCCGCAGATGCTCGAGGCTGGTCCCTATCCACGCTATCTCAAAGACCGCATCAGGAACGGACATGGCCACCTGAGCAACGTGCAATGTGCACAGGCCCTGGCTGCGAACCTTACCGACCGCCTCAAGCACATATGGCTGTGCCACCTCAGTCAGGAGAACAACAAGCCTGAGCTGGCTCTTGCCACCGTCTGCCGCACGCTCGAGGATGCAGGAATACGTGTGGGCGAAGACGTGAAGGTAGAAGCTCTACGCCGCACGCTGCCCACAGGCATCTTCAGCCTAACTTAAAAAAAAGAACAACATAGTCAATCTCCATAAGAAATCAGCTATGTTGTTCTTTACTGAGCCAACTTCTAAAAGTAAGGCTCTATTCTTTATAGATTATATCATTCTTTTAGCGTAGTGGTATTGATTTTACTCCGCTAATCCGCCCTCAGCTTCTCGCTCAGATAACGTCCTGTAGCACTCTCACGGCATCTTGCCACTTCTTCGGGAGTGCCGCAGCAGACAATATTGCCACCCTTGTTTCCTCCGTCGGGACCGAGGTCAATCACATAGTCGCCACATTTTATCACGTCCATATTGTGCTCGATAACGATTATAGAGTGTCCTTTCTCTATGAGCGTATTGAACGCCTTGAGCAGTCGATGGATGTCGTGGAAGTGCAGACCTGTCGTAGGCTCGTCGAATATGAAGAGCGTGGGGTCCTGACGTTCCTGTCCGATGAAGTAGGCAAGCTTGACGCGCTGGTTCTCACCTCCCGAGAGGGTTGACGAGCTTTGTCCCAGCTTGATGTATCCCAGTCCTACGGCATCAAGCGGCCGCAACTTGTCGGCAATCTGCTTTTCGCCATACTTCTCAAAGAACTCGATGGCTTCACGTACAGTCATGTTCAGAACGTCGTAGATGTTCTTGTCGTGGAATCGCACGTCGAGTATTTCCTTCTTGAAGCGTCGGCCGTGGCAGGCGTCACATTCCAGCACGAGATCTGCCATGAACTGCATCTCTACCGTTATCACTCCAGCACCCTTGCACTCCTCACAGCGTCCGCCCTCGGCGTTGAACGAGAAGTACTGTGCCGTATATCCCTCCTGCTTTGCCAGGGGCTGGCTTGCGAAGAGCTGGCGTATGGCGTCATAAGCCTTTATGTAAGTGGCAGGATTGGAACGTGTGCTCTTGCCTATAGGGTTCTGGTCGACAAATTCCACGTGCTTCACCATCTGCCAGTCGCCCTCGAGCGACGAGTATTCGCCCGGAGCGTCAGCAGCCTCGTTGAGGTGGCGCTTCAGGGCAGGATACAGAATGCCCTTGATGAGCGACGACTTGCCCGAGCCGCTCACTCCAGTCACAACGGTCAGCACGTTGAGCGGCAGGGTGGCGTCTATTCCGCACAAATTGTTCATTCGCGCTCCCAGTATCTTGATGGCATGGTTCCACTGGCGTCTTGACTGCGGCACAGGTATCTTGTCGGCTCCCGAGAGGTAGCGCACGGTGTGGCTGCGCGTCTTGTCCGGGTCGGCGTGCAGGATGTCGTTGAGCGTTCCTTCAAACACTATCTCGCCACCGAGTCGGCCTGCGTCAGGCCCTACGTCTATTATATAGTCGGCAGCACGCATTATGTCCTCATCGTGCTCCACTACTATCACCGTGTTGTGAAGCTGTTGCAGCTCGCGCAGCACGTGTATCAGCCTGTCGGTGTCGCGGCTGTGCAGTCCGATGCTCGGCTCGTCGAGTATGTAGACCGAGCCTACGAGCGAGCTTCCGAGATTGGTGGTGAGATTGATGCGCTGGCTCTCGCCGCCGCTAAGCGAGTCGGAGGGGCGGTTGAGCGTGAGATAGCCCAGTCCTACGTCGAGCAGAAACTGCAGACGGTTGTTTATCTCCGTGAGAAGTCGCTTTGCTATCTTAGCCTCGTGCTCGCTGAGCTGTAGGTTTCCGAACCACGCCTTCAGGTTCACCACAGGCATTTCTACCAGTTCGGTTATGCTCATGCCGCCTATCTTCACCCATGTTGCCTCCTTCCTGAGTCGGGTGCCATGGCATGCGGGGCAGATTGTCTTGCCACGATAGCGGCTTTGCAGCACGCGGTATTGTATCTTGTATTGGTTCTCCTTGACCATCTGGAAGAACGAGTCAATGCATACACGGTCGCGTACGTCGCGGTTGCGGTCGGACGGCAGTCCGTGCCACAGCATGTCCTTTTGCGCTCTTGTCAGGTTGAAGTAAGGCTCGAATATGGGGAATTTGTCGGCTGCTGCCCTGCGGCAGAATTCGGCCTTCCATGTTCCCAGCTTCTCGCCGTGCCAGCATTGCACGCATCCGTCGTACACGCTCAGCGACGTATTGGGCACAACCAGCTTCTCGTCGATGCCTATCACCTTGCCGAATCCCTCACACTCGGGACAGGCTCCTGCGGGCGAGTTGAATGCGAACATGCTGTCGGTAGGCTTCTCAAACGTGATGCCGTCCTCCTCAAACGAGGTGGAGAAATCGTAGCAGATATTGGATGGAGGGAACACGAGGCGGCAGGTGCCGTTGCCTTCGTAAAAGGCAGTTTCAACCGATTCAGTCAGTCGCGAAACGTTTGATTCAGAAGAGCTTACGCTCATTCGGTCAATCAATACATAAAGCTGGTCGACACTCACATTCTCCTTGTCTTCGGCTATAAAGTCGTCGATGCGTACGAATTCGCCCTTGTACCAGATGCGCGAGTAGCCCTGCTGCAATTCGGCTGTGAGCTGTTCGTGCAGCGTGCGTCCCTGCACCACATTGAGGGGTGCCAGGACGGCAAACTTCGTTCCCTCGGAGTATTGTCGTGTACACTCCAGCACGTCGTCGACGGTGTGCGTCTTCACCTCCTTGCCGCTTACGGGCGAGTAGGTGTGGCCGATACGTGCAAAGAGCAGACGGAGATATTCGTATATTTCGGTGGAAGTGCCCACTGTGCTTCGCGGATTTCGCGATATTACCTTCTGTTCTACGGCAATTGCCGGTGGCAGACCCTTGATATAGTCGCATTCGGGTTTGCTCATTCTGCCAAGATACTGCCTGGCGTACGAAGAAAGCGACTCTACATAACGTCGCTGGCCTTCGGCATACAATGTGTCGAAAGCCAGCGATGATTTGCCGGAACCAGAGATTCCGGTTATAACAATAAGTTTGTCGCGCGGTATCTTCAGGCTGATGTCCTTCAGATTGTTGACCCGCGCTCCTTTTACTTCTATGAATTTTTCCATATTAGTCGTTCATGGATAACAGGAACTCCTCGTTGTCGCGCGTGCGGTGCATACGGTCGTGTATGGTGTTCATCGCCTCGATGGGGTTCATGTCCGAAATGTACTTGCGCAGAATCCACATACGGTCGAGCGTGGTCTTGTCCTGCAGTAGGTCGTCACGACGCGTACTTGAAGCCACGAGGTTGACAGCCGGGAAGATGCGCTTGTTTGAGAGCGAGCGGTCGAGCTGCAACTCCATGTTGCCGGTTCCCTTGAACTCCTCGAATATCACCTCGTCCATCTTCGAGCCTGTATCGATGAGGGCTGTTGCCACGATGGTGAGCGAGCCTCCGTTTTCGATGTTGCGTGCTGCTCCGAAGAATCGCTTGGGCTTCTGCAGGGCGTTGGCGTCGACACCACCTGTGAGCACCTTGCCCGACGCTGGCGACACGGTGTTGTATGCGCGTGCCAGACGTGTTATCGAGTCGAGGAATATCACTACGTCGTGTCCGCACTCCACCATTCTCTTGGCTTTCTCGAGCACTATTCCGGCTATCTTGACGTGACGTTCGGCAGGCTCGTCGAATGTAGATGCTATCACTTCGGCGTTGACTGTACGTGCCATGTCGGTAACCTCCTCGGGGCGCTCGTCGATGAGCAGCATCATGAGGTAGGCTTCGGGGTGGTTGGCAGCTATGGCGTTGGCAATGTCCTTCATGAGGATTGTCTTACCTGTCTTGGGCTGTGCCACGATAAGTGCGCGCTGTCCCTTGCCTATGGGCGAGAAGAGGTCGACGATGCGTGTGCTGAGATTGGTTGTAGCACGGTCGCCGCAGAGGTTGAACTTCTCGTCGGGGAAGAGCGGCGTGAGGTGTTCGAAAGCCACACGGTCGCGTATTTCGTTGGGGTTGCGTCCGTTGATCATATCGATGCTTGTGAGCGGGAAGTATTTCTCGCCGTCGTGTGGCGGGCGCACGTGGCAGTCTACTACGTCGCCTGTCTTGAGTCCGTAGCTCTTCACCTGCTGTGTCGACACGTATATGTCGTCGGGCGAAGAGAGGTAGTTGTAGTCGCTTGAGCGGAGGAATCCGTATCCGTCGGGCATCACTTCAAGCACTCCGTTTGCCTTTACGAGGTCGGTGAAGTCGTACAGCGGCTCCTCGGGCTGCATGGGCTGTTGCTGCTGCATGTAGGGCTGTGCCGTGTGCTGCACCGTGTGCTGCATGGTGGTGGTGGGATTGTCGAACATGTCGTATGTCGGCACGGCTCCCTGGTCTTCGATGGGCAGGTCGACCACTGTGATGAAGTCGGTGCCGTCGCCCGGGTCGCCAGCCCACACTCCGTCGGGGTTGGCAGCATTGTTGTCGGCTGTCTCGTTGTGTGTCTTTATCTTTGCCTGTAGCTGCGCCAGCATGTCCTGATTGACGCTGTCGTCGGCAGCAGGCTCGTGCTGTGCAAAGGATGCTTCGGGAATGTCGTTGTCGTTCATGTCGTTTTCTGCCGTAGCTTCCGGCTGTATGGTTTCGGGCTCCGGCTGCGGCAGTTCGGGCACAAAGTCGGCCTGTGTGGTCTGTGCCTGCTGGGCTGCCAGCTCGTCCTGGCGCTTGCGCTCCTGTATTGCCGAGAGCAGTTCCAGTTCCTTTTTCGACTTGCGTCCTCTGTGTTTTGGTATTGCCGAGAGCATTTCTTCGGGTGTCAAGGTAGCGGTTTCGCCTGTGGTTGGTGCCATAGCGGGTGCTTTGGGCTCGTTTTCGTCGGCCTTATTCTTCTTCACGTCGAAGTTTTCGCCGTCCTTTCCGTTCACGGTGTACACTCGGTCGGTGTCTTTCTTGGTGATTCGGGTGCGACGACGCTTGGTTCCGAGCGGGTTTTTGTTGCCTTCTATCTCGGCCTGTCTGTCGAGTATTGCATACACCAGCTCTTCCGCATTGCCTTCTGTAGAGGGTTCAATGCCCATTTCGTGCGCAATATCTTGCAATTCAGCCATATCCTTGGCTGACAATTCTTCTTTACTATACATGGATTTTTCTAAAAAAATGAAAGATTACGCTTCAGAACAGAAGCCGATGTAATCTTGGGTTGAATTATAATGCAAAGTTACTGTTTTTTCGCTAAGTAGAAATACTTGTCAAAAAAACTTCGGAATTTTTAACCAATATTAACCAACGAAATCTCTTGTTTGCTGTGGCATCAACTACTCGCGAACTGTCGAGGATAACATCATACAGACCGTCCTCGTTAACGAAGTTAGCCATCTGTGTTCCACCTCTTGTCGAAAGGGGTTGGGTTGAAACCACCCCCTTTGCCAACCGTCGGCATACATTTTTCAAGAAAAAGCACATATTTCAATAAAATAGAGACAGTTTTTTAAGTCAATCGCTGCTTGAATTTGTCGATTTTGCTGTATTTTCAGGTGTTTTAGGGGTTGGACCCGATGGAAAACTATCGGAGCAACCCACGCAAACAGACACGAAAAGGGCGGCTGTCATCGCTCCCACGAACAATGATAACCGCCCTTCAGTCAGCACATTACGAGGTTGGTTGTAAAAGTGAAAAGTTCACTTAGCACATGGATTTTTCTCTTTTCACTTTTCACTTTCCACCTTAACATTGCATGTTTTTAGTCGTTATTTGTATTACAAGTACCCTACAAAGGGTACGTTTTCCCTCAAAAACGCCAAATTTTTCGCTGTGAAAATCATCCCCAATTGGCAATTTAGGAATCAGAATCCGTGTTTGACGGAGCAAAGAGGAGACGAGAGTGGGGATGGCGAGGTGTTGGAAGATACGTATATAAGCAACCTAACTTACTGTAGGATAATGGGATAAGTGCATTGTTGTCGCAGTTTGGTCAGTAGTCGTTAGTCATTTAGTCATTTAGTCATTTGTAAGCGTATCCGCGATGCCGCCTTGTCCACTTTTATTCATCATTATACCTTTGCCGCCAAATCAAAATCAATAAA
>URDM01000079.1 GCA_900546575.1 uncultured Prevotella sp.
AGTATCACAAATACCAATGCGCCCTGCAAGGGCAAAAGCGTTAATTATCAATGCTTTTGCCCTTGCAGGGCGTTTTGTTTGACTTTTGACAAACATCTCTCGTTCGTGCTTCGTTAGTCATTCGTTCATTCTTCGTTCATCCTCCGTAGTGAACTCGATCTACCTCCGTTGTGAACTCGATCTACCTCCGTTAACGAAGCGATGACATAACGAAGGCATAACGGAGGTATAACGAAAGCATAACGGAGAGCAAACGGACATGAATCGAAGAGCGAACGAGAAGCAAACAGAGATGATACAAAGAGCGAACGAGAAGCAACTAAAGTATTTATCATTGAATTTATTGCTCTATAATTTATTAGTTTCATAAGATACAAACATTATATGATACAGATAAACACAAACCGTGATATTAATGCCAAGATAGTGATATAAAGCTCTGTTCTGCGTCATGAAACGATCGTATCATGCCTTGATATGATTATTTCATGCCTTGATACGACCGTTTCATGCCTTGATACGAAGACATTTCAACAAAAGGCTACCATCCAGCTATAGTAACAAACCATATTTCGGATGAAATAAAAAAAGGCGACGAACCGAAGTCCATCGCCTAGAATATTATTCTTGTGCCTTTCAGCACTTGTTTACATTGAAATTACTTGATAGAAAGAATCTGCTGTGCATTGGGATCGTCCGGACGAATCTCTGCGAGCTTCTGTGCCCAAGCCTTTGCCTCAGCCTTCTTGTCGTTCTGAATATAGTGAACTGCAAGATATGTGTAAGAGATAGCAAGCTTGTTGAGCTCTGAAGCAGTCTTCTCAGCCTTCGGCTCTACGAGCGAGATGTACTGCTGGTAGTAAGGCAGAGCACGACCAACCTTAACATCAGAATTAATCTGGTGGTTCATAAGAGCACGCTTCCATACTGCGTATGTTGCAGCATAGTCGTACTTCTCAGCCATGCGAGCATAAACCTTATCAGCATTCTCGAAAGCAGCCTTCTTAACTGCATCGGTAGCACCCTCTACTGAAGCCTCGTCAATGTAGATGTCGGCAAGAGCGTCGAGTTCCTTATATGTAGCATTCTCGCCTACCTCTGTGATGTACTGCTCCATTGCAGCAACAGCCTCAGGGAAGCGATGAGCCTTAACATACAGACCTGAGATAAGCTTGTTGGTCTCCTTGTTCTCCGGATCTACCTCAGGGATATGCTTGTAAGCTGCGATAGCCTCGTCAAACTTACCTGTGTTCAAAAGAGCCTCAGCATAGTAGATGTAGTCGTTGGCTGTGTACTTGATTGTATCAGTTGTGTTGAACAACTTGTTACCATAGTTAACAGCATCCTCATACTTCTTAACCTTATCTGAAGCATACATACCTACACGATAGAACGAAGAGTAATGAGGATATTTCTGAACACCAACAGCGATAAGCTGGAGTGTCTTATCATAATCCTCAAGCACGTATGCAGTAGATGCATAGTCGAAAAGGATATAATCTTCGAGCGAATTAATGTTCTGAACCTTGCCGTAGTACTGGAGAGCAGTCTTCAACTTGTTGTTTGAAGAGTACATATAACCAGCAGCAGCATCAACAGGATAGTCAGGCTTTACTGAACGAAGCTTCTCAAGCATGGCAACAGCACCATCAGCGTCTACCTTCTGGTAAACACGAGCATACTTAACATATGCTGTAGGATCTTGAGGAGCCTGCTGTGTTGACATTTCATAGTAAGAAGCTGCCATACCACCATCGTCCTCTGCAGAAGCAATGTCACCACGAAGGATATAACCGGCTGATACGTTCTTGCCTACCTTCATTGCCATATCAGCATAAGTCTTGGCCTGCTCATAATTCTTAGCAACAAGGAAAGCACGTCCGAGTCCGGCAAGAGCCTCAGCGTTCTTTTTATTTGCCTTAACAAAGTCCTTGATCTGCGCCTTAGCTGCAACTGCATCACCCTTGGCGTCAACTACTACTTTTGTAATGGCATCAACCTGCGATTTAACGTCCTGTGCCATTGATGGAGCAGCGATGCTGAGCATCAAAGCTCCTGCTACGAGATATTTAATTGCTTTCATAATTCTATTTGTTTAAATGTTCAAATGTATAAAGCCGTGGGGCAAAAGCTATTGTTTAATTAAAGGATTCTAATACGGTTTGTTGTTCACATTGACATCGCGGATTGCAATCTCACCACGAGTAGGCAGCAGACCTGCCTTAAACACGATGAGCTGACCACGGGGCGACTCAATAAAGTGAGCAAACCCCCAAGGAAGTCCACGCTTAGGATCGTTAAGCAAAGCATAGATAGTACGCACAAACGGATAGCGACCGTTGAGCAACCATGCCTGATAAGGTTTCCACGAGTTCATTGGAGTGGCCTTGTCGAGTTTAGAAACTGACATTACGGTGATGGCCTTGTTCCAAGTTGTATTGGTAGAGTCACGCTTGTCATTGAGCCAATTGCTGCCTATTATACCAATCGCATTGGGAGTACGCGCTACATAGTCAATAACATCCTTTGAGTCTTTAGCTGCAAACACGTTAGGACTATTTATTGGCTTGCCACCGAGAATTGAGTCACAGCAATAGTCGACAGCTGCCGACTTCTTGTTGTCGAAACATACCCAAATCTCACCAAGCTTAGAACCAGGGTTTACCTCGTTCCATCGTGTCTTCTTACCAGATAGCACAGCCTTAATATCATTGACTGTGATACACGAATCGAGGTTACTATTGTTGCAGATGAGAGCCATACCATCGTATGCAAGAGGCACAGCCTCGGGCAACTGGTCGGTTCCCTTCAGATAATCATATTCTTTTTTAGTGAAGTTACGTGCCGTAATGGTGAGCATCACCTTATTCTTAAGAAGCATGTTAACGCCATCTACCTCGTTAGTATAGATAGGCTTTACCATTGCCTCAGGACACTGCATCTCAAAAACCTGCTTCAGTTCGTCAACAATCGGACTGAAACTCTCATCGGCTGCAAAGCTAATCACACCCGAAGAGTTGGTGTCTGTGCGGCCATCCTTACGCTTCTGCTGTCCGCATGAAACGAAGACGAAAGCCACAAGGGCTAATCCTACTATGAATTTGAAGGATAAGTTCTTTCTCATTATTCCTATGAATAAAAATAATGGCGTTATTCGTTTATTGGAAATAACGCCGCTGTGTCTTGTTGTTTCTAAATGTTGCCACCGGGCAACTCCTCCTTATATAGAGGAATTGCTCGGCTGCAACTATATCAGTTAATATTACTGTAAGCGGAATGTTACAGGTACCTGGTACTTAACACGAACAGCTGAGCCATTCTGCTTACCAGGAGTCCAACGTGGCATACCCTTAACCACGCGCATAGCCTCACGGTCGAGTGACGGGTCAACCGAACGCAATACGTTAACGTCGGTGATAGAACCATCACGTTCTACAACGAAGCCAACAACAACACGTCCCTGTACGCCGTTCTCGGCAGCTACAGTCGGGTAGTGAATGTTGTCACGAAGATAAGCCATAAGAGCTGCATCGCCACCAGGGAAGAGAGGCATCTGCTCTACTACGGTAAAGATCTTGGTCTCCTCCACATGCTTAGGAGGTTCTGGAGCCTTGATTTCTTCCTTAGCCTTGAGCACTGCGCCACCAACCTCGTCGTTACCCTCAACGTTGAAGGTACCGATAGCCTTGGTACTCTTCTCTACTTCCTCAAGCTTAATCTCGTCTTCTTCCTTTACCTCTTCGTCCTTCTTAATGACAGGAGCGGTAAACTTAACTGAAGACTTAACCTGCTCAACAACCTTTTCAGGTTCGGTACGTATAACTTCCTTCTTTTCTACCTTAGCTTCCTTCTTCTTATCCTGGAGACGAGCCAGCTCGACAGCCTGAGTATTCTCAACAGTTTTGTTGGCCTGTGCCATTTTCTGAAGTTGGAGTCCGAGGAAAAGGAGTACTGCAGCAAGGGCTACGATAATGATGGACCACACGTTACGCTTGGTAGTACCCTTGCGCAACTTGTAGGCTCCATATGCCTGGTTTCTGCCCTCAAAGACGAGGTCAGTCCATTCATTGGATATCAAATCTATTTTTGACATTTCTTTGTCCTTTCTTTAATTATTAGTCATTGAATTACTTAATGCCGCGTTTTGCAAGCAATGCTTCATCCTGCGGATTAATCTTGTCAATGACATACGTACCAATACTGCAGATAGTCATTTCGTCCAAAGCGTCTACCATATTCTTATAAGAAGCGCCATCAGTACACTTGATAATGATGGTCATGGTAGGAACCTTACCATTCTCGAGTTCACCCTTCTTGATTTTGCTCAACATAGCGTCGTAAACGCTGTCAGGATAAGCTGCCGGATTGGCGAGCTTCTTCTGGTCGAGGCGAATCTTGGCAGCCATAATGTCAGCAACTGGAGTAGAACCGTCCTCTGTAACGTGCTTGATAAGCACCTCACGGATACCGTCCTTGCCCCATGAAGTCTCCTTCAGGCATGTGGGATCGTCGTAGTTAGGTATACCATCGACATGGTAGATTTTGTCATTACCGCATACAAAGATAGTAACGGTCTGAGAAGCTTTGGCCGCGTTGCGGTCCTGATCTGAGATGTTCTTATCGTTCGAAGGCATAGTCAAGTTCATCGTCTGGGGTTTAGCCAAAGATGTACAGAGCATGAAGAACGTGATAAGAAGCATCATCATGTCCACCATAGGCGTGAAGTCCACGCGGGTGTTCATTTTTTTCTGTCTGCTTGCTTTTTTCTTTGCCATGTCTTACTCCTCCGAATTTGATTTAAGCGACGTAATCAGGAAGTAACGGTTCTCGTTCATATCCTGAAGCTCAGACATCATTTTCTTGATGACCTTGTACGGTGTGCCAGCGTCGGCCTTGATAGCCAACTTCATGTCAGCACCGTTGTTGTCGCGTGCCATTTTAACCCAGTCCTGGAACTGGCTCATCATTGAGCCAGTCTTGGTGCTGTCGGTAGGAATACCCTTGACAGCCTGGTACTCATTCAATTTGTCGCCCAAGCTCAGTGCGCTTGCCAAATCCTGCATATCAACGCCTAATGAAGCAGCGCCCTGTGCGGTCTCAAACTGCTTCTTAGTAAGCTGTACGCCATACTGATCGGCCATGCCCTGAACGAGGTCGCCCATCTTCTTAGGGTTATCCATACCCACGAAGATACGGCCTTCCTTATCGCAGAGAATTGTCAGGACGTTTGTCTCCGGTACCTTGATTTCAGATACCGAGCCCGGTGTAACGACCTTCACAGCCTCGTTCTTCACGAATGTTGATGTCAACATGAAGAAGGTAAGCAAGAGGACCATCACGTCGGACATAGGAGTCATATCTATCCAGACATCCGCTTTCTTAACTTTTACTTTACCCATAATGATAAATGTTTTAAAGGGTTAGTAAAATTAAGCCTCGTCTCCGTGATTTGCTTCGTATGTCTGAGCAATAGTGTAACCTACTTCGTCAAGCGCGTATGTCAGCTTATCAATCTTGTTTGAATAGTAGTTGTAAGAAACTACTGCGAACCAAGATGTCAAAATACCAGATGCGGTATTTACAAGGGCCTCAGAAATACCCTCAGAGAGCTGGAGTGAGTCACCACCACCACCTGAAGCAAGAGCGGCGAATGAACGGATCATACCTACTACAGTACCGAAAAGAGCGGTAAGAGTACCGAGAGTAACGATAGTAGCAAGGATAGGCATGTTCATCTGGAGTGTAGGCATCTCGAGCTGAGTAGCCTCCTCGTGAGCCTGCTGAATCTTAGCTACCTTAGCAGCACGCTTGAGGTTAGGAGTATTCTCCATTTCCTTGTAAGCAGCGATAGAAGCGCCAACTACGTTAGCAACACAACCCTGCTGCTTGTCACAGATCTGCTGAGCCTTAGCCATATCACCAGCAGTGATAGCCTGCTTAACAGAGATAACGAATTTGCCGAGTGAGCTCTTACCGAAAGCGGTGCGAAGAGCGAAGAAGCGCTCGATAGAGAGAGCGATTACAGTAAAGAGCAATGTAATGATCACAGGAACGACGATACCACCTTTGTACACTGTACCGAGAAGGCTACCGTCCTTAACAGCGTTTGCAGGGTCTCCACCTACGAAGTTGTCAGGGTTTCCAAGCACGAACTTGAAGAAACACACTGCGAGGATGAAACATGCAACGATAATCCAAATTGCGTCTCTAACTCCCTGGAATCCTGAAGATTTCTTCTTAGGATTCGCTTTAGCTTGTGTAGTTGCCATAATTTTTTGTAGAATTTAATAAGTTATTAATGGTTAAAAATTTATCCGTTATTTAAATGGTTAATATATTGTCCGCGCAAATACATTATATCTGCCATTGTTTGCGCTTCGGCAAAGTTAGCAAATAATGGCAAATAAATATGTGTTTGAGCGGTCTTTAACATTTTTTTATTTCAAACGGGCCAATACTTCCTTGATACGGCGCATTGCCTCACGGATATTGTCGTCGCTTGTAGCATAGCTCATACGGAAGCACTCAGGATCTCCGAATGCATCGCCTCCAACTGTAGCCACATGACCTTCCTCAAGCAAGTACATTGCCAAATCGGTTGAATTCTGTATTGTACGCTTGCCGTCGGTCTTGCCATAGAAGCTTGAGCACTTCGGGAAGAGATAGAAAGCACCTTCCGGCTTGTTAACCTCAAGACCCGGAATATCCTTTGCAAGCTCTACAATAAGGTCGCGACGACGCTCAAACGCCTGGCGCATTGTCTCCACACACTCTTGTGATGTGGTGTATGCAGCCTCAGCAGCCTTCTGACTTACCGAGCAAGGGCCAGAAGTATATTGTCCCTGAAGCTTGTTGCATCCCTTGACAATCCATTCCGGAGCAGCGATGAAACCGATACGCCATCCCGTCATTGCGTATGCCTTAGACACACCGTTGACAATGATTGAACGTTCCTTCATGCCCGGGAACTGAGCGATACTCTCGTGATGACCTATATAATTAATGTGTTCGTATATTTCATCAGCAAGCACATACAAGCCTTCATGACGCTTGATTACTTCAGCGAGAGCCTCAAGCTCTGCCTTAGAATATACGCTTCCGGTAGGATTGCTTGGCGAGCAGAGTATGAGCATACGTGTCTTGGGTGTAATAGCAGCCTCAAGCTGCTCCGGAGTAATCTTGAAGTCCTGCTCAAAACCGGCATTTACGATTACAGGATTACCACCCGCGAGTTTTACCATCTGAGGATAGCTTACCCAATACGGGGCAGGAATTATCACCTCTTCTCCGTCGTTGACAAGTGCCATAACGGTGTTGCATACGCTCTGCTTGGCTCCGTTCGACACGAGAATCTCAGCTGTAGTATAGTCGAGATTGTTCTCGTTCTTGAGTTTAGCCACGATAGCCTTACGCAAATCCATGTATCCGGGAACCGGTGAGTAACGCGAGAAGTTCTCGTCGATAGCCTTCTTGGCCGCTTCCTTGATGTGGTCAGGAGTGTTAAAGTCGGGTTCACCGACACTGAGGTTGATAACGTCAACACCTTGTGCCTTCATCTCACCACTCTTCTGCGACATTGCAAGTGTCGCTGACGGTGCAAGACGATTGAGGCGATTTGATAATTCTGCCATAATTTCAAGTCTCGTAATTATTTCTTGCAAAATTAAAAATAAATTCTGACTTATGCGAAGTTTTTCATTACAATTAGAATACAAAAGGTTAAAAAAAGTTCTTATTACATTGCTTTTTATTTTGTTGAGCCTGTTCAACCCGTCGGTTCGGATAATTATGCGTAACTTTGCACTTGATTATGGACAGAACATTTCATCAACAATTCAGCCCGCAGGCTTTCGCTGCCATACTGCTATTGGCAGCATGCGCATTATGGTGCTTTCTTGTACGCACCGGCTTGACACCGCTAATCGGTTTGGCTTGCATGCTCGTGGGTGCAGCTGGCGTCGACCGATCAATCAACACCACATACACATTCACCACCGACGGACAGCTCGTCATTGCACGCGGACGTCTTGGCAAGCGTCTGGTCATACCCGTAGACGACATCATTTCGGCACGCAAGATTAAGGGCACGCTGATTGTGGCGAGCCACATTGTCATAGAATACGGCGCCAGCCACATCACCTACGCACAGCCGTCAGAGCCCGACGGATTCATCAGAGAGATAAAACGCAGACAAAAACAATGATTACACATTATAATATTATAACGCGCGCGGCTCTTATTATATGTCTGACATTTGCCGCCAACTTCAGCACACACGCTCAGGAAGACATCAGCGACGACGAAGTTGTGACCGACTCGCTGCTCAACGACACACTCACAACATCACAACACGCCCTGCCATGGACCGAACAGATGCGCACTCACATCAACCGACTGCTCGAGAGCGACATGTTCCGCACATCGCAAGTGGGAATAATGGTGTACGACCTTGATGCCGACTCAACCATATATGCCCACAACGAGCGCCAGCTTATGCGTCCCGCATCTACAATGAAGGTGATAACAGCCATAACTGCCATTGACAAATTGGGTGGCAGCTATCGCTTCAAGACCGAACTATGCTACACAGGTGAGGTGAGCAACGGCACGCTTAACGGCAACGTTTACTGCGTAGGAGGATTCGACCCACGCTTCAACATCGACGACATGCGAGCCTTCGTGGAGGGCATACGCAAGATGGGTGTGGACACAATACGCGGCAACATCTATGCCGACAAGACCATGAAGAGTGCCGACACACTCGGTAGCGGATGGTGCTGGGACAACGACAACCCTATACTTTCACCACTGCTTATCAGCCGTCGCAACGTATTTGTAAAGCGATTTGTCGACGAACTGCGTGAGGCAGGCATCGTGGTGGAAGCCACTTTGGGCGAGGCACGCAAGCCTGACGATGCCTATTGCATAGCAAGCCGCTTCCACTCTATCGACCAGATACTGATGCGTATGCTCAAGGAGAGCGACAACCTGTATGCAGAATCGATGTTCTACCAATTGGCTGCTTCTACTGGCAACCGACGTTCTACCGCCAAAGACGCTGCCACCGTTATAGGCCGGCTGATAAGCAAGGTTGGGCTCAACCCACGACGATACAAGATTGCCGATGGATCGGGACTCTCATTATATAATTATGTGTCAGCCGAACTTGAGGTAAGGTTGCTGCGCTACGCTTTCCACAACAACAATATCTATCTGCATCTGCATCCGGCATTGCCCGAAGCTGGTGTAGACGGCACCCTACGCCGACGTATGCGAGGCCCGTTCACACAAAGCAACGTGTTCGCCAAGACAGGTACAGTTGAAGGAATTTCATCGCTTGCGGGTTATTGTACAGCTGCCAACGGTCATCATCTGGCATTCTCCATAATCAACCAGGGCATCATGCACCATTCCAATGGGCGTGCATTCCAAGACCGTGTATGCACTATACTGTGCCAACCATAACCGATTATTATGAACGAAATAACAAAATACATAGAGCAGTTGCTTGCCTCCACCTCGCTAACAGGTGGATGGTTGTCGTTTGTCACCCTCTCTATGCTATTCGCCACCGTAGCACTCATAGCATGGCTTGTCTACTTGCTGTGCATCAAGATAGTGTCGCCACTGGCCGCGCGCATCACAAGCCACACAGATGTTGTATGGGACGACTATCTGTTTAACCCACAGATAATCAGGGCTGCGTGCAACATTGTGCCTGCCATTATCGTTTGGATGCTTATGCCTCCGATATTTTCCGACCACCCGATAATACAGAGCCTCATCCTTAAGGCTACGGCTATATACATTACCATAGCCACTATGCGACTGGCTACCACCTTTATCGGCTCGCTCAAACTCTTCGACAATGACAACGACAAACGCTCCGCCACCCAGCAATATCTGCATTCCTTCTGCGGAGTATTGAAGATTATCGTGCTGTTTCTCGGCGTCATTATCATCATTTCTATCATCATCGACCGCAGTCCGCTCACCCTTCTCGCCGGACTCGGTGCCACATCGGCTGTGCTTATGCTCGTGTTCAAGGACTCCATTACGGGGCTTGTGGCAGGCATACGTCTTACAAGCAACAACATGGTGCGCAAGGGCGACTGGATAACAGTAAGCAAAGCTGGCGCCAACGGTACTGTCGAGGACATCACGCTGTCTACCGTCAAGGTGCGCAACTTCGACAACACCATCGTAACCGTACCTCCACAGAAGCTCATCGAAGACTCTTTCCAAAACTGGCAAGGCATGGAGGAAAGCTCAGGCCGACGCGTAACACGCACCATATACCTCGACTTTCGCTCTATAACCGTTGCATCCGACGAACTCAAGAAGGCTCTTGCAGCCGAAGGATTGATGAAACCGGAGGAAATGAACGGCAATGTCATCAACCTTACGCTGTTCCGCCGATACATGGAGCGATGGCTCGAACAACGCGACGACGTAGTGACCAGTGCCACTTATCTGATGCATCTGCTCGACCCTACAGCAAACGGACTGCCCATAGAGATTTACTTCTTCCTCAAGCAGAAGGAATGGAAGGCATACGAACATCATCTCGCAGAGATAATGGAATGGACGTACGCTCTGCTGCCGAAGTTCGGGTTGAAGATATACCAGAGAATTTAAACTTTATTCCACCATATTCTATACATTATTAATATTAGGCCACTGTGCTACAGGACGAACTGATATACCGGATACGACAAAGCTTCGGTTTTGAGCCGACACTCGACCAAAACCACGCACTTACGACATTCGCCGCGTTCATGACCGACCGCGACGACCGTGCCGTCATGATACTGCGTGGCTCAGCCGGAACGGGTAAGACATCACTGTCGGGTGCTATAGTGCGCACTATGCTGCAACTTAAGCAACGCGTAGTGCTGCTTGCACCTACAGGACGTGCCGCCAAGGTGTTCGCTATCAATTCAGATACGCCTGCATCAACAATCCACCGCCGCATCTACCGACAGAAATCGCTCGAAGGCAACTTCTCGCTTGCACCCAACATGTACGCCGACACCCTGTTTATGGTCGACGAGGCGTCGATGATTGCAAACGAAGGACTGCAGGGATCGGTGTTCGGCACGGGCTGTCTGCTCGACGATCTCGTGCAGTTTGTATATTCCGGACGCAACTGCCGACTGATGCTTATCGGCGACAAGGCGCAGCTTCCGCCCGTGGGCGAAGAAGAATCGCCAGCCCTGTGTGCCGACTTCATGAGCGGCTACGGACTGACCACATACGAGAGCGACCTTAATGAGGTGCTGCGCCAGAGTCAGGAATCGGGCATACTGTACAACGCCACCGTGATTCGCCAGATGATAACGCACGATGAAGCCACAGCTTTACCACAAATACGATTCAATGGTTTTGCCGACATAGTCAATGTTCCGGGCGACGAACTCATCGAGTCGCTTGCCACAAGCTATTCAGAAGTGGGAATGGACGAGACGATGGTGGTGACACGAAGCAACAAGCGCGCCAACATATTCAATCAGGGCATACGCAGCCAGGTGCTGTGGCGCGAGGAAGAACTGACATCGGGCGACTGGCTGATGATTGTCAAGAACAATTACTTCTGGACTGAGCAGGATGCCGCATTGAACAAAGCCGGACTTGCCAAAGACCCTACATCGCACAACGCCAACCCTTCTGCCGCACCCGCACCCAATACCCCTGCAGCCGACAACCAGCAGCAAAGTAGCCCTACCCCATCGTTCATAGCCAACGGCGACCGTGCCGTGATACAGCGCGTGCGCAACCGCCGCGACCTGTACGGATTCCACTTCGTCGACCTTTGGCTTCGATTTCCCGACTACGACAACTACGAGTTGCAAGTTACAGCAATGACCGACTCGCTCTCTACCGAAGCGCCAGCACTCACGCACGACCAGAATCAGCAGCTCTTCGAGCAGGTGATGCTCGATTATGCCGATGTGCCCACCAAGCCCGAACGCTACAAGAAGCTGAAGAAAGACCCCTACTACAACGCTCTTCAGATAAAGTATGCCTACGCCGTGACCTGCCACAAGGCACAAGGCGGACAATGGGCACACGTATATGTAGACCAAGGCTACATGACCGACGACATGCTTACGCCCGACTACATCCACTGGCTTTACACCGCCTTCACACGAGCCACCGACAAACTGTTTCTCGTCAACTGGCCCAAGACTCAGACCGAGAAGCAATGACACGTTCTATTATTCCAATACATAAGCATATGAAACACTTTAAGCTTTTCTTATTGGCATTGGCTATGACCGCCATGCCACAAGCCATTAACGCTCAGGCGCAGACCAATGCACAAACTATGGCTGCCGACGACCTTGATGCCAAGTACGCCACCGAACTTCTGAAGCCCGGCACCGAGGCTCCCGAGATTGCGCTCAACACTATCGACGGCAAGCAGTTCACGCTGAAGAGTCTGCGTGGCAAATACGTAGTGCTCGACTTCTGGGCTTCGTGGTGTTCCGACTGTCGCAGAGACGCGCCCAACATCGTAGCCCTGTACAACAAGTTCCATCAAAAAGGAGTGGAATTTGTAGGCGTTTCGTTCGACAGAAACAACGAGTCGTGGAAGAACGGAGTGGCTAAACTTGCACTGCCCTACACCCAGGTGAGCGATTTGAAGAACATGCGCGAGTCGCCCGTATCATTGGCTTACCACATCAAGTGGATTCCTTCGGTCTACGTCATCGACCCCGAGGGCAAGGTTGCATTGGCAACAGTAATGTCCGAAAAAGTCGACGCTTTCCTCACATCAGTATACCCCGACTGCGCCGAATGACCCTTACAAATACAAAAATAACTGACAAATAATATTTCTTAGAGTCAAAATATTCATTTATATAAAATATTTTGCTATCTTTGCAAACGATAATGGTAGACAAAGACTTATAACAAGCCTTTCTACCGAGTATTAACTTAAACTCTTTTGTAACAAGAAATAGAAATTAAAACTATGACGCTATTGCTGCAAGACTTCAGAATGCCTAAGCAGTAATGCCAATACTGTCTAAAGATAGTACTGAGCAGATTATTACAATCAAAGCGTCTATCGTTCGTTTTCATCTTTAGATATTGAGCTTTTTGCTCTTGTTCTCATATATCAGAATACCGCCAATATTCACAAACAACACAGAGAACAAGCAGAGGGAAGGTTCACGCTTTTATGGCGTGAGCCGTTCTGTGTTTGTATGTGTTGTTAGGTCACTTGGCGGTAACCTTGATGTAGACAAACCACGAACGGTTGCACGCCTTTTTTTTATTTACTTTTTTCTTATTTTTAACAATAGTTCGTTAAAATTTGAGATAAAGGCTAAGCAGTTTTACGCTGCCAGCCAAAGAGTTCTTTGATAGTA
>URDM01000080.1 GCA_900546575.1 uncultured Prevotella sp.
TCTATGGTCTAAAGTTACAACAACTTTTAGACATAGCAAAGCCCTGGCTTGTGAAAGTCAGGGCTTTGTGATTTTTTTAGAATAAGAGAGTTTTGACACGCCCTCCTCCTACATTTGTTGCTTTCAGTCCGTATAATAGACTTTTGACCCACCCTCCTGAGCAAACAATAACGGAACGGCGGACTCCCGTCCGACGCGCAAACTAAACATAAACTATCTGCATTGTAGATATAGATATTGTTGGTTTGTGCGTCGGATGGGAGTCCGCCGTTATTGTTTTGGCTTAAACTCTTGGTTCGTACGATGTTTTATTCAGATGAAAATTAGCATCACTCCATCCTTCGGACGAACCAGACATTTTCCTTCCAGTTTACTCCTCCAGTGCCGCTGTAAATTCGCGGTGGAATGTTGAGAAGAAGTGGATTATTTCGTTGCGTGCCTCTTCGTCGAGAGTCCAGACGCTTTCTTCGCCGTTGCGGTGAGCCTGGATGCGACGTACGCAGCGTGCAATCTTTCGTTTGTTGTTGCGAGCCTGCAGCTGGTCGCCCTGAATAGGGTTCTGCGAGATGTACGAGAAGGCAACGAGTCGCTTCATGAATGTCTCGTATCGATTGAAGAGCAGAGCCTGGCGCATCATCTTTTCGGGGTCGTTGTCGAGATTTTCCATGTCAATCAGACCCTCAAGATGCTCATGGCTCCAGTCGTCTTCGCTCAGCCAGAACCACTGGAATCCGTATTTCTGCTCCATAGCCATCAGTCGTTGTGCTATGGAGTCCTCGTCCTGGGCATCGGCGGCACTGAATACGCTGAAGGCGAAACGTGCCAGAGCCACGCCGTTGAGCTCCACTTCGTCGGCACCCTCAACGTCTTCGCCGCTCAGTAGTACACGCCAGCGCGACGACTTGTTCTTGATGAGAGCCGAGTGTGCCCCCATCAGTATGTCAGACAGCGGACCTTCGGCGTCAATCTCGCCAACCAGTGCCATACGGTTGCGCATGTCGCGTATTGACAGGCGTGCGTCATCGCCCAACACGCACATATAGTTGAGCTTGTCGTCGGCAAGTGACACCTGGAAGCGGTCGTTGTTGCTGTCGCCGACGAATGCGTAGCGATAGTCAGCCAGGTTGTTGTGGGTGATGTTGATGTCGCCCGTGATGCGCTGACCGTCAGCATCTGTTATGCAGAATCCCACATACGGGATGGTGAGACGAATGGTAAAGGGGTTGCCTTTGCGCGGAGTGAGGCGGCAGGCGATGCCGTCGTCGCCGAAATCGTCCTTGCGCAGCACGTAGCCTTCGTCCGTACGCTCTGCCTTATCTATCTCAACATTGCCGTAATGCCATGTAAAGTCGAAGACAATCTCGTTCTCGTCGTTGCGCACAACCTTAACGAAGCGGTCGGGCGACACGCCCAGATATACTGCTTCGGCAGGCTTCACCTCCTCGTCGTCGTCGCCGAGCACAGCCATCTGCAGACGTCCGATAGTGGGGTCGTCCTCCCATTCGTCGTCGGTAGCGTTGTCGGTGCGGAACACCACGAATGTGAGACGATGCTGCTCGCGTGTGCCGTCGGGGCGGCAGAGGAAGTAGCTTGTCTCCTCAGGAATATAAATAGGTGAGCTTATGTATGGGCTCATGCAACGAGCCGAAAATTCCAACTCTGTCCATGCAGAGCCAGTAGATGTAGTATTATTGGTAGCCATAAAAATTATAATGTTATCCTTTGGGGCTGCAAAGGTACTCATTTTTTGTGACATTTGAAAGCATGCAGGTACAAACAAATTGCATTCGGCAGAAGTTCGGATTTATGCCAAAAGCCTGAATTATTGTATATTTATACATTACATATCCGTTTATCGGCAAGGAATGGCGGAGTCTATCGTATTAGTTATCAATTTGTTTGCAGCATTGCAGCAGAACCTTTAACTTTGTATTCTCGTTTTCGGGAAACCGTATAATTATACACTGAACTTTAGCAAGTTCGGAGAATTAAGTAGTTAAAGGAGTTAAGAAGTTAAGCCAAATGCTTTTAATGCTATAAATAAAGCAAAAAAACAAATGGCTTAACTTCTTAGCGACCGTAGGGCGCGACAACTCCTTAACTTCTTAACTACTTTCGCTTGCGAAACTTAAATATTACATAAAATCGAATGAAAATCGTTGGTCTGAAAAAATGTAGTCCTTTTGGTGTGCAAAAGGACTCGTTTTGGTGAGCAAAAGGACTCCTTTTGGAGTGTAAAAGGACTCGTTTTGGAATGCAAAAGGACTCCTTTTGAAAAGCGCACTGAAAACGTCAGTCCAACGCTTATTGTTTTACAGTAGAATACAACCAATATTTACATGACAAAAATGTCGGAAAACAAAGAACAGAATCTTAAGAAACGTCCCTCGGCAGCGATGTCGCTCATGCCGCTGCTTGTACTCGTGGTATTGCTCACATTCGTAATACGTGCCTTCGGCAGCGACTCGCTTGCCGGTGCGTCGCAGATAGCCCTGCTTGCAGCTTCGGCATTCTGCGTGCTCATAGGTATGTGGCGGCTCAATGTGCCATGGTCGAGTTTTGAGAAAGCCATAGTCAAGAACGTGTCGAGTGTGGCAAGCGCCATAATCATACTGCTGCTCATAGGTGCGCTTGGTGGGGCGTGGATGCTGAGCGGAGTGGTTCCCACCTTAATATATTATGGTATGCACATCATCCATCCCGACATATTCCTCGTGTCGAGTTGCGTCATCTGCGCCCTCGTGAGCGTAATGACGGGATCGTCGTGGACCACCATTGCCACGATAGGCATTGCGCTGATGGGCATAGGCAGGGCACAGGGCTTTGCCGACGGATGGATAGCCGGAGCCATAATATCGGGTGCCTACTTCGGCGACAAGATTTCGCCGCTGTCTGACACTACAACTCTGGCGTCCGGCTCGTTGGGCGTTCCGCTGTTCGATCATATACGCTATATGGTCTACACCACCGTTCCGTCGATAGTGATAGCGTTGATGGTGTTTGCCGTGGCAGGACTTCTGTGCGACACCAACACCGCTCAGGACATCAGTACGTTTGCGCTTGCGCTCAAGTCGCGCTTCTGCATATCGCCGTGGCTGCTGCTTGTGCCCGTGCTCACGGGCGTGTTGATAGCCAAGCGCGTTCCGCCCATCATCACGCTGTTCCTCTCGTCGCTCATGGCTGTTGTGGCTGCCGTTGTGTTTCAGGCCGATGCGCTGCGCGAGATCGACCCTTCGATGTTCAAGGCGGCTATGCGTTGTCTGTACGACAGCACTCAGCTTGCCACCGACGATGCCACCCTTGCCGGACTGGTAGGAACGCGCGGCATGGCTGGAATGATGGGTACGATATGGCTGATAGTGTGCGCCATGTGCTTTGGCGGATGCATGTCGGCAGGCGGAATGGTGGGCGGCATCACCCGACTGTTCATCCACATGGTCCACAGCCGTACGTCGCTCGTGGCGTCGACAGCCGCTTCGGGTGTCATGCTCAACATAGCTATAGCCGACCAGTATCTGTGTATATTGCTGACGGGCAACATGTTTCGCGACATCTACGACCGTGAGGGCTACGAACGCAAGCTCCTGAGCCGCACAACCGAAGACTCGGTGACGGTGACATCGGTGCTTGTGCCGTGGAATACGTGCGGAATGACGCAGAGCACGGTGCTCGGCGTGTCTACATGGACATATCTGCCATACTGCGTATTCAACATTCTCTCGCCCATTATGAGCGTAATTGTAGCTGCCACTGGCTATGGCATTGTGCACAGAAAACCGTCGGCAGCCAATACAACAGAGTAGTAACTGAACTTTCGCAAGTTCAGAGAATTCAGTAGTTAAAGGAGTTAAGAAGTTAAGCCAAATGTTTTTAAAGCTATAAATTAAGAAAAAAAACTAATGGCTTAACTCCTTAGCGACCGAATGGCGCGAAAAACTCCTTAACTTCTTAACTACTTTCGCTTGCGAAACTTAGAGTAGTAAAAGATAAAAAAATATAACAGAAACGTGCTAAACGGCTGTATATAAATAATTATTAATAACTTTGTCGTATTATACTTTAAACCAAGATTGTACTAATAACTTAAAACAACAATGAAACGACAAATCAAATTGTTCGTTGCCGTATTGATTGCGGTGATGATGGCTGTGCCTACTATGGCTGCCAAGAAGAAGACAACTGCACAAGAACCCGACCGCAAAGTGTGGGCCGACCTATGCTACAAGATGGCCCGTCCGGTGCTTGAAAATATGAGCAAGGGCAATTTCCAGAAGGACTTCACGCTCGAGCTGAGCCCCAAGTGGGACGGTCGCGACACACGTGTGGCTTATCTTGAGGCTTTCGCCAGACTCATGGCAGGCATCAGTCCGTGGATAGCGCTGCCCGACGACGGCACTCCTGAGGGCGCACAGCGCAAGCAGCTGCACACATGGGCAATACAGGCATACAAGAATGCGGTAGACCCTAACAATCCAGACCATATCACATGGCTCTGCAACGTGGCACAGCCGCTGTGCGACGCTTCGTATCTCGTGGAGAGTTTCATGCGCGCTCCCGAGGCAACATGGGACCAGCTCGACAACGTAACCAAGCAACGCTACATCGACGGACTCAAGAGTCTGCGCACAATAAGCCCCGCCTACAACAACTGGCTGCTCTTCCGCTGCATGGTTGAGGCTTTCTTCATGAGCATAGGCGAGGAGTATGACGGATATGTAATGACCGTCGGACTGCGCAAGATGAGCGAGTGGTATCTGAGCGACGGATGGTATAGCGACGGTCCGGAGTTTGCCATGGACTACTACAACGCTTATGTCATGCACCCGATGATGGTTGAGGTGGTGGAGATATGCAAGAAGCACAACTTCCCCACACCCGTTTCGCTCGACCTCGCAGTGAAGCGCATGAACCGATACAACGAAATCATTGAGCGTTTCATATCGCCCGAGGGCGCATATCCTGCCGTTGGACGCTCTGTAATATATCGTATGGGCGCATTCCAGACACTCGCCATGTCGGCTTGGAAGTACGGATTGCCCGAAAGCCTGAGCAACGGTGGCGTGCGCTCGGCACTCACCGCCGTGATGAAGCGTATGTTTGCCGTCGACGGCAACTTCACCGACAAGGGCTACTTGCAGCTCGGCTTTGCAGGACATCAGCCCGGACTTGCCAACTACTATTCAAACAACGGCTCGCTGTACATGACATCGCTCGTGTTCATGCCACTCGGATTGCCTGCCACACATCCCTTCTGGACAGCTCCGGCAGAGCAGTGGACATCGCAGAAGGCGTGGAGCGGACAGCCGTTCCGTGAGGATTATCACACCTCACTGCGCAAATAAACCGTTTTCAAGAGGTAGTGTCAAAATATATAACTCCCATTCTGACATACACTCCATTATACTAATAAACTAAAATAAACATAGAAGAACAATGAAGAAAAGCTATTTGGCAATCTCGCTTCTCGCACCGCTCGCTGCACAGGCAGCCTACGGAGCCAAGAAGGTGAAGACTACTGTCGACCCCAACCGCCCCAACGTCATCATCATCCTTGCCGACGACCTCGGCTATGGCGACCTTGGATGCTACGGAGCCAAGAACGTCAAGACTCCTAATGTCGACCGGCTCGCAAGTCAGGGCATACGTTTCACCGACACACATGCTATCGCTGCCACAAGTACACCGTCGCGCTATTCTATACTTACGGGCGAATACGCATGGCGACGTCCCGATACTGACATCGCACCGGGCGATGCCGGCATGATCATACGCCCCGAACAGTACACCATGGCAGACATGTTCCGCAGCCAGGGCTATCGCACTTGCGCCATCGGCAAGTGGCACCTGGGCATCGGAGCCAAAACCGGCACGCAGGATTGGAACGCTCCACTGCCTGCATCGCTCTCGGATATAGGCTTCGACTACCACTATATTATGGCTGCTACAGCCGATCGTGTGCCCTGCGTATTCATTGAGAACGGCAATGTAGCCAATTATGATCCCTCGGCACCAATACATGTGAGCTACAAGAAGAACTTCCCCGGCGAACCTACTGGCAAGAACAACCCCGAACTGCTGTACAATCTGAAGTCGACACCGGGCTGTGGTCACGACCAGTCTATCGTCAACGGCATCGGTCGCATAGGATATATGAAGGGTGGCGGCAAGGCTTTGTGGAAGGACGAGAACATCGCCGACTCTATCACATCGCACGCTATCAACTTCATCAAGGCTAATAAGAACAACCCGTTCTTCATGTACTTCTGCACAAACGACGTGCATGTGCCACGCTTCCCGCATCCGCGCTTCCGCGGACAGAGCGGTATGGGATTGCGTGGCGACGCTATCGTGCAGTTCGACTGGGCTGTAGGACAGCTCATGGAGACTCTCGACAAGCTCGGTATTGCCGACAATACCATCATATTGTTGTCGAGCGACAACGGACCCGTTATCGATGACGGCTATCAGGATCAGGCTGCCGAGCTGCTCAACGGTCACAAACCAGCCGGACCGTGGCGTGGCAACAAGTACAGCGCATACGAAGGCGGCACCGCAGTGCCTATGATTGTACGCTGGCCGGGCAAGGTCAAGGGCGGACAGACATCTGCAACGCTCACCTCGCAGATTGACTGGATGGCGTCGTTGGGCAACCTCATCGGTGCACGATTCCCCAAGGGCAGCGCTCCAGACAGCGAAAACCGACTCGGCAACTGGCTCGGTACCGACAAGACCGACCGTCCGTATGTACTCGAACTGGCTTACAACAGATGCATGTCGGTGCGCACCAGCGAGTGGAAATATATCGAACCGAGCGACGGACCGAAGATTCTCAACTGGGCACCGGGCATGGAGACAGGTAGTGAACAGCAACCGCAGCTCTACAACATAAAGAATAATGTGTGGGAGAAAGAGAATGTAGCTACCCAGCATCCGCAACTCGTGTACGACATGCAGAACATTCTGCGCAAGGCACGACAGAAGAGTGGCAAGTAAGAACTTGAATAACACTGCTTGCTTAGTAGGGGTGTCAAAACTCAAAACAGCACTCCACGAATGGGCAGAAGCACATAGAGGGTGTGCAAAAGTCAATTATGCGGGCTGAAAGCCCAATAAGCACATAGCCCAGGGCAGCGCCCTGGGGATATGAATTGATAAAAAGCAAACGCCCTGTAAGGGCAAAAGCGTTAATAATCAATGCTTTTGCCCTTACAGGGCGTTTTGTTATTTGGGGCACTTTTTACCCAGGGTGTTGCCCTGGGCTATGTGCTTCTGCCCCTTCTGGGGCGTGCTGCCTTGAATTTTGTTGCTCTCTGGCTATGTGCTTATTGGGCTTTCAGCCCGTATAATTGTCTTTTGTAATGCCCTGGGCGTTACTCTTCGCCTTTGATAGCCTCAAGAAGCTTCACTGCATCGACATACTGTGCAATGCCTTCAGCCACCATCTTGGCGTCGCGCATGGCAAGAACCACTGTTGAAGGACGGTTGACAACGTCGCCACCGGCAAACACTCCCTGGCGTGTAGTCATACCGTAAGGCTTCTCACGTGTAATGACGTATCCGCGGTCGTCAACGTCTATGCCCTTGGTAGTAGAAACGATGCGGCTGGCAGGAGCCGAACCAAGAGCCATAAGTACGTAGTCGGCCTTCTCGACACGGCGGTTGCCCTCCTTGTCTTCAATCACTACCTCAGTCATCTTGCCCTCATCGTTGCTGTGAATCTCAACGATGTTCGACTCCCAGATGAATCCTACGCCTTCCTTTACGGCATCGTCATACTCCGAACGCAATGCGCTCATCTCGTTGATGGTGCGGCGATAGACTACGTTTACGCTCTCTGCACCCATACGTATGGCTGTACGTGCAGCGTCCATGGCGGTGTTTCCACAGCCGATAACGAAGCAGCGGTCGCCTTTCTCGATAACAACCTCCTTGCGTTCGAGGTTACCCTCGTTGTACAGACTTACACGGCGCAGGAACCAAATGGCCTGACGTACGCCTTTGATGTCGCCTCCCGGTATCTGAAGTTTCTGCGGACGGCCCGTACCTGTACCCATAAATATAGCGTCAAAGCCTTGGGCGAAGAGGTCATCAACGGTATAATCCTTGCCGATAGTAGTGTTGCAATGGATGATAACACCCAGTTCCTCCATCTTCTTAATCTCTCGGCGCACAATATCCTTAGGCAAACGATACTCAGGAATACCAAACATGAGCACGCCACCGGGTTCCGGTTCCATCTCGAAAATCTCCACATTGAATCCCTGACGTGAAAGATCGCCGGCGATAGTGAGTCCGGCAGGACCCGAACCGATTACAGCCACACGTCCGCGAGTCTTCGGTTGCAGCTTCTCACGAATCAGTCCCATGTTGCCGTCGAAGTCGGCGAGGAAGCGTTCGAGCTTGCCTACGTGTATGCCCTGGCCCTTCTTGCCGAGCACGCAGTGTCCTTCGCACTGCTTCTCGTGCGGGCAAACGCGTCCGCACACAGCCGGCAGATTACTCTTTTCGTTAATGATGTGCATGGCATTGCCGAAGTTTCCCATCGACAACTCGTGAATCCAGTCGGGTATGTCATGGCTTATTGGGCATCCCTTCTTGCACTGTGGTATCTTGCAGTGCAGACAACGCTTGGCTTCTTCGATAGCTTCGTGCATAGTATATCCCTCGTTAACCTCTTTGAATAACTTCTTTTCCTGTTCCATTTTATTGTTAGCTTTTAGTTTTGTTGAATGGTTCCATTGGGTTTCCAAACATGTTTTGCTGCAAAGTTAGGCTTTTTTCACTACAAATTGCTGCAAAAATGTACACTTATTTGTACATATTATGAATATTGGAAGATATATAAGTTAAATATGTTAAAACCTAAGTTGTCGCACGCACATACATTATTATTTTAAGTACTTTTGTACAATCTGATATTAATAATTATAAAATCAGACATCAATAAAAATAAAATCAGACATCACTAAAACAACTATATGCATACAGACAACAAATTAAAGCAACCGCGGCAGGCAGCGATTGCTTTGGCAATGCCGCTCGCTCTGGCAGGAATGACACTCATGCCACAGGGCATCAACGCCATTCCACTGCGTTCCGGACTTGTGATTGAACAGCCGACCAAACAGTCTGACGAGACGTTTGCAGTAAAGAACGTGGCGCAGATCAATCCGCACACAATCGAGATCAACTACACCGACGGCCGACAGATGACCCTCGACTTCTATGGCGACAACATTTTCCGGATGTTTCGCGATGATAAGGGTGGGGTAGTACGCGACCCTCTGGCTACACCTCCGGCAAAGATACTTGTCGAATCGGCACGTCGCAAGACCGGAAACCTTAGCGCTATCGACGTAGACGGAACTCTGCAGATAACCACACCTGCCGTAAGTGTCAACATCGACAAGCATACAGGCAACATGAACATTGTCGACTTGCGTACAGGCAAGACCGTTATCGAGAACCTCACACCAGCCAAAATAGACAACGGAAGCACATCGGTCACCATGCGTTCGCATGATGGCGAGTACTTTTATGGAGGTGGAGTGCAGAACGGTCGTTTCTCGCATCGTGGCGAGAGTATTGCCATTGAGAACACCAACAGCTGGGTTGACGGTGGCGTAGCGTCGCCCACACCGTTCTACTGGAGTACGGGCGGATATGGAGTGATGTGGAATACGTTCCGTCCGGGACGTTACGACTTCGGTCACGACACTCCGGGCGAAGTGCGTCTGCAGCACTCTGAGGGCTATCTCGACATGTTTGTAATGCTTGACGCGACTCCCGTACAGTTGCTCAACGACTTCTATCAGCTCACTGGCAACCCCGTTCTGATGCCGAAGTTCGGTTTTTATGAGGGCCATCTGAATGCCTACAACCGCGATTATTGGAAGGAAGACAAGAACGGAGCGATGGTTTTCGAGGATGGCAAGATGTATAAGGAGAGCCAGAAGGACAATGGCGGAACCAAGGAGAGCCTGAACGGCGAGAAGAACAACTATCAGTTCTCGGCACGTGCAGCCATCGACCGCTACGTCAACAACGATATGCCGCTGGGATGGTTCCTCCCCAACGACGGATATGGAGCCGGTTACGGACAGACCGGTACTCTCGACGGCAACATAGACAACCTGCGTCAGTTTGGCGACTATGCCCGTTCGAAGGGTGTGGAGATTGGTTTGTGGACGCAAAGCGACCTTCATCCCAAGGCAGGAATAGAACCGCTGTTGCAGCGCGACATCGTTAAGGAGGTGCGCGACGCTGGAGTGAGAGTGCTGAAGACCGACGTTGCATGGGTAGGCTACGGCTATTCGTTCGGATTGAACGGTGTTTCCGATGTGGCTCAGGTCATGCCATACTACGGATCGGACGCGCGTCCGTTCATCATTACGCTCGACGGATGGGCAGGAACACAACGTTACGCCACCGTATGGAGCGGCGACCAGACCGGAGGCGACTGGGAATACATACGTTTCCACATCCCGACATTCATAGGTTCGGGCTTGTCGGGTCAGCCAAACATCACGAGCGACATGGACGGAATATTCGGAGGCAAGAACGTTCCGGTGAATGTGCGCGAGTTCCAGTGGAAGACCTTCACACCGATGCAGCTCAACATGGACGGTTGGGGAGCCAATCCCAAGTATCCGCACATACTCGGCGAGCCGGCTGCAAGCATCAATCGCTCATATCTGAAGCTTAAGTCGATGCTCATGCCGTACACCTATACCATAGCCCACGAAGCCATCGACGGCAAGCCGATGATACGTGCCATGTTCCTCGACTACCCCAACGACTACACCCACGGCACCAAGACCGAATACCAGTTTATGTACGGTCCGTCGATGCTCATAGCTCCTATATACCGTGAGACACGTGCCGACAAGGACGGCAACGACATACGCAACGGCATATATCTGCCCGAAGGCACATGGATGGACTACTGGAACGGCGACGCATACGAGGGCGGACGCATCGTCAACGAGTATCAGGCACCGCTCTGGAAGATTCCGGTATTCGTCAAGGCTGACGCCATCATTCCGATGACCAATCCCAACAACAACCCGTCGCAGATACGTCAGGACTACCGTGCTTACGAAATCTACGCTTCTGCTAACGGAACTTCAGCCTTCAAGGAGTATGACGACGACGGCAACACGACCCAGTATCTGCATGGCAACGGCGTGACTACCGACGTAAGCGTATGCACCGACGGCAAGGGACGTATGCGTGTAGACATCCAACCGGCTCAGGGTACGTACGACGGATATGAAGCCGAGAAGTTCACCGAGCTGCGCGTCAATGTGACACGTGCTCCGAAGAAGGTGACGGCAAAGGTTGGTAAGACCACCGTCAAGCTCACACAGGTGCAGACACTCGCTGAATTTGAGAAGGGCGACAACGTATACTTCTACGATGCCGAGCCCAACCTCAACCGCTTCTCTACCCCCGGCACCGATGCAGCAAAGGTTGTGATAAAGAAGAATGCGCAACTGCTCGTCAAGATACAGAAGACCAACGTCAGCGACAACGCAATAGCTGTGGCTATAGACGGATTCGAATTCAACACAGCCGGACGTATGCTCACACACAGCGGAGCTCTCACGGCTCCCGAAGCACAGATTACTGAGGCAGGATGTGGCGTGTTCGACCTGACTCCTTCGTGGAAATCACAGCCCAATGCCGACTATTACGAGATAGAATACGACGGCATGCTGTATTCTACCATTCACGGAACGCAGTTCAGCATCGACCAGCTTCAGCCCGAGACCGAGTACAGCATGAAGGTGCGCGCAGTCAACCGCGACGGAGCATCCGACTGGACAACGGTCAAGGGAAAGACCCTTAACAATCCGCTTGAGTTTGCCATCAAGGGCATAAAGGCACAGACATCGTTCCAAGACCAGCCCGGACAGAAAGTTTCAAAGCTCTTCGACTTCGACAAGAAGACCTCATGGCACTCACAGTGGGGCAAGGGCGAGGCTATTCCGGGCGATGTGACAATCGACCTGCGTTCGGTCAACAAGCTCGACCGTATGGAATACATTCCGCGTGAGGATGCCGGCAACGGAACAATCATGGAAGGCACCATCTCTTATAGTATGGATCGCCAGAAGTGGTCGACACCGGTTCCGTTCGTATGGAAGGCCGACAACACCACCAAGACATTCACGTTCGAAGGCAATCCGGAGGCTCGTTACGTTCAGATGCACCTGACCAAGGCCGTGGGCAACTTCGCTTCGGGTCGTGCCATGTATATATATAAGGTGGCAGGAAGCCAGAGCGTGCTGCAGGGCGACATCAATCACGACAACCGTATCGACGAGAACGACCTCACCTCGTATATGAACTACACCGGACTAAGACGTGGCGACAGCGACTTCGACTATGTAAGTGCTGGCGACATCAACCAGAACGGACTCATCGACGCATACGACATATCGTGCGTGTCGAACGAACTCGACGGCGGAGTATATCCCAAGAACGACCATTGTTCGGGTTCGCTCGTGCTCACACCGAGCCGCACCACATTCGCCGCTGGCGACGTTATAGAGCTGAAGGTGCAGGGCAAGGCGCTCCATTGGGTCAACGCTCTGAGCTTCGCATTGCCTTACAACACCGACGAACTGGAATATGCAGGCATCGAACTGCTCAACATGAAGGAGCTTGTCAACTTGACTTACGACCGTCTGCATACCAACGGACAGAAGGAACTGCTGCCTACATTCGTCAACCGTGGCAACAACTTCCTGCTCGAAGAGGGCGACAGCGACCTCTTCGTGCTCAAGTTCAAGGCCAAGAAGGCTGGCAAGTTCACACTGAAGATGAAGGACGGCATGCTCGTCGACCGTAATCTCGGCACGACTCTGCTGAAGTGATAGAACCAAAATGTTAGAATGAGGTAAAGTCAAAAGTCAAAGCAGCACGCCCCGAAGGGGCAGAAGCACATAGCCCAGGGCACCGCCCTAGGGTAAAAGTATCACAAATACCAATGCGCCCTGTAAGGGCAAAAGCGTTAATTATCAATGCTTTTGCCCTTGCAGGGCGTTTTGCTTTTATCAATCCG
>URDM01000081.1 GCA_900546575.1 uncultured Prevotella sp.
TCGGCATGTACGCCTGATATGGCTACTGCCATTCCTCCTACATCTATTACGAGTCGGCGGTCGCGGGCTATGCGGATCACATAACCTTCAAGTCCGGCATATTCACCTGTCAATATGCGTAGCAGGGTACGGTTCTTGGAATAATAAACAAAGGGACGGAGAAGGAAACGGAGACGTTCTGGCTCGGTTTCTGCAACACGCATAAATGGCTCCATCTGGTTGCAAGGGATAGTGGCTACCTTTCCTGTACTACAATTCTTACAGAGCTTGTATGGTTTTTTGTTTTTATCTAAGTAGTCCTGTAATAATTCTGGATTACCTTGTAAGAATATCAGTCCACTTACAGAAGGGGTTTCCACTTCGCGCATTCCGCCTCTGTTTCTGTGACGGGGGACGTATTTTATTGTTTTATGCACAAAATGGGTTACCCCATCTTTCTTTAGTTGGTCTTCTATCGACTTCACTTTTTGGTTGTGTACAAAAAGATAACTCCATGACGTATAGTCTACTTTCTCTTTCGCAGCCTTAGATTTTATGTTCACTTGCGGACACTTCTTTATCGCTGAACCAGTCATTTCGTCTGGCTCAGAAACGTGTGTGCCCTCTGGAAATTCATTGCTTTCAGATGTCTGAAAACGCTTTGTTTCGTCGGCTGTAGACAGAGAAACCGTGCAATCCTGCTTCATAACCTCTCCGCTACTTTATGTCACTGCTGGCTGCCATCACATGGGATGACGATGCTAATTTTACAATAACATTGTTCATAAATTCATACTATCGGTGTGTATGTTTGTCCAGTTATGGGATTCAATGTTTCACAAATCAAATATGCTAATTGCGCCGCATTTTCATCTCATATTGGCTTTGAGTCTCTATCTCTTTACGTACTGTTTTCACATTATAAAACAGTATCCTCTCTGCAAAAGTACTACTTTTCCTTCACTTCTTATCATTTTTGAATGAAAAAGTTTGGCAAAACCCCGAATTTTCCTCTAAAATGTTTTACAAATCCGACCCTTCAAGGCTTCAAAATCCCTTTGTTTACAGCTTTCTTTCTCATTGTGCATATTTTATAATGTGAAAACAGATACTCTCCTCCCATCTTTATCTCTACGTCCAATATGTTCGGTTTTTGTCAAAGCCCACCATGGGGTTCAGATACACCTGCGTCGTCTTCTTTTCATAAAAAGAGCGAAAAACTGCCATGAAAAGAGAGTGTCAACGCCGAAATTATGCCAGTCATAAAGAAGAACTTCAACGCAAGAGCCGTGAGTTCCACAGACAGCTAAGAGTGAATAACTGAGTCCACTTTAAAAAGTGAGCTCAATGAATAATCGATTGTAGAAAATGATGGCAAAGTTTTTTATACTAAAAACAGATGATACTCGTAAAATAGCACTATAAAAACAAATAAATTGATGCATTCGCCATGACCTCGTAAAAATATTGTATTATTACTGGCATGGCTTATATTCAGCCATGAATGCCCTTATTTCTTGTGCGCGTTCAGCCGTCATAGCCGGCACACCCTCAAGCTTATACTTCAGTCCGAGTTTCTCATATTTATATTCTCCGAGCGTGTGGTAGGGCAAGATTTCAATTTTCTCCACGCAGTCATATTTTGCCACGTGTTCGCCCAGTCGTCGCAGCCACTCGTCGTTGTCAGTCAGTCCTGGCACCACGACGTGGCGTATCCAGGTAGGCAGATGTAGTTGTTCCAGCATGTCCAGAAACGCAAGGTTGTTGGTTTGCTGCACACCCGTAAGTCGTGGGTAGAGTTCAGCGTCCATCGTCTTCACATCGAGCAGCACGAGGTCGGTATTGTAGAGCACGTCCTTCACCCGTCCGGTTATAATCGCACCACTTGTGTCGAGAGCCGTGTGGAGTCCTTCAGCATGGCACAGTCGGAAGAATTCTGCCACGAAGTCGGCTTGCATCAGGGGTTCGCCGCCAGACAGCGTCACTCCCCCACTCTTTATAAACGACCGATACTTCATCACTTCGTCCAACAGTTGCTGAGGCTCCAGCTCATACTGGCACTTGCCATGAGGGTCCCACGTATCGGGGTTATGGCAAAACTGGCAACGCAACGGACAGCCTTGCATAAAGGCTACAAAACGCACACCTGGACCGTCTACGGTTCCAAAAGATTCAAAGGAATGGATTCGTCCTATCATATTTAATTGTTGAAATACGTGTACAAAGATACGACTTTTAAGTGTTAAGTGTTGAATGTTAAGTGTTAAATTGTTTGGATACTGCAATTCAAAATTGAGCAATTCCTAATGCGTGTAGCGCAACAATTCAACACTCAACATTCAACATTCCACATTCTAATTGCAGACGCTGCTTTGTACGCCGAGGGTGGCGAGGAGTGCGGTGATTACGCTCACGATGAACTGGAGCACGGTCTTGAGTGTTTCTTTGTTTGAGTTTTTCATGGTATTTTGATTATTAAAGTTATTGATTAGTTATAAGTATTTAATAAAGGAGTTTGAAACATAACTGACCCTTTGAAACGCAACTGAAACTGAAACAACTGAAACGCTTTGTTGTGATTGATTGTGTTTTTAACTATGCTCTTGTGCTTTTCTTTATGCTCATCAAAGATTTGTATTTGCTTATCGTAAGCCACGCTACTGCTCATTGAGTATGTACAATAGAATTCAGAATCCGAGTAGTGATTTCAGTTTGTCGGAGAGTTCGTCGGTATCAAACTTACCCACCATATTACCATCCTTGTCAATAAGGAATTTGGCAGGGATATTCTTCACGGCATACATTGTATTGATGTCGGCTGAGGTATTAGCTCCGCGCAATACGTGGCGGAACATGCCTATTCCGTCCTTCTCGACAATATTGCGCCACTTGGCAAGGTCGCGATCGTCGTCAGCAACATATATAAACTCCACGTCATGGCCCGAGTATTTCTCGTAGAGCTGCTTCATGTGCTTGTTTGTGTAACGACACGGACCACACCAGGTGGCCCAGAAGTCAAGCACCACATACTTGCCCTTAAAATCGCCTAGACAGAGAGGCTTGCCATTGATGTCTGTGGCTGTGAATATGGGCGCAGGCTTACCCGTGCTTGTCTTAAGACGCAGAGCTATGGTACGCTCAATCTCTTCCGACTGTATCATTCCCTTTAGTCCAGGCGAAAGAGCGTCATATAAAGCCTTGGCGCTATCGGCAGGTATACTATTAGCCACGCCATGAAGCAGGAACAAAGACAGTTCCACGTCGGGATGACGACGGATATAATCCATCGTCTTTGCATTGTACGATTGGAATATCGGCTTCAACGAGGCTTCGAGCTTATACTTGAAGTCCATATCTGTAGAGCTTTTTGCCAGTACTGCCACCGACTTTATTACCGAAGTCTCGGGCATTACCAGTCCGTTGTACTCATCCTCTTGAGCCTGTTGTACCGAGCCCATAACTACCGGCATCGTATGATTGTAGGCATTAATGCCAACAGTTATGGTGCGAGGCTCGAGATAGAATTTGGTCTGCTTGTTGATGTCGCCATTAAGCACTCCCTTGTCGGTAGAGATGAATGCCAGGGCGTTGTCTATGTCAAGAGTTCCTTCAAAACGGAATGTGCCATTGCTCACCTTGCAGCTGTCCACTATATCTCTGCCTCGGCCGTCGGTGTACGACATATAGAGCACCCTACCCTCGTAGCCATTGGTGAATCCGTCCACCCTATAGCGCTTTTGGGCTATAGAGCAGACGGAAACAGAGAGCATCAGAGCAAGGACAGTCAGAGTCCTTAGATTACTGTGTCTCATAAGCATTTACGCTATTATTAGAATATTTCTATTGGGCAGGGCCAAGCAATTTGGCTACAGCCTCTTCTATCTCCTTGCCACGTAATCCCTCGCCCACGATGCGGTTGTTCTCATCGAGCAGATAAATCTGCGGGATGCCCACGAGACGGTATTTCTCGGCGGCAATACTATTCCATCCTCGCAGGTCAGACATCTGTGGCCATGTTATACCGTCGTGCTGTATTGCCTTTTTCCACAGTTCTGCCCTCTCGTCGAGCGAGATGCCTATAACTTCGAGTCCCTTGTCCTTGTACTTCTTATAGACATTCATGATGTTGGGACTCTCGGCACGACACGGACCGCACCACGAAGCCCAGAAATCAAGAATCTTGGCTTTGGCCTTGATGCCGTAAATAGAGATTGGCGAACCGTCGGGGGTCTTCATCTGCAGGTCGGGAGCCGTACCGCCCACAATGATGCAGGCTATCTGGTCGGAATAAGGTTTAAGCCAACGCCCTGGCACAGTCTGACGAGCATTCTCGCCCAGCGCCTCATATCTTGCAGGCAGAGTCTTGGTCTTCATCAGTTCTGCCACTCGCCACACTAGCAGACTTGCGCTTACGATGTTGTCATGTTGCTTGGCGAAGGCATCCTCAGCCTTGTCAAGTTTTTCACGATACTGATCGTACAAGGCTCTGATCTGTGCTATTGCAAAGAAGTCCTCCTTGCCAAAGTCGCGCTCGATAACAGCCTTTGCCGAGTCGCGTTCGGTATATATCTGCAGTTCGGTATTGTGGAACTCGTTGCGCAGTTGCTGCAGCTTGCCTCCTCCTGATATTTTATATTTCATAGGGTCCTTCAGGTCGGCATCAACATGTACCGTCGACTTCTCAAGTATCACGGGAATGCGTATGCTTGAGTCGACCACACGTATGCAGGCTGCAGTAGGCTCGCTAACTTTTCCCTTGATGGCAAAGTGTCCCTTGTCGTCGACAAAGGTGCTTGCCAGGGTGTCAAGTCCGTTGGGCGTGCAAGCCACAAGGTGTATCTTGCGCTCTATATTCTTGAATGAGCCCTCTATCTTGTATTGGGCGTTGACGGTCTGTGCCGAGAGGCACACAAGTGCTGTCATGCAGATTGTTGCAGTTTTTTTCATTGTATTCTTGCTTTGATTTTATTACTTCTTTCTTTCCTTATAGGCTACGTCTACGATGTTGCCAAGATCCTTATATTCCTTGTGCAACTTTATTTCACCCATGAGATCGGGCACGTCATACATGCGCAATATTCCCGACTTTGAAGGCTCTACATTATCGGCTGTGGTTGCCACAACAAGCCTGTAGTTGCGTGCACGTTCCCAATCCGCGTATTGTTCCCAAGCCACAAACGGGTTGAACTTCATCACCTTTATTGTCTCTCCCGGGAACGACAGTACCTCGCGTGCAGGAGTGTCGGGATGTCCCATGTCAAACTGATATATCTTGTTGCCGCTGGCATAGAACACGTAAGGATAGAGATGGTGGCAAGCGAACAATGTGGCGTTCGCAAGTCCTTCGCCCTTTATCTCTCCATAATAGTCTTGGTTGTTATACTCTGTATACGTGCCCTGCTCCCACCAGTTTTCGGGTTCGGAGAATAAAGCGTGTAGCTGCATCCCGTAGAAGTAGAATTGTCGGGTGGCAGGATCCTTCAGTATGGCATATACCTCGCCCGACTTGCAAGACTCCATCCACACCATGTCTCTTCCCGTTTGGGCAGAAAAGAGCTGCGGGCCTACAAACTGCATTACCGATGGATAGTTGGAATTGTTGCGGATGCTCAGGAACTGCTTGTTCGTCTCGTCGTAGAGCACGGCAGGAATGTGTCCGTAGGAATTGTCAGAATAGTTGACATTGTAGCTTGTTCCGATGAATGGAGCAGCCTTGAATTCTTCCTTGCCGTTGATTTTGTTGATCTTGAACTCGAAATATCCGTTGTCGATAGAGTTGTCCAAAGTGTAGACATCATGGTTGTTGTCAACGATCACCCAAAGGTCAGGCAATGCATACTGCGACAAGATAGCATTCTCCACCAGTATCTTATCAGGGGAAGCTCCAAATCGCCATTTCAGGTTGTTGTCCTCGCCAGCGTGCAGATCTTTAACGTCAAGATTATACGTTCCCTTGTCAGTAACAAGCAGAGTCGGAGTCTGTCGTACACTATAGTTGTAAATAAGCTTCTTGGGCACTCCTGGGTTAAACTCGGCTTCCTGCCAGATGTTGTGCGCAATGAGGTCGTTATCATCGTCCACGTTGAATATAATGTCCATACGAGGCTTGTCGTTCTCGTTACACAGCACCAGCCATCCCTCGCTGGTCATCGACTTCACCTGAAGTGAGAACGAGCGTATTGTGGTTAGCGAATTCTTCTTGTCCTTCACCTTAAAGAAGCATGAATAGAGTCCGGGGTCGAGCGTCACGAGAATATCGAGTTTTCTCTCGCGCGAGACTACGGTCTTGTCCAGGTCGGGAATTTGGTCGAAGTCGGTACCAAAAGGAAGAAACTTCCATTCGTACTCATAGTCAGACTCGTTGTTCTGACCCATAGACGATTCTATTTCCGGGTCGATGACCAGTCGGTCGACAAAAGCCACCTTATTAAATCTGACGTTTTCATCCAGTCCGTTGATGGTTAGTTCGTTAATGTCATGATAGTTGTAATTTCCCTCATCATCACAACACGAAGCGACAGCCATGCCCATGAACAGCGCAAGGGCTGCAGTATATAGATATCGTGAAATCTTCATAATCATATCATTTTAAATGTGTTTAACCTTGTGAAGCCTCGCCCATTGTCATCGGCTCGCCATCTTCGTCGAGCGTCGGATGCTCATTCAGCCATTGTTGCATGTACTTGCCGGCAAACTTAAGATAGCCTGCCGAGAGTCCCTGTGTGGTATCCTTAAGCCATTCTGTACGGCTTATCTTCAGCACATCGCATATCAATATGCTCTTCTTTGCCGACCATTTGCCAAAGTATTGGTCGCCATAGATGCCCCACCATGCAGGCATAGGGAATTCCTCGTCCATTACGATTACACGCTGATAGTCCATCTCACGTGTGATGAGATTGCCCTCGGCATCGAAGTAGCCGTCGTAACGGGTATAGATAAACTTGAGCTCGTCGTTAGGGATCAGGCTCACCTTGAAGCGCTTTGGTTTCTCGGCAAGATTGGGGTCTCTGAGCAGGGTGAAGTAAATATAAGCTTCATTCTCGCCAGCCTTGATGACATAATCGGTAGGGAACTTGACGTAGTCCACTCCCTCAACGGCTGCATATTCGTCGCCCTCGTCGGTAGTTACCGAAATCTGGAAGTGGCGGTCATAGTCCTTTGTGTCGCCTATTAGGTTCACTCTCAACCACCATTCCATCTCCTTGACATCTGAATCCAGCTGTCCCCAATGCACCACGAGAGTATCGATGTAAGTATTTCTCGTGTCGAAGAAGATGCCACACTCACCTTTATATACGTCAAGATTCTTCTCGCAACTTGCAAATACCGACAATATCAGTAAGAGCAGAAAAGGTATTATCTTCTTTTTCATAGCTTTATTTCTTTTGGTTTGTTATGTTTTTTACTGCCTGAGGTTTAGTTGTATTTGGTCTCTCCCTCAGGCAAAGGCATCACGTAGTTGTTGGCAGTAATGCTTCTTGTACCATACTGCGACGTAGCATCCTTGATGCTCTCCTTGTTGTTTCGCTTATAGTAGAAGAACAGCTGTCCCTCACCCCAGAACTCTCTTATCCATTCGGCATCAATATCTTCCTGATACATTATAGACTTGCTGAGCAATCCACGATGGTTGCGCAGAATGTTGTATATTCTCAAGCTTTCGTAATAGTCTGTCGAACACTCGGTAGCAATAAGATACGACTCGCTGACCTTGATAAGAGGAATCATCTGATTGTAGAGCGAATCGGACGACTGGCTCTGATACTTGTTGAAGATAGAGTAAGACGTGCCCGAATTCTCTACAGAGTTCTTGAGCCATGCTATATATCTGTAGTCCACCTTCTCGTTGTCGAAGAGATAGTTTACCACGTCGGTACGCGGAGCCAGCAACGTGGTCATCTTCAGGTTGTTGCCGTCGAAGTTGCCTGCAAAGATAGAATTACGCTCCAGATTTTGGGCTGAGAACATGATCTCGGTAGAGAACACTCGGTCGGGATTGCTGCTGGTTATCCTCATCGGAGTAATCCATGGAAAAGTCTTCTCGTGTGCCTCGACAACATTCATAGCGTGTTTGAAAGCCTCTGTATCGTTGTGCATGTAGTAATAGGCTCTTGCCATGAGTCCCTGCACAGCATAATAGTTGAGTCGCAGATTTCGTGCCTGCCAGAAGTCGTTCTGCGGGTCGCCGCTTACCCCATAGCGCAGAATCGGGTCGGACTTGGCAAGAAGCGATTCCGATTCAAGCAGATCGGCCTCAAGTTGCTTCATATAGTCAACGCTCGACAGCTTGGGCGACACATCAAGTGAATAGACCGTATAATACGGTATTGACAAGGCCGGCTTGTCGGGGTCGTAAATAGGACCGAAGAGGCGGAATAGGTCAAGATGCAGGAATGCTCTGAGAGCAAGCGCTTCGCCCTTGATGAGGTTGTAGTCCCTTTCTGAGAGTACGTCACGGTGTTCTTCGCAGTTCTTCAAGAGGCAATTGACATTGGAGATGAGTGCGTACTCCTTACTCCAGATGTTTGAGATAATCCCTTTGGTCTCTGTGCCGGCATACTTGAAGTTCATATACTCCTTCACCACCTTATTAATATCGGCTACAGCATATCGCTGCGCAAGCACCTCGACAAATCCGCATGTCATTTCCTTTCCGTATATGCTCGACTGGTTGAGTTCGACGTATATACCGTTAAGTGCTTTCTCAAATCCTGACACACTTGAGAAGTTGTTCTCTTCTGTGATACGGTCGCTCGGCTGTATGTCGAGCCAGTCGGAACATGAAGCCAGAGCCGTGAGGACCGTCAGCATGATAATATATATATTCTTACGCATAGTTGTTACTGATTAAAAGTTGACTGATAAAGACATAGAAACACTTCTTGCAAACGGATAAGAAGTACCGCGCTCCTCCTTGATTGACGACCATCGGCAGATGTCGTTCATGTATGCGCTAACCGTCATACCCTGAATGCCGATCTTGTTCATCAGCTGGTAGGGGAACTCGTACGATACTCTCACCGACTCTATGGTGAGATAGTTGTTCTTCTGTACGAAGCGTGAGGACATCGGAGTATTCTCGGTCAACGAGATACCCTTGAATCGAGCCTTGTCGCCCGGCTTCTGCCAGCGGTCGTAGAGAGCACGGCGGTCCTGGTTGCGAGCAAGGTCATACGAAGAAATGTTCTCCACCTTATCATAAAGAGTGCTGCTAAAGGCATCGCCTCCGAGGCTGTAGCGCATGAAGATGCTGCACGAGAATCCCTTCCAGTAGAAAGTATTTCCCCATGTGCCCTCTATGTCAGGGCGTGTATCGCCCACCTCCACTTCGTCGTCATAACTATAGTCGAAGGTGTACTTGCCGTTCTTTGTGATGAATATCTCACGTCCCGAAGCCGGGTCTATACCTGCCGAACGTACGGACCAGAGTGCTGTAGGGCTGCCTCCGTCATAGTAGCGGGTCATGTTCTTGGTAAGGTTCTTCTGGTTGAACTGGTCGAGCTTGTCGCCTACCTTGTCGTAATAGGCGGTCATGTATCTGAACATAAGGCTCGTGGTCCAATTGATACGCTCCTGAGGCTTATACAGAATAGCATATCGTATGGTGCCGTTTATACCCTTGTTCACCTGCTTGCCAATGTTTGCCAGACGTGAGGTGGTACCTACTGACATCGGTATGCCTATAGAAGCCAGCAACGGGTCGGTATTCTTGCGATAGTAGTCGAAGTTGATATGGAAACGGTTCTTGAAGCTAAAGTCGAAACCCACGTTGAAGTCGAGCGTTTTCTGCCATGCAAGGTCGGGGTCGCCAAATCCGCTGATGAGTACTCCGGTACCGAAATAGTTCTGCATCCAGTTGTTGAACTCGTAAGTAGTGAGCGTATTATACGAACCAAAGTTCTGGTTGCCAGGATTACCTATTGACGCTCTCAGCTTCAGCATCTGCACTCCACTCAAGAGGTTCTTTACGAATTTCTCATTATGTATGTTCCATCCCAGACCTACTGCCCACGTTGTAGTGAAGCGCTTGTTGGTGCCGAATACCGACGAACCATCAGTACGTATGTTGGCATCGAGCAGATAGCGGTTGTCGTAAGAGTAGCCGCCATTGAAATAGAAGCTTACCGAACGCGACTTCGAGTCGTAATAGCCCGGCTTGCCACCTTCGGGATATTTGTTGGCAAAGGCAGGTGTGGTGAAGTTGCCGTCAGGGAATCCCTGTACGTCAAACGACTTTGAGATGCTCTTTGTCTCCTGGAAAGTGGCTCCCATCACAGCATTTATCTGATGGGCGTTGCCCAGCAGCTGACCGTAAGTCACGGTAAAATCGCCATCATAGCTGAGGTTGTCGGTACGATTGTCGCTATACGAACCCTTCTTCAGCTTCTCCACCTGGTCGAACTGGGTGTCCTGAGGCGAGCGGAACGACTCTCCGTCGCTCGTGCTCTTGCTGATGCCGAAGCGTCCGCGCAACCACAACACCTGCAAGGGCCGGTATTCGAGATTGAAGTTATTGCGCACGGCAAACGATTCGCCCTTGCTGTAGCTGTTCAGGCGGTCGTTCCACATAGGATTGCCCACATTTACCGAAGCGTCGTAAATGTCCTTTGTATCGGCCTTATACTCCAGCCATTTCTCCACCTTGCCTCCATCTCCATACTTAGGATAGTAAGGGTTGGCATTGGCATACTCGTAGAATTGCACTACGGGATTGCTGAACGAAGTGACGTCAACAGTAAGGTTGTTTGAGAATGTAAGCTTGCCCATACGGTAAAGGATGTTGAGGTTGCCGCTCATCACTTCACGGTCCGACTTCTTCATCACGCCCTTCACATTGTTGTAGCTCACACCCAGGCTGTAGCGGAACTGCTCGTTACCACCCTCAGCGCTGACATAGTGGCGCTGGTTGAAGCCTGTGCGAAGAGGCTCCGACATCCAATAGGTATTCACTCCACGAAGCACGTTCTGCAAGAGTCGGTTGTAACGCTTCTCCTGCGCCTCCTGCTGGTCAGCAATATTTGAGGTATAGTAGCCCGAGAGGCGCTCGAATTCGAGTTTCTCGGCAGCATTCATAAGATTGTAGTCGGTAAGGTCGGCAAACGAGATGTTATAGTTGCCGCTATACGACACCTTCAGTTTGCCCATCTGAGGAGCCTTCGTTTCCACAACAATCACACCATTGGCAGCCTTAGAGCCGTAGATAGCGGTAGAGGCGGCATCCTTCAAGATGGTGACCGATGCGATACGGTCCATACTGAGGTCCATGATTGTCTGCAGGGTCGTCTCGAAACCATCAAGTATGAACAACGGCTGGTTAGGGTCTTGTCCGAAGGTCTCCTTCAGTCCGACGATACTTGTCTTGCCACGCACCTCAAGGTCGGGAAGCCGATTTGGATCAGAGCCGAACTCGTTGCTTTCCAATACATTGAAGGCTGGGTCGAGGGTCTTGAGGCTCTGTATAAGGTTGAGGTTGCCCACATTCTTAAGTTCTTCAGCCTTATACGTCTGCGAAGAACCCGTGAAGCTCTCTTTCTTACGTGTGTAAAGACCTGTGACAACAACCTCATCAATCAGACTCTTGTCCGTCTTAAGTACAATCTTGTTTTTCTTTCCTATTTTCAGCTTTGCAATAACAAGAGTTTGCGTCTCCATACCTACACACGATACACGCAGAGTCTTGACAGACGCAGGAAGGTTCTTGATAACGAAATTACCGTTAATGTCGGTAATGAAAGACTCCTTCGTACCTACTGCCGATACCGAGACACCCATGATAGGATCCCCGTCGTCAGCTGTGACGACCACTCCAGTAATAGTTGGCCAAGTGTCTTGTGCCAACGCGGCTTGCATGCACATAAAAAAGGCCGCAAGCAAAAATGTCAGTTTCTTTTTCATACAAAAAGATTTAGCGACTACTATCCCGTCAGAGCCGAACAATAACTATCTGAATAAAAGAAAAGTCTTATGTGGAGTATTTATGAGGTGAAATAACTATAGCATTTTCATGGCATGAAACCGTTATATAAATACACAACAGTAAATCTGTCCAAAAGACTAATTCCAATTATTTCAAAGAGCAATATGCTCCCTCATACAGGGTTGTTGATTAATATTTAAACCGGTCCCATTGTAAATAGAACACTTTTGAGATTTTAAATGAATTCTGCGTTTTTATTTTTGAAGTTAGGTATGGTTAATACATGTAGATTAGGAGCTATCACATCATGGTAATCCGCGTATGCTCCAACGGTCTTGCATGGTTTACATAATTTTCTTTATTTTTTATAAAGTTATAGTATTGCTTCAGAAAATATAACATTTGTCAAGTTAAATAAGGTTAATCATGACATTTTTGTAACTCATCCGTCATTTAAGACATGGATTTGGTTGAATGTATTATGCATTACATTATATTAAAACAATCTCAATCTCAGTATCTCAGGTAAACGTATCCGCGATGCTAGTATATATACATCAAAAAAAATATCGCTCAAGTTTTTATTCTTGAGCGATATTTTT
>URDM01000082.1 GCA_900546575.1 uncultured Prevotella sp.
TCATACTATCAAAGAACTCTTTGGCTGGCAGCGTAAAACTGCTTAGCCTTTATCTCAAATTTTAACGAACTATTGTTTATTTATATTGAATGCAAAAGTAGCAATAAAAAGACAAAAACTATTCATAAGATTTAAGTTTTTGTGTTTTATTTGGGGGAAATGATATTTTGTTTTACCTTTGTATCGGTTTTTATATATGCTAAACCCAATCAAGAACAGATATGAATGATATAAAAGAAGATATGGCTGTAGCAGCCGACGCCAAGCCCCACTGCATGGTGCTCCGCACCGAAGGACTTGTAAAGCGTTACGGCAAGCGTACCGTTGTCAATGACGTGTCGATAAATGTACGTCAGGGCGAGATTGTAGGACTTCTGGGACCTAACGGAGCCGGCAAGACCACATCTTTCTATATGACTACAGGACTCATCGTGCCCAACGACGGCCACATATACCTCGACGACAAGGACATAACCAGCTTCCCAGTGTACAAGCGAGCACGCTCAGGCATAGGCTACCTGCCTCAGGAGGCGAGCGTTTTCCGTAAGTTGAGCGTCGAGGACAACATTATGGCTGTGCTCGAGATGACCACTCTCACACGCAAGCAGCAGCTCGACAAGCTCGAAGAACTCATTGCCGACTTCAATCTGGGCAAGGTTCGCAAGAATCTTGGCGACCAGTTGTCGGGTGGCGAACGCCGTCGTACGGAGATAGCACGCTGCCTTGCCATCGACCCTAAGTTCATCATGCTCGACGAACCCTTTGCTGGTGTCGACCCGATTGCCGTCGAAGAGATACAGCATGTGGTGTGGCGACTGAAATACCGCAACATCGGTATCCTCATAACCGACCACAACGTGCAGGAGACGCTTACCATTACCGACCGTGCATACTTGTTGTTTGAGGGCAGAATTCTGTTCCAGGGCAAGCCCGAAGAACTCGCCGAGAACGAAGTGGTGCGCGAGAAATACCTCGGTTCGACATTCGTGCTGCGCAAGAAGGACTTCCAGCTTATCGACGAACAGAAGCGTAAGCGCGACCAGGACCGCGAACTCAACGACTAATCAGTCATTCAGACAACATCAGAACATACACATTTATGAAATACTTATTAGTATCCGACATACACGGATGTCTGCCAACGCTTGAGCAAGTGCTCGACTTCTACGACCGCGAGCACTACGACATGCTCCTCATTCTTGGCGACATACTCAACTACGGACCCCGTAACCGCATCCCCGAAGGCATCGATCCGAAGGGCATAGTCGAACTTCTCAACAAGCGAAAGGATAATATCGTTGCCGTACGTGGCAACTGCGACGCCGAGGTAGACCAGATGCTGCTCGAATTTCCAATCATGTCCGACTATGCCATCATCGTCGATGGCGGCCGACGCATGTTCATCACCCACGGACATGTATACAACGAGCAGAACCGCCCAGCTCTTGCACACGACATATTCGTGTACGGCCATACCCACTTGTGGAAACTTGAGCCTGCCGAAAACGACGGCATCGTGTGCAATCTCGGTTCGATAACCTTCCCAAAGGGAGGCAACGAACCCACATTTGCCACCTACGACGACGGCAAAATGCGCATCCGTCGTATGGACGGCAGCATAATAAAGGAATTATTTTGAAATTTTTTGAATTAATGAAAGTCTTCCGTGCGTGATGCATAGAAGGCTTTTTTTTATGTGTCTATGAATGATTCGTTGTGTCGGACGTATAACAATAAAAAATGGGCTAAAATGTTGTTGAGCAACATCTTAACCCATTTTTAAGTCGGGATGACTGGACTCGAACCAGCGACCTCACGCCCCCCAGACGCGTGCGCTAACCAACTGCGCTACATCCCGAACTTCTTGTAAGCGGGTGCAAAGATACACACTTATTATGAAACAGCCAAATAAAATGCTGACAATTTTGGGAAATAAATTAAAATACTTATCTTTGCACTATATTATAATAAGGTATAGCCGGCAATGCCGGTTCAACAAATAAACAATAAATATATATGCAATACATACTCAAGGCACCTGCAAGCTTCAATGCCACCATAAAACTACCTGCATCCAAGAGCATCAGCAACCGCGCGCTCATTATACACGCTCTGTCCAACAGTGATGTGCTGCCGCAGAACCTTTCGGTGTGCGACGACACAGAGGTTGTAGTGAATGCCTTGATGAGCAATCCCGACGTCATCGACATCAAGGCGGCAGGCACAGCCATGCGCTTCATGACAGCCTATCTGTCCGTAACGCCCGGCGAGCACGTCATCACCGGAACCGAACGCATGCAGAACCGCCCCATAGGCATACTCGTTGACGCGCTGCGCTATCTCGGTGCCGACATCGAATATGTTGCCAACGAGGGCTATCCGCCGCTCCGCATCAAGGGACATCCGCTCGAAGGAGGCTATCTGGAGATTCCTGGCAACGTCAGTTCGCAGTACATCTCGGCGCTGCTCATGATTGGTCCGGTGCTCAAGAACGGACTTGAGCTGCGCATGACGGGCGGCATCATCTCGCGTCCGTACATCGACCTCACGCTGTGGATGATGCGCGAGTTTGGCGCCGATGCCGACTGGAGCGACATGGAGACCGTAAAAGTCAACCCCCATCCGTACAACCAGCACAAGTATCTGATTGAGAGCGACTGGAGCGCGTCGTCCTATTGGTATGAGATGATGGCGCTTACGGACGACACCGAGTCGCAACTGATGTTTGAAGGACTCATGGACGCTTCGAAGCAGGGCGACTCCATCGTCAAGTACATATACTCGCTGATGGGCGTGAAGACCCGTTTCGCCGAGCGCGCCGACAATGACGTTATGCCAACAGTTACGCTCAAGAAGCAGCGTTGCATGCTGCCGCGACTCGACTACGACTTCATTTCGGCTCCCGACCTGGCGCAGACCGTTGTCGTGACGTGCGCATTGCTCAACATACCCTTCAAGTTCACCGGACTGGCGAGCCTTAAAATCAAGGAGACCGACCGCATAGAAGCATTGAAACGCGAATTGCGCAAGCTGGGATATGTGCTGCGCGACGAGAACAACGACACGCTGATATGGGACGGAGCGAAGTGCGAACCCACCTTCGAACCTATCGATACGTACGAAGACCATCGCATGGCTATGGCGTTCGCACCGGCTGCTATCAAGTTCCCCGGACTCCGAATCAACGACCCGTATGTAGTGACTAAGTCGTATCCGCAGTTCTGGGACGACCTCGAATCGGCTGGCTGGACTATCGAGAAAATCAAGTAGAAAACCCATAGCATAACCGCCCTCTCGCAAAAGGACTCCTTTTAGGGTGCAAAAGGGCTCCTTTTACCATGCAAAAGGACTCCTTTTGGAGTGCAAAACGACCCCTTTTGAAGTGCAAAAGGACTCCTTTTGAAAACCATACGTATTTATCGCTAAATAAAACGATACAAAAATGCTGATTCTGATACTTTCAATACTCCTGCTCGGCGTGATTGTAGCCGTAGCCTCAAAGGTGGCTCAGCGCGGCAAGAATGTCGAAGATGCCCCTATAAAGGTGGAGCAGACGTGTGCCACATGCAACGGTACGCCCGAGTCGAAGTGCGAGCAAGACTGCATGATGGAGGCGTCGACCAAGCCGATAGAATACTTCGACGACGAAGAACTCGACGCTTTCAGCGGACGGCAGTCCGACAGTTACACCGACGACGAGGCAGAGCAGTTCTCCGATGTGCTCTATACCATGCGCCAGGACGAAGTGGCTGCATGGTGTCGCAGCCTGCATCTGCGTGGCATCGAACTGCCCGACCAGATAAAGGACGAAGTGTTTATGCTTCGCGCACAGGATTAACATCCTGCAAGCACTATAACATTCAACATTCCACACTCAACATTCAACATTCAAAAAACCGTGTTCCAGCGTTCCCGATACATCATATTCCTGTTTGTTGCCGTCATCATCATCTCGGCGACAGGATGCTCTACGCAGAAGAATACAGCCATGACACGCCGCTGGCATGCCTTCAAGGCACGCTACAATACATATTATAATGGTACGCTGGCGTACATCGACGCATCCGAAGAGAAGGAGAACGGCAACCGCGACAACTACACCGAACTGCTGCCGCTATACACCGTGGCAAACAAGCAGAGCCGTGAACTGGGCAAGGCAGGCTATGAACGCGCCATAGAGAAGTGTCAGAAGACCATCCGCCTGCACAGCATCAAGCGCCGACCTGTATGGGACAAGAAGCGGCGCAAGACCCAACGCGACCGTGAGTGGCTCTCCCGACGCGAGTACAATCCCTTCTTGTGGCGTGCATGGATGCTTATGGGACGCTCGCAGTTCTACAAGGGCGATTTCGATGAGGCTGCTTCTACCTTCGCCTATATGTCGCGGCTCTACCGCACGCAGCCTGCCATATACGGCAAGGCGCGCGCTTGGCTTGCCAAGTGCTATGTAGAGGAAGGATGGAACTACGACGCCGAGGATGTGATACGCGAAACTCAGCGCGACTCTATACACTGGGCGGCACAGAAGGAGTGGGACTATACCCTTGCCGACTACTATCTGCGCACCGCCGACTATGCCAATGCTGCCCAATATCTGCGCCGCGTCATACGCCACGAGATGCGACGCAAGCAGCGCGCACGCGAGTGGTTCATCATGGGACAGATACAGACTCTGCTCGGCAACAAGGCTGCCGCCACCGATGCCTATCGACGTGTGATAAGGCAGAATCCGCCATATGAGGTGGAGTTCAACGCTCGCATAGCCATGACCGAGGTGATGTCGGGCTCGCAGTCGAACAAGATGATAGCCCGACTTAAGCGCATGGCGGCGTCCGACAAGAACAAGGAATATCTCGACCAGGTATATTACGCCATCGGCAACATCTATATGGCGCGCCGGGATACTGCAAACGCCATATCAGCCTATGAACGTGGAGCTGCACGGGCTACTCGTTCGGGTATAGAGAAAGGAGTGCTGCTGCTCCGTCTGGGCGACATCTACTGGCAGCGCGAACGCTATGCCGACGCACAGCGCACGTATGGCGAGGCTATCGGACTGCTCGACCACGACCGACCCGACTATGCTCAGCTCAACCAGCGCTCCAAGGTGCTCGACGAACTGGTGCCCTTCACCGAGACCGTTCATCTGCAAGACTCGCTGCAGCAGCTCGCCGTCATGGACGAAGCGTCGCGCAATGCTGCCATCGACCGCGTTATCACGCAGCTCAAGCGCAAGGAGCGCGAGGAGCAACGGCTTAAGGCTGAACAGGAATCTGCCAACGGCACGCAGCCGGACGGCGCAATGGACACTGGCAATTCCAACCGGTTGAACCGGCAACGGCCTCTCAACACCAGCACTTCAGCCGCCATGAAAGGCGACAAGGCACAATGGTACTTCTACAACCCTATGGCTGTGAGCCAGGGCAAGACCGCTTTCCGGAAACTGTGGGGCAAGCGCGAGAATGTAGACAACTGGCGACGCACCAACAAGACGGTTGTGGCTGTGGGCAATGACGACGATGAGGCTGTGGCTGACACTACAGAGCTTGTTGCCGATTCGATTCCTACGACTCTGCCCGACAGCGCTGTTGCCGACCCGCATCAGCGCGAATACTATCTGGCGCAGATACCATTCACCGACGAGCAGAAGGCAGAAAGCGACCGTCTGATTATGGACGCACTCTACAATGCGGGCGTAATATTCAAGGACAAGCTCGACAATCTCACGCTCTCCGAGCGCAGTCTGCTGCGTCTCATACGCCAGTATGCTTCGTCCGAACGCATCCCCGATGCCTATTATCACCTCTTTCTGCTCTATATGCGAAAGGGCGACAAGCCTACAGCCGACTCTTATGTCGGTCTGCTGCAGCGCAACTATCCGCACAACGAATTGACCGTGCTGCTGTCCGACCCCAATTATGTGGAGAATGCACGCTTCGGCGTACACATCGAAGACTCGCTCTATGCAGCCACATACGACGCCTTCAAGGCTGGACGCTACAACGAGGTGAAGGCTGGCGTGGAGCTTTCTGGCAGCCGTTTCGCCCTCGGTGCCAACCGCGACAAGTTTGTCTTCATAGGCGGACTGTCCAAGTTGAACGACGGCGATGCCGCAGGATGTATTGAAGACATGCGCACCGTAGTGGAGAAGTATCCTCAGAGTGGTGTGGCTCCGCTCGCTGGAATGATAGTTAAGGGTGTGGGCGAGGGCAGACGATTGTATGGTGGCAAGTTCGACATTGACAATGTGTGGCAACGACGTGCCGCCGTGCTTGCCGACAGCGACTCTATAGCAACCCGACAGTTGTCGGCTGAGCGCAACACTCCGTTCGTATACATGGCGGTTTACGCTCCCGACTCGCTCGACGAGAACCGATTGCTGTTCAATATAGCCCGTTACAACTTCACGAGCTATCTGGTTCGCAACTTCGACATTGCCATTGAGGACGTAGGCGGACTGCATAGCATGACCATAAGCGGCTTCCGCAACTACGACGAGGCTCTGCAATACGCCCGACAGCTGCACAGTCAGAAGCCAGTGGCGCAACTTATGGCTCACGCTCGCAGCGTGATTGTGAGCGAGGAGAACCGTCAGTTGCTCGGACAGCAGTTCAGCTACGACGACTACGACCGTTTCTACACACGCCACTTCGCACCGCTCAAGATTACCGACGAGCCGTTGCTCAACGAGCCCGACTATACTCCTGAGCCTCCGTCTGACGACAATTACGGTCCGGATGTGCCCGATACATCACCCGACGTTGATGCCGGCAATGACAATAAGACCTACATCACTATCGAGGATAATGATGCCGCGACCGATAAGAAGAACGCTGCAACTGACAATACGACGACTGTTGTGATAGACACGAAGGACGTCACGACCGGCAAGAAGACACCCGTTGCAACAGAAAAGAAACCTGCTGCAGCAGACAAGAAGGCTGTTGCAACTGATAAGAAGCCCGTTCCGGCAGGCAAGAAGAATGTCGTGAACGATAAAAAGAAACAGAAACAGCCTGTTGAGGTGGACTTGAACGACGAGTATTACGACCTCGAAGGCTTCTAAAAAATATAATTAACTGAACTTTCGCAAGTTCATAGAATTCAGAAGTTAAAGGAGTTAAGAAGTTAAGCCAAATGCTTTGAATGCTATAATTATTAAGCAAAACAACTAATAATATTAAGCAAAACAACTAATGGCTTAACTTCTTAGCGACCGTAGGGCGCGATGACTCCTTAATTCCTTAACTCCTTTCGCTTGCGAAACTTAAATAATTAATATGACTACAGGACACCTGTTGTGGGTTGACGACGAGATAGAAATGCTGCGCGCCCACATTATCTTTTTGGAGAAGAAGGGCTATGACGTCACCACCGTCAACAACGGCAACGACGCCATAGAGGAGTGTCGTAAGCGCAATTTCGACCTCGTGCTGCTCGACGAGATGATGCCTGGAATCACAGGACTTGAAACCTTGCAGCAGATTAAGGAAATTTCGCCCTCCACACCAATAGTTATGGTGACCAAGAGCGAGGAGGAGAACATCATGGATCAGGCCATCGGACAGAAGATTGCCGACTATCTGATAAAGCCAGTCAATCCCAGTCAGATTCTGCTCGCACTCAAAAAGAACATCCACAAGAAGCAGATAGTCACCGAAGTGACCCAGACAGGCTATCGCAAGGAGTTCCAGGACATAGCAATGCACATCATGGACTGCAACACTTTGGACGACTGGAAGGACATATACCGCCGCCTTGTGCGTTGGGAACTTGAACTCAGCTCTGCCGATTCGGACATGACCGAGATGCTGCAGATGCAGAAGGAGGAGGCAAACAACTCGTTCGCCAAGTTCGTTCGAAAGAATTATCTGTCGTGGGTGGCTCCCGGCTCAACCCAACGGCCGTTTATGAGTCCCGATATATTCAAGAAATGCGTGTTCCCGGCAGTCAATAACGGCGAGAAAGTATTCCTCATTGTCATCGACAACTTCCGCTACGACCAGTGGCGCACGCTCGCCCAGGACATAGGCGAAATGTTCGATGTCAATGAAGACATGTACATGAGCATCCTGCCTACAGCCACGCAGTATGCCCGCAACGCCATATTCTCGGGCTTGATGCCCGAACAGATAGAGCGTATGTTTCCCGACTTGTGGGTCGACGAGGACGAAGAGGAGGGCAAGAACATCAACGAGGAGCCGCTCGTACGTACGCAGATTGAACGCTATCGTCGTCACGACACCTTCTCTTATCACAAAATCAACGACTCGGCAGGAGCCGAACGGCTGATAGAACGACTCGGCGAGCTGAAGAAGAACGACATAAACGTAGTGGTGGTCAACTTCATCGACATGCTGTCGCACGCCCGTACCGAGTCGAAGATGGTGCGCGAGCTTGCCAACAACGAGTCGGCTTATCGCAGCATAACCCTCTCGTGGTTCCGGCATTCGGTAGTTGGCGAGCTGCTTAAGGCCCTTGCGCAGACCGACAGCACCGTTATCATCACCACAGACCACGGAAGTATCAGGGCATCGAAGCCCATAAAGATAATCGGCGACCGCAATACCAACACCAATCTGCGCTACAAACTCGGCAAGAATCTTAACTGTCAGTCGAAGGAAGTGTTTGTTGTCAAGAATCCGCACGAGGCACAATTGCCTGCGCCCAACCTCTCTACGTCGTACGTTTTCGCTACGGGCAACTCCTTCCTGGCATATCCCAACAACTACAACTACTACGTGTCGTACTATAAAGACACGTTCCAGCACGGTGGTATATCAATGGAGGAAATGCTCATTCCGCTTGTAACGCTGAAGAAGAGGTAGAAGAAAAGCCCCACCCCCTGCCCCTCCCCCGCAGGGAGGGGAGCGGTATGAACCGACTGCTTAACGGTATTGTCACAACATATTTTATTATTATGGAAATAAGAATCAACACATTGGCAGACATAAACGAGGCTGCCAAGCAATTCATTGCCAACATGGGCGACAGCAAAGTGTTCGCCTTCTACGGCAAAATGGGAGCCGGCAAGACAACATTTGTCAAAGCCGTATGTGAGGAACTGGGCGTAGACGATGTCATCACATCGCCCACATTCGCCATCGTCAACGAATATCAGTCGGCAACAACGGGCGACAGCATATTCCACTTCGACTTCTATCGCATCAAGAAACTCGACGAAGTGTACGACATGGGATATGAGGACTACTTCTACAGCGGTTCGCTCTGCTTCCTCGAATGGCCCGAACTCATCGAAGAACTCCTGCCCGAGGATGCCGTAAAGGTAACAATCGAGGAGACACAGGACGGCAGCCGACTGATAAAGTTCTAATAACGAACTGAACTTTCGCAAGTTCAGAGAATTCAGTAGTTAAAGGAGTTGAGAAGTTAAGCCAATGCTTTTAATGCAATAAATCAAGCAAAAAAACTAATGGCTTCGCTCGGCTTTGCCGCTTGCTTGCAAGAACTCCTTAGCGACCACAGGGCGCGATATCTCCTTAACTTCTTAACTACTTTCTTCACGTTGCAACATCGTTCATCCTTCGTTCTTACTTCGATCATCCTTCGTAGTGAACTCGATCATCCTCCGTAGTGAACTCGATCTACCTTCGTTAACGAAGCGAAGACATAACGAAGATGTAACGAAGGCATAACGAAGACATAACGAAGGCATAACGAAGATGTAGCGAAGGTATAACGAAGATGTATCGAAGAGCCATCGAAGAAGTATCGAAGGTATATCGAAGAGCGAACGAAAGAGGAACGAGGGGAATTATAATGGAATATATTGCTTTATAATTTATACGTGTCATAATATACAGACACTGTATGATACAAATAAACCCAAATCGGTCATTAGGATTTTTCAGAGTCGTATGGCAACGAGATTTCCTAATGGCCGATTTAGTTTAGTTTTATTTCTTGAGCAAAGCTTCAATGGCAGAATGCGTCATTCCCTTGCCTACAATGTTGCCTTTAGGGTCGATGAGCAGCGTGTTGGGTATGGCGTGAATGTCGTATATCTGGGCGGCTTCGCAGTTCCAGCCTTTCAGGTCGGACATTTGTGGCCAAGGCAAATTCAATGTCTTGATGGCTTTCTGCCATGCCTGCTCGTTATTGTCGAACGATACGCCGACAATCTCCAGTCCATTTGCCTTGTTCTTGTTGTAGAACTCGATGAGTTCGGGCATCGATCTGCGACACGGTCCGCACCAGCTTGCCCAGAAATCTACAAGCACATACTTGCCTTTACCGGCGTATTGCGACAGCTTTACTTTTTTACCGTCGGGGGCAATCATAGTGAAGTCGGTGAAAGGACGGCCGTCGGCTGTGGCAATGGCATTCTTTATTCGCTGTGAAATTGCCTTTACGGTCTCGTCGTTCTGATACTCGGCAGGTATCATTTTTAGAAGTTCCTGGTTCTCCTTGATAGAGTTCTTGCGACTGTACTGCTTGAACAGCATTACGCCTACGGGTTTTGTGATGTGCTGGCGCATACCCTTGCGGAACACGTCGTATACGGCATTGCCCAAACGGTTGTACTCTGCACGCAGTGACTTGATTGAATCGGCTGTCAGAGTGCTGTCGCGGAAAGCGTTCATGACGTTGCGCTGGCGGTTGTTGAGGTTGTTCACCTCGTCTTTCATATCCTGATAGATGTCGTTGTTGAGCGTTCCGCGCACTGTGTTTTCCTTCATTGACATTACTGCTTTTATCGTGCCTTCCTCAACAAACATCTCTGCCCAGTGGGTTTTTCCAGAGATCTTGAAACTCAGATAGCGCACTTCAGGACGCTCGGTTACACCACTGAACGTGAAGTGGTTGTTCACTGCTTTGGTAGAATCAAGCGGAAAGAGGTCGCCGTCAACTGCTTTGTTGAAATAGATTGTTGTAGATTGTGGAACGTCAGTGGTCGTTCCTTCAATCTTCCACGCCTTTTGTGCATAGCTGTTTGCAAACGAAAGTGCTAAGACAAAAAGACAGATAAAATCGCGTTTTTTCATATTTTTGTCAATTATACTGTATTTTTGTGCCAAAAGTACGTATTGTTTATTACTATTCAAAATAAATATCATTTTTTTTGGAAATATTTTTTTATTTTTATTCTGTTCTATAATTTTTTTATATCTTTGCGACTGAGATTCAATACAATAGAAAACTAAACAACCATACTGACGTAAAACCATTTATTCAATAAAATCTATAACATTAAAACTAAGTGATTATGAAGAAAACTTTACTTTCTATTATGGCATTAGCCTTGTCATTAACTGCTGCAAATGCACAGACAAGAGCACTGGCGGAGAACCAGGAGTATCTTGCAACTCATGGTACTGTTACTGCTACATCAGGTGATGCGACAAAGATTCAGGGTTATGATGAAACCTATGATTTTTACCGTAGTGATCAGGCTGCACAATGGTTGGGCGCAAAATTGGATCTGGATGCCGTTTTTGCCATCTTTGCCAAAGAAGACCTTGAGAAGTATATTGGCTACAAAGTTGTAGGTATCAGTGTTGCTGGAGAGTTTGGCCAGAAAAAAGTTGATTTTATGCTGAATATCAATTGTAAGCAGACATTTGGTGAAGTAGAGAAAATTTCTTCAAAGAATGTGGCTATTGCCAAGGACGTGGAGCCTACTCCATCAGTTCAAGCAATGGGGGGGTACATTTGGAACGACGTTATGTTTAAAACTCCTTATACCATACCTGCAAAGAAGGAAGAAGCTGTTGATGGCGATCCTGAAAATTTTCAGGACCTTTATGCAGGTTTTGGTGTTAAGAATGCAGATGGAAATATTGTGCTGGAACATCTTATCGTAGCTCAGAATTATACTGAAGACGGTGAACAGTATGGTACATATTTCCAGCAGACAGGTTCAGGTACAAACGTACCTCGTTTGAGTGGCTTGTCGCCTAATATTCTTCCCGTAAAGCTAATCCTTGAAAAACCCGCTGGTTTAGGTGTAAACAGCGCTTCTAATTCAACCAACGTTACAGAAACAGGCCGTTATACTGTAGACGGCACACGTGTATATCTCCCCACAAGAGGCATCAATATTGTTAAGATGTCAGACGGAACAACTCGCAAGGTTATTGTAAACAAATAAATCAATCCTAAAGTGCTCCTTTATTATAGGGGCACTTTAGCACTCCGAAACACCCTGCTCTACAAATCAGAAAAATCACCAATCACAATCATCAATAGTTCGTTAAAATTTGAGATAAAGGCTAAGCAGTTTTACGCTGCCAGCCAAAGAGTTCTTTGATAGTA
>URDM01000083.1 GCA_900546575.1 uncultured Prevotella sp.
AAAACCATTCACACTATCACATCAATGCAAGTTAAGTTATGTTATTTTTTTTTTTTTTTTTTTTGAAAAATCATAAGAAATACCCTCCACTCTCCTTCTTATTTTTATACCCATGATCTTCAAATAGGAATGATTTAATCGCACGGATATTATAAATGCCGTCTGCGAGCAAACGAATAGGTTTGCTTGTAGGCGGCATTTTTTATATGAATAAACTTATGTTCTGAGACGCTTGTATCTGTCTCCAAATACGATAACGTATTCATCTGCCAACGATAACGTATTCATCTGCCAATGATAACTTTTTCATTGGGTGATGATAACGTATTCGTTTTTTCTTTAATATATAACAAAGAGGGGCGCTTCACAAATTGAAGTGCCCCTCTTTAAGTATTACATTCTACATATTATAATATATGTAATTGTTTTCTTTTATAATAGACTTATTGGTCTATTCGCCTCCCCATTCTTTGTGCTGTTTCAAGTTGAGGTCTGTATCAATCTCATTTTGTGGGATTGGCCAAACTTCATCTTGAGGACCTCTGTAAGAACGGGTGTAATCTCCCATACCGTATGTTTCATATTCTTTATTCATACGTTCAACGGCATTCTTCTTTTAGGAATATTTCTTGTGTCGCATTATTTTTTTTAAGACGAAAAAATTATAAAGTAGTAAACTACTTTTCCCAATATTTTTCAGCCATAGGCTGCAACCTTTCTCTTAGTACTTCCATCACTGTTTCGAAATTAAGAGTCTCTTTCCATTGAATCTTTTTCAAAAATGCTTTCCAACGAATTATCCGTGCTGCATCTGTTGCAAAACTTTCTGTAAACAACTGCAATTCTGGATTGTATTTTAGACCTCGATTATCGAAAGTAGCCTTGATAGCATCATATAACGTTTCGTTATCCAAGTCCCTATTTATCAGGAGTTGATAACAGTCGAAGAAATCTTTCATGCGACTATTGAGTACATCACGGTCTATCATTGTATGAAATTTCTCTGCGACAACTGTCTCCAATGAATATGCCTGTATGTTTACAGATGGAATGTCGGGCAATAGCAATGGAAAGTCAATGGTTGTGGGATATGGAGTAACAATATCACCAAAACCAATGTCAACAGACATGTTGTAAGCAATGGTATCCATGTGGGCAGTAAAGTAGAATCTGGTGCCAGGATATTTCTTTTCGACTGTGATTGGTTCTAACTTGATGCTGTCAACGTCAAACGTCACTCCATCCTCGTCGCATACAATGTCTAAAATTTCATGGAACACATGCGCAAGATAATCCCTGTCATGACCGATTCTGTCAGCCATAAAATCAACATCTACCGTAGGGCGTGACTCAAGTCCATTTATGGCATAAAGCAAAGAGCCTCCTTTCAACAAGAAGTTGTCCTTATATTGGCTGACAGATACTCTGTAAAGCAATCTTTCGTTGAAGTATCTTGCCAAGAGATACATATATTTATAGCCAGTCTCATTCATTAGATTGAGCAAGCGTGTCTTTATAGACTTGCCGTAGTTTTTCTTTCCCATTTTATTCTATTGCTATTTCAAGGTAATTTTTCAGTGTGTTGAACACTCTGAGGCGTTTTGCAAAATCTTGCAAACGAGTGAGATTACGATTAGGCTTTCTCAGATAAGAGCGTATCACTTCCGCACATATATCCAAACCCAATTTGTTTCTGTATTTCACAGCATCACAAACACTTCGCTCCATATCGGTAATGCGAACATGGTTTCCGGAAATATCAGCATCCATAATGCCAAACTCCAAGTTCTCCTTTTTCCAATAATACAGTTCTATTGGAAGGGTATCGGGTATTACTACTTTCCGTTTATTGGCAATGGCAATGCAAAAGGCAGGTGGAACTGTTGTCGAAAGCTGATGGTAAGACCAGGCATTGTATAAGCATATGATACCATTTGGCACAATCCGCTCCACATCAATCATTGTATTAAGCAAGGCATCAGGGACTGCATATATGCCGTGACGCAACTTTATCAGGTCGCCACGTTCTTTGGCTCTCAGCAGCCGCTTATACTCTGACGTATCAGGTATATCAGTCGTAGAGATTGTGCCTCCAAGTGCTGACACTTTATGCATTATATTGTCCATTTCACATTTTATTATATGTTATCACTGCTGCAAAAATACAATTAATTTTGGAAATGTGGTAATATTCTACGGATAATTTTATAAAATACCGTATGCTTTTACTGGTTTTGTAGGAGGAGGATGTGCATTCTATGTTTCTACGCAAGTAGAATTTTAAGTTTTTCTTGCGTAGAAACATAGAATGCTGTAAAATGTATTCCCTTTGCTTACTGCGCCTACTGTTGGCTGTCTGCATTACGATAGGCAGAGGGCTGTATCTTGTATGTGTCCTTGAAGCACTTGCAGAAGTATCGTGGCGACGAGAAGCCGTTGGCGTAGCTCACTTCGGCAATGCTCAGGTCGTGACGTTCGCGCAGCATATCGGCGGCTTTACGCAGTCGCAGGTTGAGGATGAAGCTCTTTGGGGTTTCGCCCGTAAGGTTCTTCCACTTGTTGAAGAAGGCTGTACGCGACATTCCTATTTCCCTTGCGAAAGTGTCAACGCTGAATTCCGAGTCGGAATAGTAGCGGTCGATGATGCCCATGGCACGGTCGAGCAGGTCCTTATCCATCGGATTGGTGGCAAGCATGTCAGCCTCGTGGTGTGGATGCTGGCTGAACTTACGTTGCAGCAGGCGTCGCATATTGATGAGGTTGTTGCATCGCGACACGAGAACATCGTTGTTGAACGGCTTTGTTATGTAGTCGTCGGCACCCGTTTTCAGTCCTTCGAGCTTCTTCTCGACGGCTGTACGTGCCGTGAGCAGAACCACTGGGATATGACAAGTGGTGAAATCGTGCTTTATGGTCTTGCACAATTCCAGTCCGTCGACGTTAGGCATCATTACGTCGCTGAGTATGATGTCAGGCATTTCGTCGCCTATCATCTCCAGAGCTTCGGCACCATCTACGGCAGTGCGTGTGCGGTAGAGTGGGGCGAAGAGCGTAGAGAGCAGCTGACGTATGTCGTCGTTGTCCTCGACAATGAGTATTATCGGGCGCTCGTCGTGTCCTTCGGGCGTGTTGCTTGAGTCGTTTGCCGATGAGCTATGACTCGTTGCTGCGCTGTCTGAAGCCGATGGCAGTTCCTTTGTATTGTCGGTCGGCATAGGTTCGTCGGTGGTTTCGTCGGCTGCGAATGCTTCGCGCTGTGTAGGCAGAGTTATGGTGAACTTAGTGCCTTGTCCATCCTCCGATGTCACTTCAATCGTTCCATGATGCATGTCGACAATGCCCTTGGTGAGGTTCAGTCCTATGCCGGTGCCTATATCAGCCACGGTCTCGATGTTGCGAGCCTGATAGAATCGGCTGAACAGATGTGGCAGGTCCTCCTTGGCAATGCCCGAACCGTTGTCGCTAACCGTTATCACAGCCTTAGTATCGTCGGCTTGTGCAGCTATAGTCACCATTCCACCTTGCGGAGTGTGCTTGATGGCGTTGGATACGAGATTGCTCACCACCTTCTGCATCTGTTTCGGGTCGAACCACATAGGCAGTTGGTCGGGCACATCAATCTGTAGAGTGATGTCCTTGCCCAATGTGTACTCGGTGAAGAGGGTGGCTGTGTTGCGCAGCAGAGCCGACATGTCGGCATGGCGGGCATGTATGTGTGTGTGACCCTGCTCCTGCTTGCGGAAGTCGAGCAGTTCGGATATGAGGCTGCGCAGCTGGCTACAGTTGCGATATATGCCCATCAGCTTGTTGCGCGTGTCGCCCGTACACGACATTTCCTTAATGAGCGAGTCGGCGAGACTTATGATTACTGTGAGCGGAGTGCGTATCTCGTGCGACACATTGAAGAAGAAGCGCAGCTTCGACTGGTTCTGTTCCTCGATGTCGCGTACACGTTGTTTCTCAAACTTGAGCGATTCTGCCAGGCGTATGCGGTCGCGGTATTCGCGCGAGAGCCACCATACGGCAGCACCCATACACATTATATATATAATATAAGCCCACCATGAGAGGTACCAAGGCGGAAGTATGCGTATCTTGAGGCTTGCTGTGGCAATGTTGCTGTCAGGGCAACGCAGTTCGAGAGTGTATGTTCCAGCCGGCAGACCGCTGAATGAGAGGATCTTCTGGCGTGCAGGAATCCACTGGTTTGACAGTCCTTTGAGTCGGAACTCAACGGGTCTGTCGTTAGCCTTGATGAAGTTGGTGGTGAAGTATTCCACGCTGAACACGGTCTGGTCGTGGTCGAGCGTGAGTTCCTTGGTGTATCGCAGGTCGTAGTCAAGGATGTTCGACCCGTCGTCGGGTTGAATCTCCTTGCCGTTGACATACAGCTGGCTGAAGCCTAAGCGGAACGGCGCAGCTGTCTTGTAAAGGTCGCGCTCGTCGAACATCACCATTCCGTCTATGCCACCTATAAGTACCTTGCCGTCGTGCGTTACGTACAGACCCTTCTCGTTGATTGATTCAAGCGGAATGCCTACGGCGCAGTCGTAGTTGCGTATCTCGCGGGTGCGTGTATTGAGTATGGCAAAGCCGTGATTGGTAATGAGCAGCATGCTGTACTTGTCGAGTGATGAGGGTGTGGCGGCATATACGCCGTCGCCCTTGAGTCCGTCGGCTGTGCCGTATGTGGTGAACCGCTTGCTCGACTCGTCATACATATTTATATTGCCGCTTGCTGTCGACAGCCATACACGTCCCAATTGGTCGTTGGTGACATGGCAGATGTAGTTGTTACTGATTGTAGTGGTGTCGCCGGTATGGTGTACGAAGTGATTGTAGCGTCCCGTGCTGAGGTTGTAACGATACACGCCATTGCCGTCGGTGGCAATCCATAGCCTGCCTTGACGGTCGACACATAGACTCGGCACGGCAAGCATGCGCTCGCGAGGCATAATGCGTGTGAACTTAGGGTTGTTCTCGTCGGTAGCGCTCAATGAAGCCACACCACTCTGCGTAGCCACATAAATACGGCCTTTGTATTCTATAACGTCGCGTACAATGTCATCGGGCAGCGATGTAGGGTCGTTGCGTCTGTTGCGATAGTTGCGTACACGTCCGCTTGCAAGGTCCACACGATAGAGTCCGTCGAGGTGAGAGCCCACCCACATAGTGTTGCGTTGGCGGTCGAAGTACACAGCCTTGATATTGGCAGCAGGAATACTGCTGTATCGGCTGAACTCCTGAGTCTTGCGGTCGTATAAGTTCAGTCCACCCCCCTCGGTGCTTATCCACAACCGTCCGCTTGCATCTTCAGCCATACATCCCACAACGGGGAAGCTGAGTGCGCCCTTCTGTCGGGTAGAGGCACGATAGCGGGTGAATATCTCGTATTCGGGATTGACGTAGTTGACACCTCCGAAGTAGGTGCCTATCCAAAGAGTGCCCTGCTGGTCGCGTATGATGCTCCATATACTTGAGTTGGTGAGGCTGCCCACCTGGCCGTCGGCTGTGAACAGACGATGCTGTCCGTTGGTAGGATTGTAGCGCACCAGTCCGTGATAGGTGCCAATCCACATGTAGCCCAGACGGTCTTCGCAGAACGTTCTGACAAAGTTGCTCACGAGCCATGAGCCAGCCTTCACGTTAGTCATCTTTCCGTTGGGCGCAATGGTCCACAGTCCGTTGTTCCAGCTGCCCACCCAGATGTTGTGGTGAGAGTCTTCGTATATGGTAGTTATGTGAGCGTCTTTAATCACATGCTTCAGTTTGCCGCCTTGCAGCAGGTATACTCCACCAGCCACGGTGCCAATCCACAGTCTTTTACGACTGTCCATAGTCATGGTAGCTACCGTCTCGTGAGCCGGCAGACGTGTGAACAGCTTTTTTGTCTTACCCTTGTCGGAGGTGCGGTAGATGATGTTCTTGTCCGACATGTACAAGGCATCGCTATAGCAGATGGACATGTTGCCGCTACGATGCAGCGTGGTGAAGCGTCGTGTGTGCACGTCGAGGCAAGCCACGCCTTCCGAGCATGACAGATATATGGTGTGTCTGCCGTCGCCTACTACCTGGCGTACGTTGTTGCAGAATAATGAATGCGGGTTGTTGGCGTCGTAGCTGTACACATGTATGGAGTTGCCGTTGTAGCAGTCGAGACCCATACGTGTAGCCATCCATATAGTACCGCCTTTGTCGGCAAACACGCTGTTAACGGAAATCTGCGACAGTCCGTTGGCAGGCGTAAGGTGGTTGAAGTATATGTTTTGTGCGTGTGCCGTCATACTGCACACTATACATATTAGTAAGGTAAGAAGATGTCTCATAGTCAATGGTCTTGTTGTATAGATTATTTAATGTAGAAGTCGGATGTAAGTTGCTGGTACCATCCCGAACGGTTGCCGAACGCATCCTGAAGACATTGCTCCTCGGATGTGAACTCGTGCGGATACGAAGCGTGTCGGAATGCGATGAGGCAGCGCTTGGGCTGTTTGCGCTGTGTGGTACGTATGGCGCAGCGTCGTGACGGAGTAAGGTTGGCCATGTAGGCTTCTGTACAGAAAACGCTAAGGCAGTCGCTTGGTATCACGGCGCTGAATACGCCGTCAGCGGTAAGCAGTTGTGCCACCGTCTGAAACAGTTGGCGATATGGCAGGGTGTCGGCATGTCGTGCCACGGCACGCTGCTGGTCGGGATTCTTGAGCGAATCGTTGAAGAAGGGTGGATTGCACACAATGGCGTCAAACATGCCGTGTGTGTCGGCTGTAAGGTTCTGTACCGGGCTTTCGATGATGCTGATACGGTTGGCAAAAGGAGTACGGCTCACGTTGTCGCGTGCCTGCATGGCAGCTTCATGGTCGATGTCTACGCCCGTAATGGTAGCTTCGCCATATCGCTGAGCCATCATGAGTGCAATCAAGCCAGTACCCGTTCCTATGTCGAGAATGCGTAGTCCGCCCTCAGCCCACGCACCAAGTAGCACGCCGTCGGTGCCTACCTTCATAGCACACCGGTCGTGCTGAACGTCAAATTGCTTGAATGTGAATCCTCTACCGCTCATCTTTCAGTCAGTATATACACGTATTTCAGATGTTGAGCCTTTTCTGTATGGCCTTGCTCCATTGCTGGAATTTGAGTCGGCTTTGTGTTATGCCGTCGCGTATTTCGTTAATCTCGTTAAACAGTTCGGCAGCTGCGTTCTGCAGAGCGTTAGGTTGTCGCTCGCTACGGTCGGCCATTGTGTTGACGATAATGTTTATTCCCTTGGGCTTAAGTTCTACGTCTATGTCGGCACCAGTCATTACGGGGTCGCCGTCGTAGTGAATTACGCCCGGCTTGTCGCGACGTATGTGCAGGTGGCGTGTACGGAACGTCTTTATCTTTGAGTTCTTGTCGAGCGTCTTGCTGAACATCTCGATGCTTATCTGTGGCGCTTCGAACACGTCGAACGGCTCCATAATGATAACGTCCATAAGTCCGTCGCTCATCGAAGCTTGCGGAGCTATGTAGGCGTTGTTGCCATACTGTGAAGCATTGGCGCACGATATCAGGAACGCCTTGTACTGAAGCGTACCGTTATCGTCCTCGATGGTGTATGTCTCGGGCTTGTATTTCAGTCCCTCGCGCAGCACATTCTCCACGTAAGTGATAGGTCCGCGCTTGCCGGCTTCGGCAAACTTCATGCTCACAAAAGCGTCAAATCCCATTCCGCATGTGCAGAAGAAGGGATAGTCGTTGATTATTCCGTAGTCGAGCTGGCGTATTTCGCATCTGTTGATGACTTCAATAGCCTTGCGCACATTCAGCGGCAGGAGCAGATGGCGAGCCAGTCCGTTGCCAGATCCGCAAGGTATTATACCCAGCGCCGTGCTGGAATGCACAATGGCACGAGCCACTTCGTTGACAGTACCGTCACCTCCAATTGCCACAACAACGTCCACACCGTCGTCCTTAGCCTTGGCTGCAATCTCAGAGGCGTGTCCTGCATATTGGGTTACGGCAATCTCGTACTCGAACTGTGTCTTGTCGAGATACTGGTCGATAAGCCCTGGTATGGCCGCCTTGTCTGATGTGCCGGATATAAGGTTTATAATGAAAACGGCTTTTTTCTTCATACGTGTTGTTGAAATATATAATTATAGTTACAAAATTAATAATTTTTGAATTCTTGCATAGATTTCGACAATTAAAAATCTAAAAATAACACATTTCTCAAGAAAAAGGACCTTATTTGGGTTCTTTTTTGTAACTTTGCAGCCTGAATTAAACAAACGGAGGTATTCTATACCTTTTTTAATATTAAGATGGGACAATTACAGGAAAAGTACAAGAGCTATCGTCTTCCGCAGAAATACATGGCAGAAGGCGTGTATCCTTATTTCCGTGAGATAACGAGCAAGCAGGGTACAGAAGTAGAGATGGGCGGACATAAGGTTCTTATGTTCGGCTCAAATGCATACACCGGACTTACAGGCGACCAGCGCATCATCGATGCTGCCAAGGCTGCCCTTGACAAATACGGTTCGGGATGTGCCGGCAGTCGCTTCCTTAACGGTACACTCGACTTGCACGTACAGCTTGAGAAGGAACTCGCCACATATGTAGGCAAGGACGAGACATTGTGTTTCTCTACAGGTTTCTTCGTTAACTCTGGCGTATTGGCAGTTGTTGTAGGACGTGGCGACTATATCATCTGCGACGACCGCGACCATGCAAGTATCGTTGACGGACGCCGTCTGTCGTTTGCCACACAGCTGCACTACAAGCACAACGATATGGAGGATCTTGAGCGCGTATTGAAGAACCTTCCTCATGAGGCTATCAAGCTGATCGTTGTTGACGGCGTGTTCTCTATGGAAGGCGACCTCGCCAATCTGCCTAAGATTGTTGAGCTGAAGCACAAGTACAACTGCTCGATTATGGTAGACGAGGCACACGGCCTTGGCGTATTCGGCAAGCAGGGACGTGGTGTTTGCGACTATTTCGGACTCACCGACGAGGTAGACCTCATCATGGGTACATTCTCAAAGTCAATGGCAAGCATCGGCGGATTTATCGCCGGCGACAAGGATACAATCAATTATCTGCGTCACACATGCCGTACATATATCTTTAGCGCATCAAACACACCGGCTGCTACTGCCGCCGCTCTTGAGGCGCTGCACATCATCCAGAATGAACCTGAGCGTATCGAGAAGCTCTGGAACGTAACACGTTATGCTCTGCGTCGCTTCAAGGAGGAGGGATTTGAGATCGGTGAGACCGAGAGTCCTATCATTCCGCTCTACGTACACGACGTTGACAAGACATTCCTTGCTACTGCAAAGGCTTTCGAGTATGGCGTATTCATCAATCCGGTTATACCGCCTGCTTGTGCTCCTCAGGACACATTGGTGCGCTTTGCACTTATGGCTACACACACCGAAGAGCAGGTTGAGCGTGGCGTTCAGATACTCAAGCGTGTATTTACAGAGCTGGGCATCATAAAGTAATAATAGCTCTACTTGAAGTAGAAGCAACTTTGTTTTATTAACACTACGGGCTGCATGCCTTCATCACTATGCCGTCAGATGCGGCGAGTATGAGGACATGCAGCCCGTTTTTTGTCGTTTTTTGTATGAATGGACCCCTTTATATCAATAAAAATGGCTAATTTTGCATTTTGAAAAAATAGAAAAGAAACATATATGTCAAGAAAAAAGAAACCGCTTCCGATACTCGAGAACGTAACTATTGAGGCTGTGGCAGCCGAGGGCAAGTCGTTGGCTCACGTCAACGATATGGTTGTGTTTGTACCGTTTGCCGTTCCGGGCGACGTTGTCGACCTGCAGGTGCGCAAGAAGAAGCACAGCTACTGCGAGGCTGAGGTGATAAGATTCATCAAGAAGAGCGAAGTGCGCGAGGTGCCTATGTGCGAGCACTTCGGCATTTGTGGCGGCTGCAAGTGGCAGAACCTTCCCTATGCCGAGCAGCTCAAGGCCAAGCAGCAGCAGGTACACGACCAGCTGCGTCGCATCGGTAAGATACCTTTGCCCGAGTTCCGCCCGATTATGGGTTCGGTACATATCAAGGAGTATCGCAACAAGCTTGAGTTCGGATGCTGCAACAAGCGTTGGCTCACACGCGAACAGATAGCCGAGGGCACTCAGTTTGACAACATGAACGGCATAGGATTCCACATCACGGGCGCATTCGACAAGATTCTGCCTATCGAGAAGTGCTGGCTCATGGACGATTTGCACAACCGCATACGCAACGCCATACGCGATTATGCCTTCGAAACGGGTATGACATTCTTCGATTTGCGCCAGCAGCACGGTCTGTTGCGCGACATTATGATACGCAACTCCAATACCGGCGAGTGGATGGTGCTCATCCAGTTCCACTACGATGAAGAAGGTGACGAGCAGCGAGCCAAAGGTTTGTTGCAGCACATTGCCGACATGTTCCCCGAGATTACCTCGCTCATGTATGTAGACAATCAGAAGTGTAACGACACATTCGGCGATCTCGACCTCTCGGTATTCAAGGGCAACGACCATATATACGAGACTATGGAGAACCTGCGCTTCAAGGTGGGCCCGAAGAGCTTCTATCAGACCAATACCGAGCAGGCTTATCATCTCTATTCGGTAGCGCGTGAGTTTGCACAGCTCACCGGCGACGAGCTCGTTTACGACCTTTACACAGGTACGGGTACTATAGCCAACTTCGTGGCGCGCCAGGCTCGTGAGGTTATAGGTATCGAGTATGTGCCCGAGGCTATCGAGGACGCCAAGGTAAACTCAAACGTCAACAACATAGCCAACACCAAGTTCTATGCAGGCGATATGAAGGACATTCTTAACGACGAGTTCATTGCCGAGCACGGACGCCCCGATGTCATCATCACCGACCCGCCTCGTGCTGGCATGCATCCCGATGTTATAGAGACAATCCTGCGTGCTCACCCGAAGCGCATAGTATATGTAAGCTGCAATCCAGCCACCCAGGCACGCGACTTGCAGGCACTTGACGTGGCATACAGCGTCAAGGAGGTGCAGCCCGTTGACATGTTCCCGCATACTCCACACGTGGAGAACGTGGTATTGTTGGAAGAAAAGGCTTAAGCAATGCAATTTTGAATTTTGAGTTTTGAATTTTGAATATTGAATTGTTGCGGCAAAGCCGTATTATGAATTATACAATTATTTAAACTAAGTAACAGTTCAGAATTATCTTTACATATATAGGAGGAGGGAGTCAAAACTCATACAATGCGGGCTCAAAGCTCAATGACATTCATAGCCCAGGGCAACGCCCTCGCTAAACGGATACAAAGACGAACAACGCCCCCTGTAAGGG
>URDM01000084.1 GCA_900546575.1 uncultured Prevotella sp.
TCAAGAAGATGAATTTGCCGTCAGAATTCGCCATACGATATATATAGGCAGTCTTGTCTATATAAAGATTGTCATTCGTGCGGATTTCCGAGAATGTCTGTATGCCTAAAGGATATAATTTTCGTGCCATGCTCGTGGTTGTTTTCTATTACGATGCGAATATACAAAAAATATCTGATAATACAAAACGAAGCGAATAAGGCAAACAATATTTGCATTTCTAACCGCTCAAAACTACGTGCTGAGCGCACAAGGAAATCCTTGGCTCAAAATTCTCGAGTTTTGAGCGTGCAGCGATATATTGCTCAAATACAGCGTTTTATACGTTTTACAATTTGATTGTGCAATTATTGCATAACAAAAGGACAACTTTAGCATAACAAAAGGACAACTTTAGCATAGCAATAGTACTACAGTTGTAATGCAAAAAGACCTCATTTTCACTCCAAATGTAGTACTTTGGAGTGAAAATGAGGTCTTTTTGTATAATAATATGGTTTTAGGCAGCGTCAAAATCTACAAAAACCGATACTGAAATCTCTATAATCGATTTTTCATTTGTAACACTTTTTTACTGCATAGATTATATTTGCATATAAGCCCTACCCCCCAACCCCTCCCCCGAAGGGAGGGGAGTAGTATGCCGTACTCCTGCATATTGTAGGAACACATAGCCCAAGATTGCCCTATGAGTGTACTAATAGATAAAAACAAAACGCCCAGTAATGGCAAAAGTATTAATAGTTAATGCTTTTGCCATTACTGGGCGAATTATTGTTTTGGGTTATGGAATAACCATCTACTTGCTATTACCAGATCTGTGCACGCTTGTTCTTCGGAACGAAGAGTTTGTCGCTCTTCTTCACGTTGAATGCCTTGTACCAGGCATCAATCTGCGGAAGGGCAGCGTTTACGCGAGCCTCAGCAGGCGAGTGAGGGTCGGTGTTGATCTGACGGTCGATGAATTCTGGGCGTGCATTGCCTGCCCAAACGGTAGCCCATGACAGGAAGAAACGCTGCTCGGGTGTAAATCCGTCAATGGTCTTGGCTGCTGAAGGATTGGCCTTGAACTCATTCTCCATTGCACGGAATGCGATGTTCAGTCCACCGTTGTCACCGATGTTCTCGCCAAGTGTAAGCTTGCCGTTGATGTACTTGCCTGGCAGAGCCTCAACCTTTGAGAAGTAGTCTACCAATACCTTTGTACGTGCATCGAAGTTCTTCTTGTCGGCTTCGGTCCACCAGTTCTTCTGATTGCCGTACTTGTCAAACTGTGAGCCCTGGTCGTCAAATCCGTGCGACATCTCATGGCCGATTACGCCACCAATGCCACCATAGTTGACAGCCTCATCGACGTTGGGGTCGAAGAATGGCGGCTGCAGGATGGCTGCCGGGAAGCAGATCTCGTTGGTGGTAGGATTGTAATAAGCATTGACAGTCTGCGGAGTCATGTGCCATTCGGTCTTGTCTACCGGCTTGTTTACCTTGCGTGAGATGTAGTCGCGTGTCATAAACTCAGACACGTTCTGCATGTTCTCAAGAAGTGAGAGCGACTCGTCGATGTTCAGGTTGGTGTAGTCCTTCCATGTGTCAGGGTAGCCTATCTTCACAATGAAGTTGGCAAGCTTGTCCTGAGCCTGCGCCTTTGTAGCCGGCGACATCCATGTTGCCTCGCTGATGCGCTGCGACAGAGCTGTCTGAAGGTTCTTTACGAGCTTGAGCATCTTCTCCTTGCTTGATGCAGGGAAGTATTTCTCGACATAGAGCTTGCCGATTGCCTCGCCCAACACACCGCTTACGAGTGATGTGGCACGCTTCCAGCGCGGACGATCCTGCTGAACACCCGACATTACGCGGCTCAACTCGAAGTCAGCCTTGCGGAAATTGTCGTCGAGATAGCCCGAAACGCTTGATATGGCGTGTGCTTCGGCATAAGCCTTGAGGTCGTCGAGCGGCTCGTCGGCAAGAATCTTCTCCACCTCGTGTATCGGTTCAATCTGGCTGACGTCTACGTGCGAGAATGCCGGGAAGCCCTGCATGAGGAATACGTTGCCCCAGTCGATGCCCGGGAATTGCTTCACCATAGCAGCGTAAGTCATCTTATGGTAGTTGCCCTGAACGTCGCGCAGCTCCACTTTGCCCTTGCTTGCCTTGGCTATGCGTGTCTCTATGCGCATAGTTGCATCGGCCTTACGCTGGGCATCGGGCTCAGTGTTGCCTGCAAGATAGAGCACCATCTTCAGATAATTGGCATAAGCGGCACGCACGGCTTTAATCTGTGCGTCGTCAGAGAGATAGTAGTCGCGGTCGCCCAAACCGAGTCCGCCCTGTCCAACACTAACAAGGTTGTTGGCGGCATCCTTCATATCGGCACCTACACCTACTCCGAACATTGTGCAACCCACTCCACGCATGTCGAGCTGAGCCGTTACTATCTGATATTCGCGACGGTCCTGAATGCCGTTGATGGTCTTAAGGATAGGCTGCAGAGGCTCGGCTGCCTCACGGTTGCGGCGCACGCTGTCCATAGCGAGATTGTAGAGCGAACCGATTTTCTGTCCGAGCGAGCCCTTGGTCTGCGGCTTTGACGAATACTCCTGGATAAGGTCGAAAATGCGTTTCTGGTTCAATTCGTCGAGATCGATGAACGAACCGTTTCGCGCATGTTCTGCATCCAGCGGATGAGCCTTGCGCCAACCGCCGATAGCATACTCATAAAAGTCGTTGCCGGGCTTCACTGCCGTGTTCATATAGGCAGGATTGATACCCTTAGATGTCTGCGCTCCTGCCGACATTGCGGCTGCGAGCGAAGCTGCTAAGATTAATGTTCTTGCTTTCATTTTGTATTTTTATTTAGTTGAGTTCCTTTTTTTGTGTCACTCTTATAACTTGTTCTGTTACTCATCTCACTTATATAGAGTGCAAAAATAATGAATTTACTACACATTAAGGCACATTGTTAGGAATAGTTAACCTATTCCGACCGTTGCACAACCTATACGAATGCTACAGCGGATCAACGTCGAAGAACACGCTCATGGCTGCATAGCGCTTGTCCTGAAGCAATGCCGTGCGCGATGCCGACATGCAACGGCGCGCCAGAGCGAGGTCGATGCCAAGCTCAAGCTTCACTACTATCTTGCGTATCGACTCGGTCTTGACGCGCGCTACGGCTGGCTTGTCGGGGCCGAGCACCCGTTCGCCAAACTGCTGGCGCAATCGTGACGCCATCTCGATGGCTGCCGACTCTACCACAGCTTCGTTGCGATAGCGCAGATATACATACACAAGATGATAGAAGGGCGGATAATGGAACATACGACGCTCTTCCATCAGGTCGGAAGCGAACGTCTTGAAGTCGCCGCTCACCACCTGTTGTATCACGGGCAGGTCGGGACTCTTGGTCTGAAGTATAACGAGTCCGCGCTCGCCACGCCGTCCTGCACGTCCGCTCACCTGTGTCAGCATCATATAGGCGTGTTCGTAGGCACGGAAGTCGGGATAGTTGAGCATGGTGTCGGCATTGAGTATGCCCACAACCGTCACGCCCGAGAAGTCGAGTCCCTTCGAAATCATCTGCGTTCCAATAAGTATGTCGGTGCGACCCGACGAGAAGTCGCCTATGATGCGCTGATATGCACCTGCCGAACGTGTAGTGTCAAGGTCCATACGTGCTATGCGTGCATCGGGAAACAGCTCGCGCACGCGGTCTTCTATCTTCTCTGTGCCGTAGCCACGACCAAGAAGTTCGGTGCTCTCGCAGTTGGGACACTGATGCGGAACGGCGTATGTGTATCCGCAATAGTGGCATGTAAGAACGTTCATCGAGCGGTGATAGGTGAGCGACACGTCACAGTTCTTGCACTTTGGCACCCATCCGCACACCTTACACTCCACCATCGGAGCGAAACCGCGGCGATTCTGAAACAGGATAATCTGCTTGTGCTGCTTCAATGCGGCACGCATGGCGTCCAAAAGTTCGGGCGAGAAGGGTCCGCGCATCATCTTGCGGCGGTAAAGGTCCTTGATGTCCACCACATGTATGTCGGGCAGAGCCACGTCCTTGTATCGTGTTGTCAGGCTGACGTAGCCATACTTGCCCGTGAGCGCATTGTTGTAGCTCTCCATCGAGGGCGTGGCTGTGCCCAACAGCACCTTGGCTCCATCGTACATGCGTGCCAGCATGATGGCAGCCGAGCGTGCATGATAGCGCGGAGCGGGGTCTTGCTGCTTGAAGGATGTCTCGTGTTCCTCGTCGACTATGACCAGTCCGAGACGGCTGAAGGGCAGAAACACTGCCGAACGTGCACCGAGTATCACGTCGTATGGCTCGTCTGATAGTTGCTTTTTCCATATCTCCACACGCTCGGCATCGCTATATCGCGAATGGTAGATGCCCAGTCGCGAACCGAACACACGCTGCAGACGGCGTGTCATCTGCACGGTGAGGGCTATCTCGGGCAATAGATAGAGCACCTGGCGACCCTCGTCGATAGCTTTCTGAATGAGATGGATGTATATTTCGGTCTTGCCGCTCGACGTGACGCCGTGCAGCAACACCACATTCTTGCTCATAAACTGAACGCCAATCTTGTTCATTGCGTCCTGCTGTGCCTCACTCAGCGGCTGGATGTTCTCGGGCGAGTATTCTCCCCCACCCCCTATGCGTCCCACTTCACGATGATATACCTCAAGAAAGCGTCGCGACGTGAGCTGGCGCAATATGGCATCGGAGGCGTTGGCGGCATTCTGCAGTTCGTCGCAAGCCACCTCCTGTATGTGCTCAGGAGGCGTTTCGCCGTCAATCTGGTCCCAGTGCGACAGCTCAAGATACTTGCAGAAGGTCTGCTGCTGCTTCAGCGCACGTGACAATGCGGTCATGGCGATGTGCAGCGAATGCTCTGTGCGCAGATTGGCAGGCAACGTCACGCAACGAACTGTCTTCGGACGATAGCCGTCTTCGGCCTTCAATCCAGCTGGCAGCGCTGCCTTGAACACGTCGCCAAGCGCACACATATAATATGTGGAAATCCATTGCCACAGACGGAGCTGGCGTTCTGGCAGCACTGGACTGTCGTCTACCACCTGTATTATGTCGCGCGTGTCAAACTCGGGTTTGTCGTTATGCGTGCTAACAGCCATGGCTGTGTACGTTTTGGAGCGTCCGAGGGGCACGACAACACGTACGCCCATGCGCACCTGTGGCGCAAGCGTGTCGGGTACAGAATATGTGAAGGTGCCATCAAGGGGCAAGGGCAATATTACTTCGACGTAGAGCATGGCGTGATAATACATTTATTGAAAGTATATGCAAAAGTAGACAAAAATTCAATAATCTCCCAATAAATCGCTAACTTTGCACAATATGATACGAACGAAACAAGTACATTAACGAATAACCTCTTACAAAACAAAAGCGTAACACTATGAACAGAAAACTGATTTTATCGATTGCAGCTGCATCTATGCTGTCGTCGATCGACGCAGTGGCGCAAACGGCCTATCCGAAGGCTCACAAGGACAACACTGTAGATGTGTACTTCGGCGAGAAAGTGGCTGACCCATACCGCTGGCTCGAGGACGATATGAGCGCTCAGACTGCCGAATGGGTGGACGCCGAGAATGCCGTGACACGCAAATATCTCGACAATATCCCAATGCGCAAGAACATCCTGAAACGACTTAAGGAAACTGCCAACTACGAGAAGATTGGCATTCCGTTCAAGCGCCAAGGCAAATGGTATGTATATCGAAACAACGGACTGCAGAACCAGAGCGTGCTCTACCAGATGGACAGCCCCACTGCCGACGCAAGCAAGCAGCGCGTATGGCTCGACCCCAACGCTCTCAGCACTGACGGAACCGTTGCTCTGAAGGGTATATACTTCTCGCACAACGGCAGATATATGGCTTACGTCATCTCGCGAAGCGGATCGGACTGGGAGGAGATATACGTCAAGGACTGCCAGACGGGTCGCGACATCGACGACCATATAGTTTGGGCTAAGTTCACAGGCGCCACTTGGCTCGGCGACGGATTCTACTACAGCGCCTACGACGCTCCGGAGAAGGGACGAGAGACTTCGGCAAAGAACTCGGTTCAGAAGATTTACTATCACAAGATTGGCACTCCGCAGAGCGAAGACCAGCTGTTCTTCATGAATCCTACGCAACCTCTGCGCTTCTACAACGTCGATATCGACCACGACGAAAAGGTTATGACGCTGAACGAAGGGGGTATGGACAACGGCAACAACCTATACGTACGCGACCTGACCAAACCCAACTCGCAGTTCATACAGATGTGCTCTGACACCCGATTCAGATACTCTACCGTGGAGACTGTGGGCAAGAAGATGTACATCCTGACCAACGCCGGTGCACCTAAGTATCGTCTGATGGTGGCTGATGTTGACCGTCCGGGCTACAACGATTGGAAGGAAGTGGTGCCGGAGGGCGAAAGCGTACTCACCGACGTGACATTTGCTGACGACCGAATGATTCTGCAGTACTCCAAGGACAACTGCAACCAGATGTACACTTACACTACCGACGGCAAACGAATAGGCGAAATCAAGCTGCCTACTTTCGGTTCTACTTCAGCAAGCGGAATGCGCGGACAGAAGGAAGTGTTCTACTCGTTCACTTCATACACAATGCCTAACACCGTCTACTCGTACGACTTAAACACCGACAAGAGCACCGTTTGGGCTGCACCCAAAATCAATTTCCGCTCTGACGACTACAAGACCGAGATGGTGTTCTACACAAGTAAGGACGGTACTCGTGCTCCGCTCTTCATCACATACAAGAAAGGAATGAAGCTCAACGGACGCAATCCGCTGCTGCTCTACGGCTACGGCGGCTTCAACATAACCTATGCTCCATTCTTCCTGGCAAATTATATACCGTTCATGGAGCGTGGAGGCATATATGTACATGCCGTATTGCGCGGTGGAGGTGAGTATGGCGAGGACTGGCACGTAGCCGGAACAAAGCTGCAGAAGCAAAACGTGTTTGACGACTTCATCGCTGCTGCCGAGTATCTAATCAACAACAAGTACACATCGAGCAACCGTCTGGCCATCCAGGGTGGCAGCAACGGTGGTCTGCTTGTGGGCGCTTGCATGACCCAGCGACCCGACCTCTACCGTGTTTGTCTGCCGGCAGTGGGCGTAATGGATATGTTGCGCTATCATAAATTCACTATCGGATGGAACTGGGCACCCGATTATGGCACGTCTGACGACTCGAAGGAGATGTTTGAATATCTGCGTGCATACTCGCCGCTGCACACTCTGAAGCCGGGAGTGAAGTATCCTGCCACACTCGTAAGCACCGCCGACCACGACGACCGCGTTGTTCCAGCACACTCATTCAAGTTTGCAGCACGTTTGCAGGAATGTCAGGCTGGCTCTGCCCCAACTCTCATCAGCATCGGAAAGGATGCCGGACACGGTGGCGGAAAGCCGCTTGCAAAGCGACTTGAAGAACAGGCTGACATCCTGAGCTTCACTCTTTGGAACATGGGAATAAAGAAATAGACTTCAAGAAAAACTCTTCTTGAATCAGAACATAAAAAAAACAGCATTGCCATACATATAATAATGTAGAGCAATGCTGTTTTTATTTTATTCAAATGAAACTTTTCATTTTATTCAAATGAAACTTTCTATTGCATTCAAATGATAATCTTTAGAACTCAGCGCTCTTCGGTGTACGTGGGAAAGGTATCACGTCGCGGATGTTCTGCATACCTGTTACGAAGAGGATGAGACGCTCGAAGCCGAGACCGAAGCCTGCGTGAGGGCATGAACCATACTTGCGTGTATCGAGATACCATGTCATATCCTTCATCGGGATGTTACGTTCCTCTATCTCGTTCATCAGTTTCTCGTAGCTTTCCTCACGTACCGAGCCACCGATAATCTCACCAATCTGCGGGAAGAGTACGTCGGTACCCTGAACAGTAGCGCCGCTCTTGCCACCGAAACCAGACTCCTCGGCATCTATCTTCATGTAGAATGCCTTGATAGCCTTAGGATAATTGGTCATAATAACGGGCTTCTTGAAGTGCTCTTCAACAAGGAAGCGCTCGTGTTCAGACGCAAGATCGTCGCCCCACTCGCATGGGAACTCAAACTTCTTGCCGTTCTTGATGGCCTCCTGCAGAATGCGTATGCCCTCAGTGTAGGGCAAATGAACGAAGTCGGAGTTCAATACGCTTTGAAGACGCTCGATAAGTCCCTTGTCAATCATCTTGTTGAGGAACTCGAGGTCGTCCTTGCAGTGCTCCAAAGCCCAACGGATGCAGTACTTGATGAAGTCTTCCTCAAGATCCATAAGACCAGCGAGGTCGAGGAAAGCCACCTCAGGCTCAACCATCCAGAACTCAGCCAAGTGGCGCGGAGTGTTGGAATTCTCGGCACGGAAAGTCGGACCGAATGTGTAGATGGCTCCAAGAGCAGTGGCACCAAGCTCACCTTCGAGCTGACCAGACACAGTCAGCGATGTCTGCTTGCCGAAGAAGTCGTCGCTATAGTCAATCTTGCCATCCTCAGTCTTCTTCAGATTGTAGAGATTCTTGGTTGTTACCTGGAACATCTGGCCTGCACCCTCGCAGTCACTGGCTGTGATGAGCGGTGTATGGAAGTAGAAATAGCCGTGCTCGTGGAAGTATGTGTGGATGGCCATAGCCATATTGTGGCGTATACGCATAACGGCACCGAACGTATTGGTGCGCAGACGCAGGTGGGCGTACTGTCGCATGTACTCAAACGACTGACCCTTCTTCTGCATAGGATAATCGCTGCCGCAGAGTCCGTATATCTCAAGGCTCTCACACTGTATCTCTGAGCTCTGGCCCTTGCCCTGACTCTCTACGAGTGTACCTACGGCGCTGATGCAAGCACCAGTAGTTATCTGCTTGAGTTGCTCTGCATCGAACTTTGCTGGGTCAACAACAATCTGTATGTTCTTGATTGTGGAACCGTCGTTGAGTGCTATGAAGTCGACAGCCTTTGAGCTGCGGTGGGTGCGAACCCATCCCTTCACGTTGACGGTAGCGCCAAAGTCGGTGCGCTGGAGAGCGTCAACAATCTTTGTTCTCTTTATTGTTTCCATTATTTAATTTATTAATATTCAGTGTTTAATGTTTAATCAATAAAGAGTAATGCTTAATGTTGCATTGCCACATATCTATATATGTAGCATTACACATATAGATATGTACAACAAAAACATTAAACATTACTCATCAAACATTATTCGAACGCTCCCATGCGCAGCATCTCCACTTCCTTCTCAGTGAGGAAGCGCCAGTCGCCACGACGGAGATTCTTCTTTGTAAGTCCTGCAAACTGTACGCGGTCGAGCTTCACTACACGATAGCCGAGGTGCTCGAAGATACGGCGAACGATACGGTTCTTGCCGCTGTGGATCTCGATGCCAACCTGGCTCTTGTCTGTATCGCTTGCATACTCGATTGCGTCTGCATGCACCTCGCCGTCCTCAAGCTCTATGCCGTCAGCTATCTGCTGCAGGTCGTGAGCTGTAACGTTCTTGTCGAGGTAAACATGGTAGACCTTCTTCTTTAGGAACTTAGGATGTGTAAGCTTCGAAGCCAGATCGCCGTCGTTGGTGAGCAGGAGCACACCGGTGGTGTTGCGGTCGAGACGTCCTACCGGGTAGATACGCTCGGGGCATACGTTCTTAACCAAATCCATAACTGTCTTGCGCTGCTGAGGATCGTCGCTTGTTGTCACGCAGTCCTTCGGCTTGTTGAGCAGCACGTACACTTTCTTCTCAAGATTTACCGGCTGATCGTGGAATTTGATTTCGTCGGTGCGCTTTATCTTTGTTCCGAGTTCGGTAACTACTTCTCCGTTTACCGACACAACGCCTGCCTGGATGAACTCATCAGCCTCACGGCGCGAGCAAATACCGGCGTTGGCAAGGAACTTGTTGAGACGTATCGGTTCGTTGGGATCGATGTTCTCCTCCTTATACTCGATACGCTTCTTCATGCTATACTTAGCATTGGGATCATAATCGGCCGAACGCTGACGATAGCCGCCCTGCTGATAGCCGCCACGCTGCTGATAACCGCTGCGCTGCTGGTATCCGCCCTGCTGATAGCCGCCACGCTGCTGATAGCCGCCCTGGCGCTGATAGCCACCCTGACGAGGCTGATAGACACCCTGATGATAGAATAACAGAAGATTCTGGTAGCCAACCAGAAAAATATAAAAAGAAAGAATAAAATGTTTTTCCTCATACTGTTACATACAACATATTGCGTATTGAAAGTTTGTACAAATTAAAATACAACAATAAATATGTATGTAATACACAACTATACAACATATAGAATCAAATGAACTAAAGAAAATAAAGGACGTACACACCTATATTATCTAAAAATGCAAGGAAAGTGTTTAAAAGTACAAAGAAAAGAGTAGGAAATGCAGCTATCTTTGCGAAGTCAACAACAAAAAAACACAGAATTTATGAACAGAATTTTCACTTTTCTATTACTTCAATCCGTGTGTTTAGGAGCTCTCCTGGCACAACCTAACCGCCGTACACAAGATGAATCTACACTGCCCGGCAAACGTAGTGAGCTCAATGTCCGCAATGCCACGTACCCACGCCTTTTACCCGGCAACCGTATAGAATTCAAAATAAAAGCGCCTGACGCCCAAAAAGTACAAATCGATTTAGGTCGTAAATACGACCTCGTACGCAATACTAATGGCGAATGGAGTTGTATTACCGACTCGCTTACACAAGGTTTTCACTACTATTTTCTCATTATTAACGGAGTATCCGTTGCCGATCCTGCCAGCGAATCTTTCTACGGATGTAGTATGATGGCAAGTGGCGTGGAAATACCTTACCCGGATGGTGATAC
>URDM01000085.1 GCA_900546575.1 uncultured Prevotella sp.
ATTGAGGTGCTGACGGTGGCACACCATAAAAAGATCCTCGATTTCATCAAACAGAACTTCACATTCCGCAACCTCGGTATCTATATCAGTCTGACCACAGGCTTGCGTATCGGAGAGATATGTGGTTTGAAATGGTCGGACATCAACACCGACAACGGCACAATTACCGTGAACCGCACCATTGAGCGCATCTACATTGTGGAGGGCGAATGCAAGCACACGGAGTTGGTCATCAACACACCCAAGACCAAGAACTCATGCCGTGAGATACCGATGAACAAAGAACTTCTAACTATGGTGAAACCTCTGAAAAAGGTGGTAAACACAGACTTCTATGTACTGACCAACGAGGAGAAACCGACAGAGCCACGCACCTACCGCAACTACTATCATCGGCTGATGAAACGCCTTGACATTCCTCGGCTGAAATACCACGGACTACGCCACAGCTTTGCCACACGCTGCATAGAAAGCAACTGCGACTACAAGACCGTAAGCGTACTGCTCGGTCATGCCAACATCACTACAACCCTTAACCTCTATGTTCACCCGAACATGGAACAAAAGAAAAAGTGCATCACCAAGATGTTCAAGTCTCTTGGAAAATAAGGCATGAACGATAAATACCAAAAGGAAGTGAATTATCTAATAAGAGACAACTGTGACATGTAGTCAATATAAACCACAGACGGTCTGAACGAGACTAATAGCTTATGTAGCTATCAGCCGTTCAGACCGTCTGTTTTGCTTAATGCTATTCTACTTTACTTGGTAGCAAACTTGAAGCTGCGGAAGTAGACTTTCAGGTCTTCGCCTGAGGTGTTGGTGAGGCGAAGCTTTTTGGCTTTAAGTCCGTCAATCTCTGCACCGGTGTTCACTACTGTCTTTCGACGCTGGTTCATGCTGAGGCTGATAGGCTGCCATGCGCCACCGGTGAAGACTTCGAGCTTGAACTTATTGGCAATGTTCTCCACGTCGAAGTTGAAGTCCATACCGTTGAGCGTTACCTCGTGGTCAGTCTCAATCTCGATGAATCCGTCCTTCTGCCAATTGATTACCTCGTTGGAAGGGGCAACCATGACGTTGGTGTTCTTGATGCTGACAGGCAGCAGGCGCAGCTGGTCGACGTTGCTCGTCAGCTTGTATGGCATGTATTCAGCCACATTTGAGAGGCTGGTGCCGTTCTGCTTGTTGTAGTTGTCGACAGCCAGGGTGAAGAGCTTGTGAAGTGTGGGCAGCATAACTTTTGTGCCAACCTTGATGCCGGGCTGAAGAGCGTGGCGCACGTCGGAGTTCTCAAGCTCGAACATCTGCTCCTGTATAGATGCAGCCTGACGGTAGAGATTGTCGAAGCTGACGGCAGGGTTGCCTTGGAGCATCATTACGACCGTAGTGCCGTAGTCGGCAAGGTTCTTGGCTTGCAGCAGCCATGGACGCAGTTCGCGTATAAGTTCCTTGTTGGTCTTGTCGGAAAGCAGGAGGTCGCAAGCGTTCTTGAGTTGCAGACACTTGGCATTGATCTCTTCAATAGCCTTGCGGTCGCCCTTTACGGCAGCTGCTGCCACATCTTTCAGTTCCTCGCCCTCATCGCGGCGGAATCCGTGTCCGTTCTGTCCTAAATCCTTATTATATAAGGCGAAAGTGCGCAGAGCCTCGGCATTGGCAGGCAGCAAGTCGTTGATGCCCTTGAGCCAGTCGGTCTCGGCATCGTAAGCCTTCATGTTCCATGTGTAGTCGGCTATGCCATAGAGCGAGATTTTTGAAGCCTCGGCATGTTCCATTGGGTTAGACACAAATCCCGACACGTCGTCGGCGATGTCCTTGCCGTTGCCGTAGGCTTGACCGAGCAGAATGTGGTCTCTCACGAAGTCGCTCACGGGGAAGTTCCACCAGATGTAAGCCTTGCGGTCGATACGGCTGTTGATCCATTGCATCGACTCCTTGTCAATGCAATGCACCACGGAGTTGCCCGTCCACATTATGCGTATGTCCTTGTTCATCTTAGTGCCGAGTGTGCGCAAATAGCCCTTCTCGTCGTTAGCCCAAGCACGGTTGTATTCGGTAGGACACATAATAAGAGGTGAGATGTCCTTATGGCGGTTGATGAAGTTGTCGTCGACATAGTTGAGCAGTTCGGCTTGCTTGTCCGCCTTGGCACCTTCGCCCCATATATCGTCGAAGAATACGGCAAACGAGCGTATACCGAGAGCGTACATCATTTCGAGTTTGTTGATGAGGTTGTCGCGGTCTTCGTTGTTCCACTTGATGTCAACGCCCGGATGGATGGCCCAGTAGAAGTTGACACCATTCAGCCTTGCCACCTCGTTGAGTTGCTTAATGCGGTTGGCCTCGTCGGTAGGGTAGGGCTTGCGCCACTGGTCGCGATGATAGGGGTCGTCCTTCGGACCATAGATGTAAGTGTTCATCTTGTTGCGACCATAGAAGGCTATCTGGCTGAGGCGGGCCTTGTGGCTCCATGGTGTACCATAGAAACCCTCTACAGTTCCGCGGAAGTCAACGTCGGGCCAGTCGGTAACGGTGCCTGTCTCAAGCTTGCCCTTGGCTATTGAGCCGAGCAATGTCTGCACGCCGTAGAAGAGTCCCTCCTCGTCGTTGCCTATGATTACGGCTCCCTTGTCGTTGATGCTGAGCCAGTAGCCCTCAGCCTTTCGTGGAAGATGCTTGGCGTATGCCTTGACACACTTGTCGCCCTTGATGCCGAGTGTTATGGTGTACTTGGCGTTGGGAGCGACCTTTATGCCATTCTTTAAAGTGGCAACGGCAAACGAGTCGTCTCGATTGTTGCTGGTCTTGATATTAACGCTTTGTGGCAACTGTGCAAATCCGGTGTTTTGGATTTTCTGCGGTACGGGATTTACAAGTTTGAACTGCGCTTTGGCAGGCATCGTACCAGCCAAGGCAAGTGCGGAGATGATTCCGATTGTCAGTTTGTTCATTTTATTTGTATGTATTTTGATTGTCTATAATAGATAGGAATTGTCTTTGTTTTGCAAACTTACATAAAAAAGTAAAGAAGTAGAAAAGTAAAAAGGTAAAAAAAAAAGTAAAAAGGTAAAAAAGTAAAAAGTGTTGTCGGAATGGCACATAAATGAACGTTTTGTGCAGATATGAAATTAATTTGTAAAAAACTGATATAAAAATTTGTAGGTAACTTATAATTTATTATCTTTGCAGTTGTAAAAAAAACAATATAACACCTCGATAACAAAAAACACTCCAATTAGTTAGCAAGACAACTAATATAAAGGAAATATATAAACCCGCGGTCGTCAGTTTGACCGCACAAAACAATTGTAGTATGGCACAAATGAATTTCGGTGGCGTTGTAGAGACTGTAGTCACCAGCAAAGAGTTTTCATTGGAAAAAGCACGTGAAGTTCTTAAAAACGAAACAATTGCCATTTTAGGATACGGTATTCAGGGACCTGGTCAGGCAGGTAACTTGCGCGACAACGGTTTCAACGTAATCGTTGGTCAGCGTCCAGGCAAGACTTATGACAAGGCTGTAGCTGATGGTTGGGTGCCGGGCAAGACTCTGTTCTCTGTAGAAGAGGCTGCCCAGAAGGGTACTATCATCTGCATGCTTCTTTCTGACGCTGGTCAGATTGCAGTATGGCCTAAAATCAAACAATATCTCACACCGGGCAAGACCCTTTACTATTCACACGGCTTCGCTATCAACTGGAACGACCGTACAGGCGTAGTTCCTCCTGCTGATGTCGACGTTATTATGGTGGCTCCTAAGGGTTCGGGCACATCGCTCCGTACAATGTTCCTCGAAGGCCGTGGCTTGAACTGCTCGTATGCAGTATATCAGGACCACTCAGGCAAGGCAGAGGAGAAGACCATCGCCTTTGGTATCGGTATCGGTGCCGGCTATCTGTTCAAGACAACATTCCAGCGTGAGGCTACTTCAGACCTTACAGGTGAGCGTGGCTCGCTGATGGGTGCTATCGAGGGACTGCTTGAGGCTCAGTATGAGGTTCTGCGCGAGCACGGACACTCTCCTTCTGAGGCTTTCAACGAGACTGTTGAGGAGTTGACACAGAGCCTTATGCCTCTCTTCGCCGAGAAGGGTATGGACTGGATGTATGCCAACTGCTCTACAACAGCTCAGCGTGGCGCCTTGGATTGGGCTCCTCGTTTCCGCGAGGCTATCAAGCCTGTTATGGAGTGGCTCTACCTCTCAGTCAAGACTGGTAACGAGGCTCAGATCTCAATCGATTCTAACTCTAAGCCAGACTATCGTGAGAAACTCAACGCCGAACTTAAGGCTATGCACGACATGGAGATGTGGCGCGCTGCCGAGACAGTTCGCGAGCTTCGTCCTGAGAACGAGGCTAAGTAAAGCGTGACTTAGACATAAAACATAAGGATTTATTAGATCATATTTGATAGATTTTGTAGAGGTCGGCTGGGGGCGCCCAGTTTAGGCCTCTACTTTTTTTGTATTCATATTTTTATTTTGTAGTCAGAATTATATTTTGTAACTTTACATCCGCCAACAGGTACAAAGGGCTTTATCTTTGATTACATTAAAACAACAGTCATTATGGATGCAAACTATATTGAAATCACAATACGTCTTTCGTTGGCTCTTCTGCTGGGAGGTGCCATAGGCATTGAGCGTGAATACAGAGCCAAGGAGGCTGGTTTTCGCACTCATTTTCTTGTTGCCTTGGGCAGCGCACTCTTCTGCCTTGTATCACAGTTTGGTTTTGGTATAGACCTGAAAGACTCGTCGCGCGTGGCGGCACAGGTGGTTTCGGGCATCGGATTTCTTGGTGCCGGCACTATCATATTCCAGAAGAATGTGGTGCGTGGATTGACGACAGCTGCCGGACTTTGGGTTACGGCTGCTATAGGTCTGGCTTGCGGAACGGGTATGTATGTTGCTGCATCTATTGCTACGTTTATGGTTCTGCTCGGCCTTGAGGTGCTCAACGCCTTGATTCCGCCGTTGAATACGTCGACAGTAGAGCTGTCGTTCAAGGCACCGTCGAAGGAGAGCGTGCGCCAGCTTATAGAGAAGCTGAAGCATGAGGGCATGGAGATACAGCTGTATGAACTGAAGGACAGCTTCACATCGCAAGGCGAGGTGTTCGAAGCCGACATACAGCTGAAGGTGAAGCGTGGCGAGAGCGACTGTCTGCGGATAATCGACTATATGGAGACGTTCTCTGACGTAACGATTGTTACGACCGAGGGGTAGGGGTGAGTGTTGAATGTTGAGTGTTGAATGTTGAATGTTGAGTGTTTGCAAAATAATAATATAAACTATATATTTTTGAACAATGAAAACAAGTGATAAAACCCTGCACCGTCTTCTGTTTATATGTCTTGGCAATATTTGCCGTTCGCCGGCTGCTGAGGGCGTGATGCGTGCCAAGGTGCATGTTGCCCATAAGGATGACGAATTCGTGATGGACTCGGCTGGCATAGGCGACTGGCATGTAGGGCAATTGCCCGACAAGCGTATGCGCGAACGTGGAGCATTGAGAGGCTACCGCTTCGACAGCCATGCCCGACAGATACGACAGTCGGACTTTGACGACTTCGACCTGCTGCTGGTTATGGACAGCGACAACTATCGTATTGTAACCGCCAAGGCTCCTACCGAAGAGGCACGCCAAAAGGTGCGTATGCTTACCGATTACCTGCCTGAGGGAAGCAAGGCAACCGTGGTTCCCGACCCTTACTATGGCGACATGTCGGACTTTGATTATGCTCTCGACCTTATAGAGGAGGCGTGCGACGGACTTCTGTCGGCGTTGGTTGAAGACAAATAGATTGATACAATATAAAAAACAACATTGTTTCACTTAGGTAGAGTGTTACAATGTTGTTTTTGTTTTCTTAGAACTGCAGTTAGGACATTCGCCCTTGATGACGAACGAGGCTGAATGTTGGCGGAAACCAGAGGGAAGACTGAACGACGGTATCGGAACATCTTCCATGCAGAACGAGCGTCCGCACACTTCGCAATAGAAGTGTACGTGGTTGTCGTGATGATGGCATTCGCCCTGCTCGTTGCATAGTTCATAGTTCATCACCCCACGTCCGTCCTCAAAGGCGTGAACCACGTCGTGCTTGAGAAACAAGGTGAGCACGCGGAATATGCTCGACTTGTCCATTGACAGCAGGAGATTCTCCATATCCTTAAGGCTTTGTGGAGACTCCTGGCGGGCAAGGGCATCGTACACCAGAATACGGTTGGATGTAGGTCGGATGCCCTTGCCTGCAAGTCGTTCGGTTATCAGCTGGCTGTTCATATCCTTATTTAGTAACTGCCTCAAGAGCCTTCACCCAGTCGGTATCGAGCGAAAACTGCGTGATGAACTTATCGTTGTCGACATAGCTATAGATCACCTCCTTGTCAACATCGTTGAACAACGAGTTGTTGATAGTGGCTGTGCGGAACTTAGCCTTCAGCAAGTCCTTGTCCTTGGCCTTGGAAGTCTGGCTGAGTCGCTTCACAAACAGGTTGACAAAATCAATCATAGCGTTGGTCTGTTCGCCCAGGTCATACTCGGTGAATGTGCCTTCCTGGCTGCCCTTGTCGATGAGATAGAAGATGGCATCGTACTTGAAGCAGGCTATCTTGCGCTCATTGATGTTCTTGGTGGTGTCGTTGGCGAAAGTTTCAGCCTGCTTCTCAAGACGCTTCACCTCCTTGAATATCTCCTGTGCCGAAGCATTTGCTATGGTGGCACATATCATAGCGAGTATCAATACAATTCTTTTCATACGTAATATTCGTTTTATTATTTGTTTCTATAAAGTATCTTCTTGCGGTTGATGCACGCAGGCAGTTCGTCTTCGTAGTGGGTCACCATGATAAGAGTCTTGCCTTTGCGCTGGCAGAATGCCTCAATCACCTGCTTCACGTGTCGGCGGTTGGGCTCGTCAAGACCGTGCAAAGGTTCGTCGAGAATCAGCAGCTCGGGGTCCTTCACCATAGCTCTTGCCAGTAGCACCAGACGCTGTTCGCCGCTCGACAGTTTCAGAAAACTCTTGTCGGCAAGCTGCTCTATACCGAAAATGCTCATCCATTTGAGGCAAGTTCCGTGGTTCTGCGGGTCGGGTTTTACGTACAGGCTCACGGCGTTGCTGAATCCGCTTGCCACGATACGTTCTACGGTCACGTTGCTACGGAAGGCTCGGTGCATTTCGGGTGAAACGTAGCCTATGTGCTTCTTGATGTCCCAGATGCTTTCGCCGCTTCCTCTTGTCTTGTCGAAGAGAGTGATGTCGCAAGCGTAGCTCTGCGGATTGTCGGCACATACAAGGCTCAGCAGGGTAGACTTTCCGCTGCCGTTGCGTCCGGTGAGAGCCCAATATTCGCCGTTCATCACCTGCCAGTCGAGGTCTTTCAGAATGGTTCGCTCGCCGTAGCGTATGCTCACCTTGTGCATGTCTACTACGCGCTGTGCATCGTATTCCTCCTCCTTGTATGGCATCTCTTCAATCATCTTGCGCCAGTTGTCAGGTATGTTGGCAGGAGCGCAGTCGGGCTGTTGCTGAGCCATATATTCGCTGCGTGTCATCTTGGGTCCTACAGTCATGTTGCTCACCTCAACTACGTGCGACACAAACTCCGGGATGTCCTTGGTGCGGTTTACTACGAGCATTATCTGAATGCCGTGCTCGGTAGAGAGAATCTGCAGCAGATTGGTGAGCTGCTCGCGTGCCTCTTTGTCGAGTCCGATATATGGATTGTCGATGATGAGCAGTCGTGGCTGCGAGAATATTGACGATGCGATGACCAGCTTGCGCAGTTCGCCGCTCGACAGCAGTATGACATACTTGTCGAGCATCTGCTCCAGTCCGAACAGCTCGTATATGTGTTGCTGCAGTTGGCGGCGCTCTTCGGTGTCGTCGCCGGCTGCTTGATAGGCGGCTTCGAGACGTGAGCCTACGGTAGCCGTTTCTGGGTCAATCTCGGTCTGATTCCAACGCTGCTGCAGATAATACGTAGAGTCGTTGTCGCCTCCGTAAGTATCCTTGAAGCAGACATACTTGATATTGTCCGAAATGTACTCCTTGGTCGACGGCGTGAAGTCGTACTTGATGCAGTCGCCCAGAAGCGGATGTTTGCCCGTAATAATGTCTACGAACATTGACTTGCCGCCTCCGTTGGGTCCCGTTATTGCTATGTTCTCACCATCGAGAAGCTCGAAGTCTACTGGCTGTGCCATGCGCCATTCGGGCATGCGTGTCACCCCATCCTTAATGTCAATTATCCTTTGCATAGTCTATCCTGATTCTTGTTGATGAAATCTTTCCACCCGTTGTAGTGGGCGTCGGTCACGGGTCGTCCCTGCTGCATGAAGTGGCAGTAGGCCACGCCCAGGGCATCGGTGGCATCCATAAGCTTAGGCATCTGGTCGGCGTTGAGCCGTAGCAGACGCTTGAGCATATCAGCCACCTGCTCCTTCGAGGCTTGTCCCTGTCCGGTTATCGCCATCTTTATCTTCATAGGAGCGTATTCGTGTACAGGTACGCTGTGGCCAACGGCAGCCGCTATAGCTACGCCTTGCGAGCGTCCGAGCTTGAGCATCGACTGTACGTTCTTGCCGAAGAAGGGGGCTTCGATAGCCATTTCGTCGGGCAGGAACTGGTCGATTATCTCAGTCACGCGGCTGTGTATCTTGCCCAGTCGCAGATAAGGGTCGGAGTCACGGCGCATGTCGATAACGCCCATAGCCACCATTTCAGCCTTGTTGCCCGTAGCCCTCAGCACTCCATAACCCATGACGTTGGTGCCGGGGTCGATGCCGAGTATTATCTTTTCTGTTTTCAAATCTTTATTTCTTATCTGTCCAGATAGGGGTTGTGTGCCAACTCATATCCCATAGTAGTCTGCTGTCCATGTCCGGGCAGCAGAGTGATGTCGTCGGGGAACTGCACAAACATGCGCAGGCTCTGAATAATCATGAGCATGCTTCCGCCTTCAAAGTCGGTACGGCCTATAGAGCCACGGAACAGAGTGTCGCCGGTGAAAGCCACCTTCTCGTCCTTTATGTAGAGTACCACGCTACCCATAGAGTGTCCTGGAGTCTCGATGACCTCAATTTCGTGAGTGCCGAACTTGATGATGTCTCCAGCCTTGAATGTCTTAGTTTCGGTAACGATTGGCTCGTCGAGAGTTATACCGAAGTAGGCAGCCTGCTTGTCGGCAGCCAGCACGTAGCTTTCGTCGGAGCTGTCAATCTCAAGCGGCAGACCGTAAGTCTTCGTGATGAAAGCATCGCCGAAGTTGTGGTCGAGATGTCCGTGAGTGGCAATGAGGTGTACGGGCTTCAGCTCGTTAGTCTTGATATATTTCTCGATAGCCAGTTTCTCAGCCTCGTAGTAGGCACCGCAGTCGATGATGACACATTCCTTGGTGTCGTCGCTCACAACATAGCAGTTCTCCTGCAGCATGTTGCATGTGAAAGTTTCTATCTTAAGCATATTTTGTTCTTTTTTTGCTTAGCTGGGCCTTATTAAGCCTTACTAAGCCTTACTAAGTTACTAAGCCTTACTAAGCCTTACTAAGCCTATCTAAGCCTTTTTAACTTTTTACTTTTTTACCTTTTACTTTTTACTTTTTACTTTTCGCTTTTCCTTTTTACAGCGGCAGGTAAATCAGATATTTCTCCTTAAACCATTCCTCTTCGAACATGTCGTGTATTTCGGTGAGGCTCACAATCTTCTTGAACGGCTGGGTCTCAGCCTGCAGATTGCCGCCCTTCAGACAGATGAGTCCGTTTGGCAGGGAGTTGTGCTGGTTCTTGTGCGAGATGTTCTTCTTGATGATCTTCACGAGGTCGGGTAGGGGCATTACGGCACGGCTTACCACGAAGTCGTACTGTGCCTTCTCCTCTTCGCCCGACAGCTGCTCAGCCACCACGTTCTTCAGTCCGATGGCCTGTGCCACTTCGTTGACCACGCGAATCTTCTTGCCTGTGCGGTCAATCATCTTAAACTGGCACTCCGGAAACATTATGGCCAAGGGAATGCCGGGGAAGCCTCCGCCCGTACCAAGGTCTAGAATGCGCGAGCCGTCACGAAACTTAATCTCGTGGGCTATGGCAAGCGAGTGCAGCACATGGTGCTCGTAGAAGTTGTCCATGTCCTTACGCGAGATTACGTTTATCTTGCTGTTCCAGTCCTCGTACAGCTCCTTAAGCTTGGCAAACTGTGTGCGTTGCAAGTCAGACAGGTTGGGGAAATATTTCAGTATCAAATCCATATCTTTATATATAATATTGTGTATAATAGAGTGCAAAGTTAGTGGAAATCGGAGACAATACAAAAAGAAATCAGCCATTTATAATATATTAAAACTTGGAAATGCCAATCTTTTCAAATTCGAATACTACTTGAAAATTTGGAATATACCCAATAAATTGTGTATCTTTGCCTATGAAATCTCCGTTCCGTGTCACTGAACGTACGTTCCGTGTCGTTGAACGGCCATTCCGTGACACTGAATGTACATTCCGTGACACGGAACGGAAACTTAATACGTATTAAAGAAACAATCAATACTCTGTTAATTCTAACGTAATCGTTTGAAAATGAGGGAGTTAATTAACGTAATATAACTAATAAAATTT